>CAYSFK010000076.1:0-10107 GCA_964430345.1 uncultured Oscillospiraceae bacterium | reverse complement strand
TAGTACGGCAGAGAGTGTCTTTTCCTGTGCAATCTGCGAATAGTGATACAGCCCCGGTTATTCAAATTTCTTTCCCACCGCATACATGGGGATGAACAGCCCGCCCAGCACCAGCGCCAGCGTGACAAACAGACCGAAGCGGCTCCAGAACTCCGGCAGTGCCAGACTGAAAACGCCCCAGAGCGCAGGATAACCTACGCAGACGGCCACGGCCCAGACCCGTCCTACCCGCAGTATATGGGGCCAGTTGCGGTTATTAAAGCAGAGCCCCGGCACATTCATCCTGAAGAAGCCGTCGCTGTAGCAGCTTATCCTGTTCTCGTCGTAATAGGCGGGGAGAGTTTCCTTGGCCAGAAGCAGGAAATAGAGGCCGAATACCACGCCCAGGATACTGGGGACAAGCTGGACCCCGGAAAACACGCCTGCCCTGTACAGAAAAAGATTCTCCGCCAGGCACAGTACCGCGGAAAGGCCGAAGATAAGCGCACCCTTGCGCCGATTGTTGCTCTCGTTCATATATGCCTCGTTTTCCTTGAGCCGCCGTGAGCGGCTTTTGTCATAGTATCGCGCCCTCGTGGCGCAGGAGCCACAGCTTTTTATCCAGACCTCCGGCGTAGCCCGTGAGGCTGCCGTCAGAGCCTATGACCCGATGGCAGGGGATGATTATGCCGATAGGGTTATGACCCACGGCGCCGCCTACCGCCTGAGCGGACATGGCCCTTATGCCCCGCTGCGCCGCTATCTGCCGGGCCAGCTCACCATAGCTGACGGTGCTGCCGTAGGGTATCCCGCACAGCAGTCGCCACACCTGCTTCTGAAAATCACTGCCTCTTGGGGCCAGCCGCAGCTCTCCCAAATCCGGCCTTTCACCCTGAAAGTACCGGCGAAGCCAGTCTATGGCGGGGGCCAGCAGCTCCGGCCGGGATGGGTCGGGCTCCTCGTTTACATAGGGCAGACCGTAATACTTCTGCTCATTCAGCCAGAGGCCAAGCAGGGCATCCCCGTCTCCCGCCAGAGTCAGGGCGCCCAGGGGGGAGGAGCATTGGGCCGTGTACATCATGCCATTATGTTGGTCAGGGTGCCTATGCCCTCAATGGCAATATCCACCCTGTCGCCGGGGTGGAGCCACTTCTCCGCGCCGCCGCTCTTTTCCAGGGACACGCCGCTGGGGGTGCCGGTAAAGATAAGGTCACCGGGGCAGAGCCGCACGTACCGGGAGGCATAGCTGATGACCTTTGCGCAGGAGAAGATCATGTCGGAGGTGTCCCCGTCCTGGCGGAGCTCTGAGTTCACATAGCTTCGGATGCTTTTACCGTTGGGCTCAAAGCTGTCGGCGGTGACTATGCACGGGCCGCAGGGGGCGAAGCCGGGCATGGTCTTGCCAATGAGCCACTGGCCGCTGCGCATCTGGGCGTCCCGGCAGCTCAGGTCGTTGCCGCAGGAGTAGCCGAAAACATAGGACAGAGCCTCCTCCTCGCTGACGTTCCAGGCCTCCCGGCCCATGACGACGACCAGCTCCGCCTCGTAGTCGTAGCTGTTCTCCCAGGCGGGGAGAGGGATGGCCTCCCCGGAGGGGGCAAGCGCGTCGCTGAACTTGCTGAACAGTATGGGATATTCGGGCAGCTTCATATTGGCGTTTTCCGCATGGGCCTTGTAGTTGAGCCCTACGCACAGCAGCTTGCCCGGACGGTTCACCACATTCAGAAATACCGGCTCCTCCGCCTCCGGCGCAGTGCCGCCAGCGGCCAAAGCCTTGAGCTCCTCCGGGAGCCCGCCGGCTATTACGGCGTCCATGTCAAGAGGAAAGCCGGCGGCGGTCATATCCCTTACGCCGTCCTCGGTAATTATTGCCAGATGTGTCTCGCCGCGTACCAGAATATTGCAAAGCTTCATAATACACCTCCGTTTTATTATATGAAGGTATTATAGTCGCTTTTTTCGACGGATTCAACTACTCACGCCGTAGTTTTTCGGTCAGCTCTCCCCAGAGCTCCAGCGCCTTGAAGCGCAGCTCATAGCCCTCCTGCCCGCTTATCATGGCGTAGTCACCGCCGCTCATGGTCTGCGCCAACTCCTCGCCGCCTACAGCGTCCAGACACACAGGGGGGAACACGATGCACCACCAGTTATGTCCCTGTCCCGCGCCGATTATTATTCGCAGGGACTGATATTCCCCGGCGGGCAGAGTGAAGCCCTCATACTGCCGACTGGGATAGCTCTCCCGGCTGAGAGTGACAGACAGCTCCCGGCCCTCCGCCGCGCCCCGGGCCGCCTGCTCTATGCCCTCCATATCAGCGCGAATGAGCTCACAGGCCCGGGCGGGACTGTCAGCCCCCGACAGGCTGCCGCCCAGATAATCCAGCACCGCGTCCCGCACCCGGAGCTTCAGCCGCTGTTCACTGTCGCTGTCAGAGACCGCCACCACGTGCAGCCGCACGAGGGAGGCGCTGATGGAATTCTGCCGGCCCTGAGCCCAGGTGCAGATAAGCAGCGCCGCGCACAGAGCCAGCAGCGCCGCCAGCTCCCAGCGCCGGAGGGACTTGCATTTGTTGTCAGACATAATAAAACCGCCTTACCGTATGTAATACACACAGTATAGACGGTTTTACCGGTTCTTAATCAGCAAGCAGCCGACCCACAGCCTGCGCCCTCTCGCAGAAGCCGAAGCTTTTTTTCAGCAGGGCGCACACTCCCGACACGTCGCTGTCCGGCGGGAATACGCCGAAGGTGGAGGAGCCGGTGCCGGTCATCACGGCGCCTAAAGCACCGTGGTCCAGAAGTATGCCCTTTATCTCCGATACCGCACGAAAACGCCGGTCGTTCACATCCTCAAATACGTTGTACATCCTCCGGCTCAGCTCGGTCAGTTCTCCCTGCTCCAGAGCATGGAGCAGGCCCGCTGTGTCCGGGTGGTTGCGCAGGCTGGTCTTATCCAGCTTGTTGAAAAGCTCCGGGGTGGATATGGAGAAGCTCGGCTTGCATATGACAAATACGCAGGGCGGCAGAGGGGACAGCGCTTTCAGCTTCTCACCCCGGCCGGTGGCCAGGGTGGTGCCTCCCGCCACGCAGAATGGCACGTCCGAGCCCACCTGACCGGCCAGAGTCTCCAGTTCCGTTACGCTGAAGGGCTTGCCGTACATCCGATTCAGAGCTCTCAGCACAGCCGCCGCGTCCGAGGAGCCGCCGCCCATGCCCGCGCCCACCGGTATGTGCTTCTTCACCACGATGTGCAGGCCCTGGCCTGTTTTTCCCAGAGCCTCCAAAAAGCACAGAGCCGCCCGCACCGCCAGATTCCGTTCGTCGCCGGGGATGAAAGACAGATCGCAGCTGGCCGTAATTCTGCCGCTGCCGTTGGGGACAATGCGCAGCTCGTCAAAGAGGGACACCGTCTGCATCACCATCACCATATCGTGAAAGCCGTCGTCCCTTTTCTCGGCCACGTCCAAGGAGATGTTCAGCTTGGCCCAGGCCTTTTCTGTTACAGTTTCCATGGCGGGACCTCAGAACGCGTAGACCCGCAGCTCGTAGGGTCGGGCGGTGAAGCCGTTGTCCTCCACGGGGCAGACCTTGTAATTGGACATGACAAGCTCTCCCCCGGCCAGCTCTATATCCCGGGGGGCCTTGAAGCGCAGCGGCTTTTCCGTGAAGGCGCAGATGACCAGCAGCCGCTGCCCCTGATAGCTGCGCCGGTACACATAGAAATTCTTGTCCTTGGGATAATACTCTTTGTAATCACCCCAGACTGCCACCGGGCTCTGCTTTTTGAACAGCAGCAGCTTCCGGTAGAAATTCAGCAGGGAGTCCGGGTCCTTTTCCTGAGCGGCGGCGTTTATCTCCCGGTAATTATCGTTTACGAAGAACCAGGGCTTGCCGTCGGTGAAGCCGGCGTTAGGCCCGTCCGACCACTGGACGGGGGTGCGGGCGCTGTCCCGGCTGGACAGATGCACCAGCTCCATCACCTTTTTCATTGGCAGGAATTTCCTGGCGATGTTAGCCCCGTTATGTGTCATCACGTCCTCGTACATATCCAGGCTGGGCAGGCTGATGTTCAGCATACCTATCTCCTGACCCTGATACACGAAGGGGGTGCCCCGCTGGAGGATGTACATGGCGGCCAGAAGCTTCCCGCTTTCCGTGCGGTATTTCTCGCTGCCGTAGCGGCTGATGATGCGGGGATGGTCGTGGTTTTCGATGTACAGCGCGTTCCAGCCCTTGCCGTAGAGCCGGTGCTGCCAGTCGGAAAAGGCCTTTTTCATCTTGACCAGACTGAAGGGCCGGTGTATCATGTCCGTCATGATGCAGTCCGCCTCCATGTGGGAGAAGGCTATCATCTCGTCCAGCACCTGCTCCGGCCCCTCGGTGACGTATCTCAGGGCTATTTCCGCATTGGTAAGGGGGCTCTCGCCGACGGTGAAGCAGTCGTAGCCGCTGAACACCTCCTGCTTGAACTCCTTGAGATAGTCGTGTACCTTGGGCAGATTGGAGTAGTACTTCATGCCGTTGGCCGCCGGCAGCTTGGGGTAGGAGTCGGGCAGCTGGGGGTGCTTGGAGATGTAGGTTATCACGTCCTCCCGGAAGCCGTCCACGCCCATGTCCAGCCAGAAGCGGAGAATGTCCTTCACCTCATTGCGGACCTTGGGGTTGTCCATGTTCAGATCCGGCTGCTTCTTGGCGAACAGGTGCAGATAGTATTCGTCAAGACCGCTGTCGTACTCCCAGGCGCCGCCCTCAAAATTGCTGGTCCAGTTGTTGGGGGGCAGCCGACGGCCCGAACGGCTCTTTTTGCCGGGACGCCAGAAATAATAGTCGTGGTAGGGGTTATCCTTGCTCTTGCGGCTTTCCTTGAACCAGGGATGCTCGTCGGAGGTGTGGTTCACCACCAGGTCCATGAACACCCGCAGGCCCCGCTGATGGGCCCCGTCCAGCACCTGACGGAACACGTCCAGATCACCGTAGTCCGGGTGGATGTTCTTGTAGTCGGATATGTCGTAGCCATAGTCGGCGTTGGGAGAGGGGTACAGGGGAGAGAACCATATAGCGTCCACGTTCAGGCTCTTGATGTAATCCAGCTTGCCGAGGACGCCCCAGAGATCGCCGATGCCGTCGCCGTTGCCGTCGCAGAAGCTGCGGGGCCATATCTGGTAGACGCACATCTCCTTATACCATTGGGACTTTGCCATACGTAATTGCCTCCTGAGCACTTTTATTACGTGCATTTTAGCACAGATTCTCCCATATCACAATAACCGCGTCAAATTATTGAAGAACGTTGTTAAATTCCGAAATATGTGGTATCATAATACGAATACCCACGAGCACGGAAGCGGTAAGCGCCGGATATTACGGCGTACCGACCCATATTGTTTTGCCTGAGGAGCTTGACTATCAAATGAAAAAGATTCTGGTGTCATTGGCGGCTGCCCTGCTGCTGATGCTCAATACCGTACCCTGCGCCTATGCCGAGTATATTACCATCGGCAGCTGCTACGCGGGGGATGAGATAAACTGCTATATAAGCGACGTGGCGGCGGACTGCCAGGTCACGGCACTGTCACTGCCCTACGGCTGCACCGTGGTGGGAGAGACGGAGAACGGCGCCTCCAGACTGTACCTGAGAGGCAAGCCCGTGTACGCCGGAAGCCATACCTTCACGCTTGAGCTGGCCGGCTCCGCTGTCGGCAGCATCGTCTGCACTCTGGAGGTGAAGCCCGCCCTGCCCAGGATAACCCAGAGCGGCAACGTCAACTGCAGTGTGGGCGAGAGCGTACTGCTGACGGTGGGCGCCAGCATAAGCGACGAGGGCTCCCTGAGCTACCAGTGGTTTTACGGCAACGGCGGACTTATCCCCGGAGCTATCGGCAATTCCTACGCCCCGGACACCTCGGCCGTCGGCGTGAGCCAGTTCTACTGCGAGGTTACCAACACCAACAGCGGGCTTACGGCGGCCCTGGATTCGCCGCTTATCACGGTCAGCGTGTCCGAGCCTGTGCTCCAGAGCATATCGGTGGCGTCCATGCCCACAAAGACCCAGTATAACCTGGGCGACTCACTGGACACCGCCGGGCTCAGCGTCTCCCTGAACTACTCCAACGGCCGCAGCAGCGCCATAAGCTCCGGCTTCGGCGTATATCCCTCGGTATTTACCTTTGAGGGGACCCAGAATGTGGAGCTGAGCTATCAGGGCATGAAATGCACCTTCCAGGTGACGGTGACAAAGGGCGCCTCCAGCATCGAAGGCATTGGCGTGGTGACCCTGCCCAAAAAGACGGTTTACACCGAAGGCGAGCGGCTGGAGACCGAGGGACTGTCCATCAGGGTCTACACCCCGGCGGGGCAGTACGACGTGTCCGACGGGCTCAGCTGCTCACCCATGCTGCTGGAGACTGAGGGCGACCAGACCGTCACTGTCAGCTATGAGGGCAAGACCTGTACCTTTAAGGTAAAGGTGGAGTCGGACGAGCCGGAGGTGAAGAGCGTCTCCGTGGTGCAAAAGCCCACGCTGCTGGACTACACCGTGGGCGACAGACTGGACAGCACCGGGCTTATAATTAGAGTGACCACAAACAAGGGCACTGAGGATATCACCACCGGCTTTGCCTGCACTCCCAAGGTGCTCACCACCGCCGGACAGCAGGCCATCACCGTGGTCTACGGGCCCAAGACCTGCACCTTTACGGTGAACGTCTCCGCCCGTCAGACGGCCAGCCCCAGCCCCTCGGTCAAGCCCTCCTCCTCGCCTGTGCCCGGAGCCAGCCCCTCCCCCGGGGAGGTCTCCGCCTCGCCGGTACACACGCCCAACAGCCACAGCTCCCATGAGACCAGAGCGGGCAACACTCTGGTGAAGGTGATAATGGTGGTGGCCGTCATCGCGCTGGTCGGGCTGGGGGCATACGTATACATCATGCAGCGCAGAGGTCATAAATGATACAGGGAAAGCAAAGCCGACTCGTTCGGGCGGCGGCTGTCATAGCTGTGGTCCTGGCACTGGCTCTGGCATATAAATGGCAGCGGGTCTTTTTCGGCGTGTGCACCGGCGGGATATTTTCGGATGTGCCGCTGCACATAGAGCTGGCCCTTGGACACAACGATTACGGCCTGTCCTCATTGCTGATACGCGCTCTGTACGCCCTCTTTGCCGAGCACCGGGCCCAGACCTGTCTTTCCTTATGCATGGCGGCGAACAATGTGCTGGGCATAGTGACGCTCTGGCTGCTGCTGCGGCAGATGCTGCCAAAGCTGAACGGCTGGTATGCCCTGCTCGCGTCGGAGCTGGCACTGCTCTGCGGCCCCTGGCTTATCCCCGGCTATCAGACTGAGTTATATCTCGGGGCATACAACGGGAACCTGTACCATAATATGACGGTGCTGTTCTCAAGGACCTTTATACCCCTGTGCTTCCTGTTTTTCTTCCGCTGCTGGGACGCGCGGCAGGGTAAGATCTTCTGGCGGGATTGGCTGCTGCTGACGCTGTGCTTTCTTATATGCACCCTGTTTAAGCCCAATTTCGCCTTTGCCTTCATCCCCCTGCTGGCGGGGCTGCTGCTGTATGAGCTTATCAAGCGGCGGGGCGGTAATTTCAAGAACCTTGTTATTCTGGGCTGCGCTGTGGTGCCGGCGGGGCTGGCCTGCATCTGGCAGTACACGGTGCTGTTTGACAAGAACTTCGCCGGTACCTCCTCCTCCGTGGCCTTCCGGCTGCTGTGGGGTGCGGAGCTTTTGGCGATGCTGGTAATGTATCTGCGGGGGCTGCTGCTGCCGCTGTATACCCTGGGCTTACAGGGAAGCAGGGAGGAGAGCCGGGGACATATCGGGCTCATAGTGCTGACGGAGGCGGTGGCGCTCATTGAGGCCGCGGTACTCACCGAAACCGGCTACAGGGCCAACCACGGCAACTTCGAGTGGGGCGCTCAGGCGCTGTACCCCCTTGTCTTTGCCCTGGGCATAGCGCTGCTTTTGCGCATGATAAGCGAGGCCGATCTGAAAAGACCCGGGGACGCGGCCAAATGCCTCATAGGCGCGGTGCTGCTGCTGGGGCATCTGGCCTCCGGCATATATTTCCTGTACTATTTCGCCTCCGGCGGCAGCTACTTTATCTGAGTACAGGCCCGTGCCGCCAGGATAGCGGTCAGACTGTCGCCCAGCTGGACAAGCACGGCCGACAGCAGAGCCAGCTCGTCGTCGCTCAGCTCGCTTGCAAGAGCGGCGGCCAGAGCGCCCACGGCGGTGGGAACGGCTTCGGGGCAGAGCATGGCATCACCTCACACCAGTATATGTGGCTGTATGCGCCATCCGTGCCGCTGCGCGGCAATCGAACGAAAGAGCCCGCGACCTCAATGGCCGCGGGCTCTTTGCGCCGGAAGCGCGGAGACTGTGGAGCCGGAGCTCAGCCTGTTATCGTTCCGACGATGGTAATTGTTGTGACGCCACTGCCGGCCGCAGTCGCCGCCGGAACAGATATAAGCTTGGTGGTCGAGGTGGGAAGGATCAGCTTGTTGTCCGTATCTACGGAGTAGTCTGCAGCCTCGTAGACCGTCACGCTGCCGCCGGTCTCGGACTGTATGGATTCAACCGTGAAATTCTCCGGCAGATCATCCCGCAGCGTGACGTTTGTAGCTTCGGCATTGCCGTAATTCTCCAGGCGGAACACATAGGTCAGCTTGTCGCCGATGGACGCGGTGTCCTTATCCACTCTCTTTTCTATCCTTACCTCGGCATATTCCGCCTTCGGAAGGCTGAGACTTGGGGCAGGAGTGACAGTGATAACCGGCCCCGCTGCGGAGGCTTCATGTCCGGCAACGGTGACGGAGTTCGTGATCGTGTCGATCGTCGGGTCGATGCTGCTCTTAACCTTCGCTATATAGCTGAACAGTACGCCCTCTCCCGCCTCCAGCGTGCCCGGCATGGCAATTGTCAGGGGGGACGTGCTGGTGGGTACGATAGGGGTGACGACACTGCCCATTATCATCTTGGCGCTGCCGGCAACAAAGCTGAGCAGGGGCTCGGCGCCGCCCAGATCGTCCTGAATGGATATGGCGTATATCGGTTGGGTCCCGGTATTCTCCACTCTGAGTATATACGTCAGATTCTCCGAGGGGCGCCAGGCGCTGTTTTGCGAGAGCTTCTCGGCCGTCATGCTGTGCTCCTCCGCAATGCTGGTGGTGGTCATGTTTGAAACGGCCGCATTGGTTTCTCCCGTATAATTATAAGTTATATTCGCTGAATTTCTCATAATGATAGCCATATTAATTCTCCTTAATAATGGTGCATGGTCCTATCATCATTTTATGCGGGCAAAGCTCCGATGCCACCGCTAAGTGCAGCCCACGGCATCAGTGTGTCCGGAGTTCAAATCCATTTGAAGCAGCAAGAAGGAACCGCCAAAAGGCGATTCCTGTTGTTGGCAAATGTGTACGCATCAGATTTGCATCCACGACTTTATCAGACGCGAGCCCAGCGCAGCGGGTCGCGGCTGAAAAGGAGGAGCCATGAAGCGGACAAGACAAAAACCAGTCCGAAGACTGGCTTTTGTTGCGGGAGCGCAATGCGCTCCGACGTGGTGCTCCAGCGGAGATTCGAGCTCCGTGTGACCGCCTTACGGCGGCCAGCCTCCGGCGGACAAAAATCTACCGCCTCGCCCCTTGCGGGGCAACCGGCGGTATCGATAAGTGTCCTGAGTTCAAATCCGTTTGAAGCAGCAAGAAGGAACCGCCAAAAGGCGATTCCTTCTTGCTGGTGCTCCAGCGGAGATTCGAACTCCGGACACCCTGCTTAAAAGGCAGGTGCTCTGCCTACTGAGCTACTGGGGCATATTAGGCTTTTCTGTGGCTGGGATGGCGGGACTCGAACCCACTATATCGGAGTCAAAGTCCGGTGTGTTACCATTACACTACATCCCAGTATTCTAAAACGAGGCCGGCTAACCGGCCTCTCATTTTCTAGTGGGGTGGGATATGGGGCTCGAACCCACGACACCCGGAACCACAATCCGGTGCTCTACCAACTGAGCTAATCCCACCATAATATTCTTTTGGCACGCCAAGAGGGATTCGAACCCCCGACCTACTGCTTAGAAGGCAGTTGCTCTATCCTACTGAGCTATTGGCGCAT
>CAYSFK010000075.1:0-10171 GCA_964430345.1 uncultured Oscillospiraceae bacterium | reverse complement strand
GCCGTTGAGGACGCTGTCAAGCTCGTTCATTCCCAGCTTGTCCAGAGCCTTTCTGGTCAGGGTGTTCTTGATAACGGTGTAGTTGACGCCGTCCTTGCGCAGCTCAGTGCGCAGAGCGGTGTCCTCCGCCACGGTGATGCCCTTGTAGTCCACCAGGACTCCGGCGCTGGCGTTCTTGATACGCTCGGCAAGAGCCTCCACTATCGCCTGCTTTTCGCTTAAGACCTTTGCGTTTGGCATTTGTGTTTTTCACCTCCACACGATTGATAGCACGCTCAAAAAGAAAATCCCCGCATCCATAAAGACGCAGAGATACATTAACAATGGGTTTATTGTTGATGTCCTCGGCAGGACTTACGGCCATACGGCCACCTGCTGTCTTAGGAGCGCTGGATTATTGTAGCTCAATCGCGCCCGGATGTCAAGGATTTGTTTTGATTTCCCCGGAGCTTTTCGTTTTTTATGCGAATAGCTCCGGGGAAAGCGAGTTTTTATTCCTCCGGCAGGCCTTCGGCAAGGGCGCTGTTGGAATAGCGCAGGTCCTCCGTGACCTCCTTTATTACCTGAAGCTGCGGCGGGAAAACTATCTGCGCGTTTTCATCGCTCAGTTCTATTTCCATAATGGCCCTGTCCTGCCAGAAGGGATATACGTCTATCTCAAAATACTGGTTGTCATACATCAGGCAGTAGCGGGTCTTGCGAATCTGCCGCCTGCCGGTGTCGGCGTTCATCAGCAGCCGCAGGTACTCGTCCTTGCTGAGCCGACGCTCCACCTCCACCCGCTTCACATCGCTGACCCGGCGCTTATTGGTGAGGTAGTAGATGTAATTGCCGTCCGCGCCCCGCTGGCGCACCCGCAGCTCATCCTCACCGGCGCTGTTGAGATAGGTCTGGATGATCTCCACTCTCTGGCAGTTGGGCAGGCTCTCCAGCCATTGGATGTCCGGGTAGCGAATAAGATACTTCCGCTCCACCTCAAAGGGCTCCGGCTCCCCCAGAAAGGCGCATATCTCCGCAATTAGCCGACGGAGCTTGGTCTCAAAATCCGTGGAATTGTCGATGACCCGCAGATGGGGGTGCCCCGTCCAGGCGGACAGCACCCGCTCGTCCAGCTCCACCGCCTGCTGCAGACCCTCGGTCCGGGCCACGTTGTTGGCGGTGGTATAAAACTGCTCCGCGCCCTTGGCGGCTGTGACCAGATGGAAAACCGCGTCGTACCCGTCCCGCAGGGTCACCTCGTTCAGCCCCATTGCCGTCAGCAGGGAGCGAAACTCCCCGTCGCTCATATAGGCACGGTTATCCAGAGCGCCCCTGTCGCAGATGATGAGCGCCTTTTCCTTGTCCATCATGGACGCGGCCTTTTCAAAGACCCGCTCCTTGGCCAACTGCAGCTCCATCTGGCACTTCTGGTAGCTGAGATTCTCCCCGAAGCTCCAGGGCGCAACGCCGTTGGAGATAAGCTCGGTGGCTGTCTCCGGCACGAAGAGCAGGGCGTAGTCGTCATAGCCCTTGGCCGCGAAAAAGCTCTGTATCCGGCTGATGGCCGAGGTTTTACCGGCTGAGGGGCCGCCGGTGAGCACGATTTTTGTGATTTCCATTTTCTCCTTCCCGCCCTTTACAGACGCCTGCTCTTGCCGCGGCGGCTGACGGCCGGGCCGTCCGACGCGGACAGGCCGGTATTTGAAAGAACGGCCAGCGACATGGAGGAGGAGATGTCTCCCAGGCTCTCCGACACCTCGCTGCAGCGCTCCGGCGTCTGCCCGCGCAGTTCAAGATGCTGGATATATGTGGCCAGAGTGATGCCGTTGGACACCGCCAGCGCGCCCAGTATCACGTCCACAATTGCCTTGGGGTTCTCTATCAGCAGTATATGGTCCTCCGGCAGCACAGTCTCCCACTGGCTGCGGATGAGCCGGTCGTCGTAGCCGCTGTATACCGCGTCGTTCACCCGTCTGTCCTTGGCGCTGAAGGTCACCGGTCTGTGCTTGGCGATGAAGGTCACCGTAGCCACATTGCTGTTGTTGCCGACATACAACAGCTCGCCCTTGTAGCTCTGCACCTCGCCGTTGTTCTCCAGCTCCACCGTGTAGGGGATAGGCCTATCACCGGCACTATGATACTCGCTGTCGTGTTGGCTATAGTAATTGACATAGAAACGGTAACGCCCCTCCCGCGCGGTGCCCTTGGGCCAGCGGATGTTTTCTATAGGCTTTGTGGTCTCGCCGCTCACATTTCGGTCCACGTCCAGCGCGCCGCTGCCGCAGACCTTATTGTTAAAGTAAATATGGCCGTCCGGGCATTCGCAGTGCAGGTCCAGATCGTCTCTGGTATTCCACAGGAGGCTGGCCCGCAGGTCTACGTTGTCGTACTGCCCGCCGGCGGACACCACGCGGCCGCGTATCTCCGCGTCTATATCCGCCTTGCGCTCCTGCCAGCTTTTTCTGGGGAAGATGTAGAACACCTCATACTTCTCCCGAAGCTCATCAAATATGGACTTGGTGGGAATGTCGGCGGTCAGGCTGTCGCCGATTATTCTGCTGACCTGCGGCGCGGAGACCGCGGGATAGAAGCCCTCGTCGCCGATGAAGAAGAAGTAGCCCTTCTCGCCCCGCTTGCTGAGGGAATCCAGCCGACTGTGGCGGGCGTACATATACGCGGCCAGCTCATAGCTCTCCTGCCCGCTGCCGCCGCCGCCCTTCTCCAGCCACATATTGGCCATAATGGTGTCCAGCGTGGTGTCCGACTGGAAGCTTCCCACCTGCAGGGGCGCCTTGTCCCCGTCGGTGGCGTCGCCTATGGCGCAGAAGCTTATCTTGGGGTTTTCCACATAGTTCTTGCCTATGGCCTGCCCGATGAGCATGGGCAGCTTGTCGAAGATTATCTTCACATCGTCGCCCCGCGAACGGGTGACGTCGAAGGCCACCACAATAGGCGTGGAGGGCTTGTCGGGGCTGTCGTCAAGACAGTCCAAGCTTCTGCCCAGGGGTTTGACCAGCTCCCGTATGGATGTGGGCGCGGCCGCGCCCTGTGATGCGGCAAATCTGTCATAGCCGCCGCTGAAGCTGGAGCTGCCTCCGCTTTCGGTTTCGTCGGCGCTGAAACTGTCTCTGTCATAGGATGCTCCGCCCATTGTATATGCTCCCTTCAAATATGTTTCGGTTTTAACCGTTATGCGCGTCAATACGGAAATACTATAAAATCATGCCGCCCGTACAGCTCCCGACGCAGCCGGGAGAGATACTCGTTCAGCTCCAGCGCGTCCCTTGGGCGCTGGACGGCGCTGGGCAGGGTCATCCATTGCAGCACCTTTTGCAGCTGCTCCGGCAGACGCCTTACGCCTGCCTCCTCCCCCGCCAGAAAGATGACTGATTTGCCCAGAGAGTATATATCGCTGGAGGGCGTGGGCGGCTGCCCGTTTTCCACCTCCGGCGCGCTGTAGCCCTCCGTGCAGGCGCGAAAGCTCTCAAGCTCCCGCAGCGCGTAGCACCAGTCTATGATGCAGACATTGTGGTTGGGCGGGTTGACGATGATATGGGACGGCTCCAGATTGCCGTGGATATAGCCTTTGCGGTGGACATAGCCCAGAGTGGTAAGGCAGCGGCTCAGTATCCAGAACAGGTGCCGGGCCTCCACGCCGTCCAGGTGGTTGGCGTTGTCCCGAATATCATAGAAGTCATAGCCCGGGCAGAAGCTCTGAATATTTGCCAAAGCCCTGTCCCCGGTCTGAAACTGGGCCAGATGCCTGGGCAGATGGGCCAGGTTGGGGTCGTCCGAGCCCTGCCGCAGCGCCTTCAGCGCCTCTGCCTCCCGGCGCAGCAGGATATTGTTGGCCCGAATCTCGCTGAAGCTGTCTCCGGTGCTCAGCTTGATGATCACCTGCTCACGGCTGCCGTCCTCCCTTTGGGCAAAGCCCGCGAACACCTTGCTCACCTCGCCCAGAGCCAGCAGAAGCTGGGCCGTATACTGGACGGAATCCACAGTCAGCGAAAACAAGGTCCCGGTCTGGCTGTCCAGAGGTATCTTCCTGCCGTACATACCCGCTTCAAGGCTCTTCTGAGCCTTTTCATAATACTCCGCCAGCAGCTTGAAGCCATCCTCCGCCTCCCGGCGTTCCTCCGGGGAGGCGTCCCCGTGGAGGTCGGGATGGATGCTCTTTACAAGCATACGGTAGTTTCTCTGTATTTGCTCCGGGTCCGGCGAAGCGCCGAAGATATCCTCAAGACATTGGGCTCCGCGCAGCATACGCAGCGCGTATTCCAGCTCGTTTTCTCTCATGCTTGTCCTCCGTCGGTCATGTAGTAATGAGCTCGTCCGCCAGACTGCGCTGGGGCTCTATATAGGGCAGATAGAAGGGATACACCGCCTCGGAAAAGAAGCTGCGCACCTTTTCCTCGGGTATGCCGAACTGGGCCGTGTCCCGGCGGATACGCCTTTCCAGGCAGAGCCGGGGCGGCGTGTCCACAAAGATGGAGTAGCGATGCTCCAGCACCCCGCTGAGCAGCAGCACGGTGTGCAGCCCTTCCACTATGACAAGGGGGCTGCTGCCGACAGTGTCCTCACCCGTGCGTATATTGCGGCTCACATCATAGCGGGGCACCCGGGCCTGCGCGCCGGATGCCAGCGACATGACCGCCCGGCGAAACTCCTCCGTGTGAAAGGCCTCCGTCGTCTCCAGATTCCTGTAGCCGTTGGGACCCCGGGGAATATCCGGCAGGTCCTTGAACCAGCTGTCCTGACACAGCAGCAGCAGCTCATACTGGGCAAGCTCCGCCTTCAGCTTCCGGGCCAGCGTTGTCTTTCCGCTGCAGGAAAGCCCGGCTATCAGTATAAAAAAGGGCCTGCCGCCTCGTTCGATAATTGCTCTGTCCATTTCAGGCCTCTCCGCCGCCGGTGATATTGGCGGCTCCCTTATCCAGTATCAGCGCCACCCTGTCCACCCGCCTGTCACTGGGAAAGGGCATTTTCACCAGCAGCTGATCCAGCTCTATGCCGTCGGTAGGGGTCAGCTCCGAGAGCACCGGGCCCTCGCCTCCGGCCTTGGCGCCGCCAAAGATCGCCTGGGAGCACACCACAGTGGCGTACTCGCTGATAAGCTGGTCCTGCCGCCGCAGCTCCAGCGAGACGCATTTCAGCACGTCACCAAAGGCAAGCCTGCCGAAAAGCAGCTTCCCGTTGCAGACGTAGAAGTCCTCCTTCACCCGGCCCAGATCGCCGTAGACCAGATACAGCGCCGCGCAGTCCGATATCTTTATCCTCTCCGCCACAGAAGCCTCGCCCCTCTCTCTAACCGTATATCAGCTTGTCTCCGGCTGCGGGGCCCATGGACACCGCCGCCACCGCCATACCAGTGCAGCGCTCCACAGCCTCCGCAAAGCCGCGGCAGGCCCGCTCCGGCCCCAGCCGGCCCCAGTCCGGCAGCTCTTCATACACGGGGACGCAGCGCCGGAGGATATCCACAGTCTCGCTGCTCATGCGGCGTATATCCAATATTCTCGCGACGCCGCCCCGAGGCTCCCAGCGGAACAGTCCGTCAAAGCCGTCGGGCCGTGGGCCGCTGTAATCATAGGCAGCGCAAATGCGGGGGCGGCCCACGGCTTCAAGCCTGTCCATGCAGGAGATGAAAAGGCAGTCCGCCCGGTTGACGCTCTGGGCATACCTCAGCAGCACCGCGTCGAACCAGCCGAAGCGGAGACTGCCGTTATATTTGCCATGCTCCTGATTTCTGTCCTCCAGCACCCGGCTGAGGCCGTCGTCCTCCGTGGGGAATACGCCGGGCCCGTGCCTTGTGGAGAAAGCCTTGACGACGCCTATACAGCGGGCCTCCGGGAACAGCCGCCGCCCGTTGAGCGCGGTGGTGTCCAGCCAGGTGGTCTGGGGCCGTGTGCCGTAGATTTTGTCCAGCAGCAGGCCCTGGGTGCCCTCAAGTATGACCCGGCGGCCGCCGCTGTGCGCTGTGCTGTTGCCTATAACATCAAAGCGGCAGACATCCAGCAGCCGCTTATATTCATCCAAAAGCCGACGTAACTGACGCGGCCCGGCAACGGAGTCTATCTCCGCCTGTAGCGCCGCGCTGTACCGGCAGGGGCGGCTCTCCAGCTGTTTGGCCAGAAGCTCCTGCAAAGCGGGGAGCGCCTCCTCGGCCCCGCCCCGGAGCATTTCCCCGAAGCGCAGGGCAACGCCCTGCTCCTCAAACACCCGTGCCGCAGTGCTGACGCCGGTGCCCACGCTGCCCCGCAGCGCGCCGGTCTGCTCCATCTCCACCCGGTTCATGCAGCGGTGGAGCCTTGTGACCGTGAGGCAGTCCTCATGGACGGCCACCCTGTCCAAGACCTGCTGAGGCGTCATGCCGCATTTGCCGGAAAAAACCTGACATTCCACCGCCAGGGCATAGGGGTCCGCCACGGTGTTCTTATCCAGCAGCGTTGAGCAGCCGGGATGGAACATACCCGAGCCCAGCTGGGCAAAGCAGTGGGTCCTGCCGTCGGCCATGGTCACGGTATGGGCCGCCTGAGCGCCGCCGTTATACCTGACGATAAGCGTCTGTCCGTCGTCCGTGAGCCAATCCGTAAAGCTGCCCTTGCCCTCGTCGCCGAAGCTCATGCCGCAGACAAGGCAGTTCCCCTCGGGTTCAGTCACAGTGGGTGCGGGCAAAGCGGCTCCACGCGTCGCAGGCCTCATCAAAGTGGTTTATGCTCACGCCGTCGCTGAGCATAAAGTTTCTGTAGCCGTAAGAATACATCAGCTCCAGATCCGAGAAGTCCGCCAACTGCACCCGGCGTCTGTCCTCCAGAGAGGCAAAGATGCGGGAGGCGCATATGGCCTGGGGATCCGCCTGAGCAAAGCTTCTGACGGTGCCCAGTATCTCGGGGGCGAAGCCGGTCTCTATGTAAAGGTCGTCCCGGGCGGCCATCAGTGTGCAGCCTGCGGCGGCAAAATCGGCGGCTGCGGCGGCGCCCTTTTCGGACTCAATCTTGCATACGATATTCGCGTCCGGAAGAAGGGTTTTCACGGCGGCCACATCCTCCGGCGTCTCGGCGTAGGATATCATCACATCCCTGACGTCAAGCTGGCGGCAGGCTTCAAGATATTCCATGTCCTTATCCGTCAGGTAGCCCTCTATCTCCGGCTCACCGCCCAGCACGTTCACCGCCTGTCCCTCGCCTACGGCGTGTCTGGGCAGGGGATCCACGATTATCCTGTTGCCGCTGACCTCTACTATATCCAGCGGCTCCTCGCCGCGCAGCAGCAGCTTTGCCGGCAGGCTCACGGTAAAGCGGTGGTTCACCTCTATGCACTGGTACTCCGGCGCGGACCAGCGGGTGACCCGGAGCTGGCGTCCCTTCAGGTCTATCCACAGCCGCTTGCCGTACTGACGGCTCAGCTCCTTGAGGGTGGCCACGGTCTCAAGGGCGCTGTGGCTGTTGAACGCGCCGGAGTTGAAGCGAGCGCCGTAAAGAACGTCGGAACGCAGCATCTGCTCGATTTTGCCCAGGTTGGAAAACGAGGGGAAGGTGGCGATAAGGCGGCACGAGGACATGGCTGTTCACCCCACTTACAATAATTAAATTTAGTATAATTCGGCAGGTGTTTTTTGTCAAGCTTGCCGGTTTTGTCCAAACGGCCACCGCGGTCAAAGGAAAAGCTCTCTCCCAGTATTTTTCCGGGGATGTATCAATTTCCCGTGTCGGGAAATAATACAACTACGTTCCTAACAAAAGACAGGAGAGAGCCATGCAGGGAAAAGTCGAGATATGCGGAGTCAACACCGCAAAGCTGCCCCTTCTTAAGGCGGGCAGGACCCGAGAGCTGCTGGAGCTGGCCCAGAAGGGCGACGCCGCCGCCCGGGAGGAGCTCATCGCCGGGAATCTGCGGCTGGTGCTGTCGGTGATACAGAAGTTCGCCGGCCGGGGCGAGGCCCTGGACGATCTTTTTCAGGTGGGCTGCATAGGGCTTATCAAGGCGGTGGACTGCTTTGATCTTAAGCAGAACGTGCAGTTTTCCACCTACGGTGTACCCATGATAGCCGGTGAGCTGCGCCGCTTTCTGCGGGACCACAGCGCCGTGCGGGTATCCCGCTCCATGCGGGACACGGCTTATCGGGTACTGCAGGCCAAGGAGCGGCTCACCGCCCGGAGCGGCAGGGAGCCGGACACCGACGCCATCGCGGCGGAGCTGGGCATAGCGCGGCAGGAGGTGGTCTTTGCCATGGAGGCCATATGCGACCCGGTGTCCCTCTACGACCCGGTGTACAGCGACGCCGGAGAGAGCGCCTGCGTCATGGACCAGCTGGGCGACGAGCGCAACACCGACGAGCAGTGGCTGGAGCAGATAGCCCTGGAGGAAGCCGTGCGCCGCCTGACCGACAGGGAAAAGCATATACTGGCCCTGCGCTTTTACGACGGCCACACCCAGATGGAGGTGGCCAAGGAGGTAGGCATATCCCAGGCCCAGGTCTCCCGCCTGGAGAAAAACGCCATCCGCCAGATAAAGAAAAATATCACAGCATAGTCGGTTCCGATTTGTCGCCGTGGATAAATAGCTCCTCACAGTCCTGCTGAGCCTGCATCAACAGTCTGGCAGCCGGGTCTTTCTCATCCAGCAGCCCAAGCGCATCCGTAACCGCATTGAACAGCAGATAATACATCCTTCCATAGTCCGCCATATTTTTGCCCTCCTTAGTACACAAATAATGATTGCATTTATGTACATTATATACCGATTTTTTGGCGGTTACAATATGTACATTGGAGGTGGTCATATGGAAGGCTTTAAAATCGACACAGCGGAGGAAAAGCTCTCCACCGTCAGCAGGACTATAAGGATGAAGGCCGAGACCTTTGACAGAATAAACGAGCTGAATATAAAGACCGGGGTTTCCTTTAACAAGATAGTCAACCAGTGCATAGAATACGCGCTGAATAACTACGCAGGAGAAAAATAGCCTGCGACTGACGCGCAGTCAAACAAGACCGTCAGGGTTTCTTTGACAAGCAGAAAAGCCTTCCCGCTGCCGGGAAGGCTTTTTTTAGGTATATTCGACGGGCGCCACGCGGGGCGCGGCCCCTAAAGTTTTTCTTCTATGCCGCGGCTTTTTTCCGGCCGGTGAAGAACATCCAGCCTACCGACAGCGCCAGTACGGCAATGCCGATAATGTCCGTTGTCAATGCCGGGTCCATCATCAGCAGACCGCCCACGCACATCATGATACGCAGCGGCCAGGGGATGTGCTTGATAAGATAGCCGTTCATAGCCGCCGCCACGCCGAAGATGCCCACCAGCGAGGTAATGCATATCTGAACCACCTCAAGGGCGTTGGTGTCGATAAAGAGCATGGCCGGGTTAAGGCAGAAGATATAGGGCACCACAAAGGCGCCTATGGCCAGCTTGGTGGCGGTAATCCCCGTCTGCATGGGGTTGGACTTGGCGATGGCGGAGCCCGCGTAGGCCGCCAGGGCCACCGGCGGCGTGATGTCCGCCACGATGCCGAAGTAGAACACGAAGAAGTGGGCCGCCATTTTCGGTACGCCTATGGTGATGAGTATGGGCGCGCAGGTGGAGGCCATGATACAGTAGTTGGCGGTGGTGGGCACACCCATGCCCAGGATGATGCAGCATATCATGGTCAAAAACAGGGCCACCATAGTGGGGCTTATCACCGGCACCTGGCTGCTGAGGGTGACCACGGTGCTTATCAGGCGGGAGGCAAGCCCGGTGGCGGTGATGCAGCCGGAAATGATGCCCGCCATGGAGCAGGCCACGGCCACCGTCAAGGTGCCCTTGCCGCCGGCCTCCAGCGCCTCTATGACCTTGCTGATGCTTATGCGGTTGTCCTTATCGAAAAGGCTGACCAGAATGGCGCAGAAAATGGCCACTGTGGCGGAGAACTGCATGGTGCGGGTATTGGTGGTCACAAGAGCCACCAGCACCACCAGCGGGGTCAGCAGATACAGCTTTTTCAGCAGCTTGCTCATGCGGGGCAGCTCCGATTTGTCTATGCCCTTGAGATTGAGCTTCTTGGCCTCAAGGTGGACGGCGATGAAGATGCCGGTGAAGTACAGCACAGCGGGAAGAATGGCCCGCAGCGCCACCTCGCCGTAGGTAACGCCCATATACTCGGCCATGAGGAAGGCGGCGGCGCCCATGATGGGCGGCATTATCTGCCCGCCGGTGG
>CAYSFK010000074.1:0-10186 GCA_964430345.1 uncultured Oscillospiraceae bacterium | reverse complement strand
GGAAAGGATGTGGAGGGATGAAGAAGAAACGCTATTTCAGCCGGGGCGTCATGTTCCTGCTGTGCGCCGTGTTCGCGGTGATGTTTTTGCTGCCTACGGTGCTGACCATTACCAACTCCTTCATGTCCGAGAGCGAGATAAAATCCAACTACGGCATGATATTCTCCACCACCACCGGGGGCTACGTGTCCAAGACCGTGAACCTGAAGTTCATCCCCGACAAGGTGACGCTGTCCCAGTACGTGACGGGACTGCTGAAATCCCCGGAATACCTGCTTAAGCTGTGGAACAGCATACTGCTGGTGGTGCCTATCGTCATTTTGCAGGTGGGCATAGCGTCGGTGGCGGCCTACAGCTTCACCCGCTGGCGGGGCAGGATTCGCAGCGGCATATTCTTTTTCTACGTCATACTGATGCTGATGCCCTATCAGGTTACACTGGTGCCCAACTACCTTGTCAGCAACTGGCTGGGTATACTCAACAAGCCCTGGGCCATTATCCTGCCGGGGATATTCGCCCCATTTTCCGTGTTCCTGCTGACTAAGTTCATGCGGCGCATACCCTATGTGCTCATTGAGGCGGCCAAGATGGACGGGGCGGGGGAGTGGGACATCTTCACCAGAATTTGCCTGCCCCAGTGCCGCTCGGCGCTGTATTCCATCGCCATACTGGTGTTCATCGACTACTGGAACATGGTGGAGCAGCCGCTTATCCTGCTACAGGATTCCGAAGCACAGCCCCTGTCAGTGTTCCTCTCGTCCATCAACTCCGGCGAAATTGGTCTGGCCTTCGCCATGGCCACAGTTTATATGATACCGTCCCTGCTGCTGTTCCTCCACGGTGAGGAATATCTGGTGGAGGGAATTGCCAACTCCGGCAGCGTAAAAGGTTAAGAACAGTAAGGAGAAGCCCCTATGGAAGTCAAGCCCGCAAAGAGAGAATGGGTCAAGAACGCGGCCATTATATTTCTGGCCGTACTTCTTGTGCTGACCTTTTTTTCCAACACCATCATGAACCGCACACTGCCCGAGGCTGCCACGGCCTACGTTACCTCCGGCACCATCACCGCCAAGGTGCGGGGCTCCGGCAAGGTGGAGGCCAACGGGCTCCACGAGGTCAAGGTGGACCAGACCCGGACTATACGCTCCGTCATGGTAAAGGCCGGACAGGAGGTCAGCACCGGTGACGTGCTGTTCGTGCTGGGTCAGGGCGACAGCAAGGAGCTGGAGGCCGCCAAGGAGGAGCTGCGCCAGCTGCAGCTGAGCTATCAGCAGGCAGCGGTGGGTATGCCTATCTTCGACTACACTCTGGAGGAGTATAATCTGGAGGCGGCGGGGCTGAGATACGACCAGGCCGTGGCGGCGGAGGAAAAGGTGCTTGCGCAGCTGGGCAACATCGAGGACAGCGCCGGAGCCAAGGCATTGGAAAAGGGCATGAACGAGGCGGCGGCGGCGCTGGACAAGGCCAACCTGAACTACACCGACTACACGGGAGACCCGGCAACCGAGCAGGCGCTTATAGACAAGGTTAACCAGTGTCAGCAGATACTGGACAGCACCGACATAGGTACCGGAGAGACGCCCTCCGCCGCGTGGACCAAGGCGGACAGCGACCTTACCGCGGCTGAGGCGGAGCTGGCCGCGTATTACACTCAGAGCGATACCCTGTATCAGGCGATACTGGCCGCGCAGAAAACCTATGACGAGCGCAAGGAGGCCTACGAGAACTACGTATACCCCGCCAGCGTCAAGGCGGCCATTGCCGAGCGTGAAGCGGCGGAGCAGGAGTATTACAGCGCTTTATACGCGCTTGAGAATAAAAAAGCCTCCGACAATCAGAGCCTTGCCTCCTCCTCGGTGACTCTGCAGGGCATATCCCAGCAGATAGAGCTGAAGCAGCAGAAGATAAAGGAGCTGTCCGGCGACGAGGGCAACCAGATAGTGGCCAACGTCAACGGCGTGGTGGATTCCATCGGAATCTCCGCCGGGGACACCGCTACCCCGGAGATCGTGCTGTGTACAATAGAGGTGCCGGACATGGGCCACTCCCTCAGCTTCTCAGTCACCAAGGATCAGGCGCAGCGGCTGAGAGTGGGGGACACCGCCACCGTCAGCAACTACTACTGGGGCAAGGAGATAATAGCCACCCTCACCAATATCAAGAACGACCCCAAGAACCCCCAGAGCAACAAGGTGCTCACCTTCGATCTGACCGGGGACGTTACCAGCGGCTCGGAGCTGACCATATCCGTGGGCCAGAAGAGCGCGAACTACGACCTTATTATACCCAACAGCTCCATCCGCAGCGATACCAACGGCAGCTTCGTGCTGGTGGTGGACGCCAAGAACTCGCCTCTGGGCAACCGCTATATCACCCGCCGGGTGAACGTGGAGGTGCTTGCCAGCGACGATCTGAACTCCGCCGTCACCGGCGGCCTCAATAACGGCGACTATGTGGTCACCACCTCCAGCGCCCCCGTCAAGGCCGGAGACCAGGTGAGGATGGCGGAAGAATCGCAATGAGAGAGCGGGTAAAAAAGCATAAAAAGCTGCTTATCACAGCGGCGGCGCTGCTTTTGCTGTGCGCGGCCTGCCTTATCGGCTATAGGGCCGCTGCCCGCAGACTGCCCAGTCAACAGGCGGCGGAGCGCTGGCAGGGGGAGAGCGAGCAGGAATTCGCCCAGATATCCGCCTTTATGCCGGTGGATGGGGAGCTGACGCTGGAGCAGGTGTATACCTTTCGTCAGGCCATGTCCACTAAGCTCCACGAGGCCGCTCTGGACATCGGCAGCGACGACCAGCTTTTTACCGACGCCTGGAGCGCCTTTGGCAAGGCCAAGGTGGAGAGCGACCACGGCAAGGGCGAGGTTGCGGTGACCGCCGTGGGCGGAAGCTTCTTTGACTTCCACCCCATAACCCTGCTCAGCGGCAGCTATCTTTCACAAAACGAGGTCATGAAGGACAGGGTACTGCTGGACGAGGAGACCGCCTGGCTGCTGTTCGGCGGCACCCAGCTGGAGGGCCTGGAATTTCGGATAAACGGCCAGCCCTTTGTGGTGGGCGGCGTCATTGAGCGGGAGCAGGACGGCTTCAGCAAGGCCGCTTACACCGGGGGCATGGGCATCTTCATGAGCTATGACGCCTTTCTAGCGCTCAACGAGGACGCCGGCGTGGGCATAGACTGCTACGAGGTCATACTGGCGCAGCCGGTGAAGGGCTTCGCCTACAGCGCGGTCAGCGAGAAGCTGCCACTGGGCGAGGGCGAGCTTGTGGACAACAGCGGACGGTACGACGCTTTCCGACTGCTGAAAATGCTCAAGGACTTCGGTGCCCGCTCCATGCAGACTAAGGGCGTGGCCTATCCCTACTGGGAGAACGCCGCCCGCCGGAGCGAGGATGCGTGTATGGCGCTGCTGGCGGCGTCTATTCTGTCGGCGCTGCTGCCCCTTGCGGTGGTGACAGCCTTTGCCGTGGGCGGCTTCAAGCGGGGCAAAGAGCGGCTGACGGAGCAGACCCTGCCGGCGCTTACGGAGCGCACACAGGAGGCTATCCGCGTCCGCCAGCGAAAGCGCTGGGAGAAAAAGCACGGCATAGAGGCCGGCAGCAAAGACTGACACGGCTGGAATATAGTAATCGGGCGGCCATATGGCCGCCCTAATCATTTAAAGGCTTCCCCTAAGGGGAAGCTGGCGAGCGCAGCGAGACTGATGAGGGATGCCGGTGAAATGGGAAATGCCATGCCGCTGATTAGCTGCCGGTTCCCTCATCCGCCGCTTCGCGGCCACCACAGGCGTAGCTTCCACCGACCGAAGCGGAGCTTCGGGGTGTCAGCTAACCTTCCCCGGAGGGGAAGGCTTTAAATGGGTGCCGGTTCCCTCATCCGTCACGGCGGGGTGGCACCTTCTCCTGAAGTAGCTACTGGATTATTCGACTATTGCCGTAGGGCGGGCTGCCCTCAGCCCGCCGCGAAACGCGGGTAGGCACGGCGGCGGGCTGAGGGCAGCCCGCCCTACGGTGTCTGTTGATTTCATAAGCGTTTAAAGGGGAAGGCTTTTTTATTTCAGAGAAACGTTTATCAGCACCGGGTTATGGTCGGAGTTCTCAAAGCGTTCGTCTATGCCGTTGACGCTGTTCAGCTCCACATTGGGGGAGAGGATAAAGCCGTCTATGACGTAGTACTGGGTGTTCTCTGTGTCCTCCGGGTCATAGGGCTGGTTCAGCAGGCGGCAGCTGGGCACCGACAGGTCATAGGCGAACTGCCAGCCCTCGGGCAGTATATCTGCCTCCAGCGTACCGGGCTCCCAGTTCTCCGGGTGCAGGTTGGGATAGACCTCAAGACTGCCGGGGAACACCTGATTGAAGTCGCCGCCGGCGATGACGTAGTTGCCCTTTTCATACTCCGAAGTGATGAACTCCATAAGCTGCTTCGTCTGGGCTATCTTGCCCTCGCCGCTGTCGTAAGCCTCCAGATGGAGGTTCACTATCACAAGCTGACTGTCGCTGCCCTCAATGGGCAGCCAGCTTGCCAGCAGGCAGCGCTTAAGATTTGCCGTGCGCACAGGCCACTCAAAGGGGCAGGGCAGGGCGATACGCTGGGCCGCGTCTATGTACAGGTCGTCGGTGGTGGTCATGACGCCGGTGTTGACCCGGCCGATGGGCGGCAGGGGGAAGGGCACGAACTTGCAGACATAGTTGGGCGCGTACGCCCGACAGGTCAGCCACAGCTTATCCAGCTCGTTTATGCCGTAGGTTCGGGAGCAGTCCTCGTCCACCTCCTGAAGCATCAGTATGTCCGGCTCCAGCGCCGCTATGGCCTTTTCAATGCCGTCCAGATACTTAAGCGTTGTCTCTTTGTCGGCGGAGGTCACATCCTTGCCGCCGTCCATGAAGGAGTCGGAGTCCTTGCCCAGTCCGCCGTAGCCCACGTTCCAGCTCAGTATATTAAGACTGTTCTCCGGGCGCACGATATCGTTGTCACCGGCGCGGAGGATATCCACAGCCTCCACGGCAGCGGGCTTGTACTCCGTGGCCGTCAGCCAGCCGAACAGCGCGGCCACCGCCACTATCACCGCCAGAACTATTATCAGCAGTACCTTAAGAAATTTCTTCACGGCGTTCCCTTTCTCAGCTCAATTCTATCATATAGCCACGGGAGCGGAGGCTTTGCAGCACAGCGTCTCCGTGCTCCTGTCCGCCTACCTCGCAGGCCACGTGAACATAGGTCTCGTTAGGGGTCAGCCCCACGCTGAGCTTGTCGTGCTGCACCGTCAGTATGTTTGCCCCGGCGTTTGCCAGCACACCCAGCATCTGGGCCAGACTGCCCGGCCTGTCAGCCAGCTTTACCATGAACTTTATCCGCCGCCCACGGGCCACAAGGCCCTGCTCTATGATGCGCTGGATAAAGCTGACGTCGATATTGCCGCCGGAGAGAAGGCAGATGACGTTCTTCCCGTTCACGTCCAGCCTGCCGCCAAGCACCGCCGCCAGAGACGTGGCTCCGGCAGGCTCCACTATCTGCTTGCAGCGCTCCATCAGCATCAGAATGGCGCTGGATATCTCGGAGTCGGACACGGTGACCACGCCGTTGGCATACCTATTAATTATGTCAACCGAAATGTCCCCCGGAACCTTAACCGCTATACCGTCGGCTATGGTGACGGCGGTATCGGTGGTGACCAGCTTCTTCGCGGCGAAGCTGCGGGCCACCGCGTCTGCCGTCTCTGCCTGGACGCCGTACACCTTTACCTCCGGCTTTATCTGCTTGACCGCTGCGGCCACCCCCGCCAGCAGACCGCCGCCGCCGGCAGGTACAACAATTATGTCAACCGATGGCAGATCCTCAAGCATCTCCAGACCCAGTGTGCCCTGACCGGCTATGACCTCCGGGTCGTTATAGGGGTGCAGGAAGGCGGCGCCCTCCTCACGGCAGATGCGCAGGGCCTCTGTATAGGCGTCGTCATAGCAGTCACCGCAGAGGACGACTTTGGCGCCGTAGCCCTCGGTGGCCCGAACCTTGGCGATGGGGGCGGCCTTGGGCATGACGATAGTAGCCGGGATGCCGAAGCGGGCGGCGGCGTAGGCCACGCCCTGGGCGTGGTTCCCGGCGGAGGAGGCCACCACCGGGGTGCGCTCGCCCCGCTGCACCATGGCGGCTATCTTATTTCCAGCGCCCCGGAGCTTGAAGGAGCCGGTCTTTTGTCGGTTCTCGCATTTGAGATAGATACTGCCGCCTGTCATGCCGGAGAAGGTGGCGGAAAGGTCCAGCTCCGTATGGTGCAGCACACCCTCCAGACGGCGGGCGGCCAACTTTATGTCCTCAAGCGCAATGTCCATACTAATTCCTCCATTAGCGATTCTACATATAATTTACAGCAATTCGGGAGGAAATACAACAGCTAATATTTTACGCCCAGTTAACGAATTATATGGTATACTGCTCATACCATGTATTGATTGGAGGAGACCGGATGATACCTGCCCTTGTGATCTTTGCCGTGACCTACATAATGATGCTGGCTTTTCAGAACCTCAGACCCTGGATAGCGCTGACAGCCGCCGCCGTTTTCATCGTTTTGGGTTATGCGGGGCTTTACAGGATGGACATACTCTCCGCCCTTGGGGCCGTAGACTATAACGTGCTGATGATGATAGCCGCCACCATGGGGATAGTGACGCTGTTTATCGAGAGCCGTATGCCCGCAAGGCTGGCGGAGCTGTTGATGGCAAAATGCCCCAACGTTATCTGGGCTGTGACGCTGCTGTCGGTTTTTGCCGGAGTGATAAGCGCCTTTGTGGACAACGTGGCCACGGTACTGATGGTGGCACCGGTGGGTCTGGCCATATCCAGAAAGCTGAAGATATCGCCGGTGCCGGTGCTTATCGCCATTGCCGTGTCATCCAATCTTCAGGGCGCGGCCACTATGGTGGGCGACACCACCAGTATGCTGCTGGGCGGCTTCGCGGGGATGAACTTTCTGGACTTCTTCTGGATGGAGGGCCGTCCGGGTATATTCTGGGGCGTGGAGCTGGGGGCGCTGGCCTCTCTGCTGGCGCTGCTCTTTACATTCAGGAAGGAGAAGGCTCCCATCAGCGCCTCGGTGGAGACGGAGGTCACGGACTATTTCCCGTCCTTCCTCATGCTGGCTGCTATCGCCCTGCTGATCTGCGTCTCCTTCATTCCGGAGCCGGAGACACCGGTGCTGCGCACCATCTACGGTATGCGCAGCGGTCTCGCCTGTATGCTGATGTGCGTAGTGGGCACAGCCAGGGCCTGCATAAAGAATAGATCCGCGGCGCCTATGAAGCTGGTGCTGAGGGATATGGATAAGCAGACACTGCTGCTGCTGTTCGGGCTTTTCATCGTCATTGAGGGCATCCGCTCCGCAGGAGTGATTGACGCGGCGGCGGGACTCTTTTACGCTCTGGGCGGCGATAACGCCTTTAAGCTGTACACCCTCATTGTGGTGGCCTCTGTGCTGCTGTCGGCCTTTATCGACAACATCCCCTATGTGGCGACCATGCTGCCGGTGGTGCAGGGGATAGCGGCGCTGATGAACGGCGGCGCCGGGGCGGAGCCCTATGTATTCTACTTCGGCCTGCTCACCGGCGCGACTTTGGGAGGGAACCTGACGCCCATCGGCGCCTCCGCCAACATCACGGCCATAGGCATCCTTCGGAAAAACGGCGAGACCGTCACTACCGGGGACTTTCTCCGGGTGGGCGTACCCTTTACCCTGACGGCGGTGCTGGCCGGTTACGCGTATATCTGGCTGGTCTGGGGAGTATAATACCCGTTCCCGGTATTCTTTCGGGGGTACCGGGAATTTTACGCGCTTTTATTGACAGCGTCGCTATTGATTAAATCAAAAATCTGTATTATTATAGTATATCGATTATGAAAGAAGCGGGTTCAAGGCTATGTCCGTGGAGAAACTGACGTCCAGAAAGCACCCATATATTGCACATCTGCGCCGCCTTGCCGCCGACGCCGAATACAGGCGCAGCTACGGTGAGTACGTCTGCGACGGGGACAAGCTTTTAGCTGAGGCGCTGGACAGCGGCGCGCGGATAAGCTCCGTGCTGTGGAAGGAGGGCGGCAGCCGCCTTACTCTGCCGGAGGATGTGACTCAGCGCTCTGCGCCGGGCGAGCTTTTCGACTACGCCTCGCCTATGAAAAACAGTCCCGGCCCGGTGTTTACGGTGATGCTGCCCGAAGAAGCCGGTGGGGCAGGTCTTAATAACGCCATTGTGCTGGAGACGGTACAGGACCCCGGCAATGTGGGTACGGTGATACGCACAGCCGCCGCCCTGGGGGTGGACGCGGTGATACTCTGCGGCGCCTGCGCCGACCTGTACGGCCCCAAGACCGCCAGAGCCGCCATGGGCGCGCTGTTCCGGCAGCGGGTGATACACGCGGAGCTGTCGGAGCTGCCGCGGCTGCTTTCCGAGAACAAGCTTACGCTGTATGGGGCGGCACTTTCCGACACGGCCAGGGATATACGGGGGCTTGATATACACAGGGCCGCCGTGGCCGTGGGCAGCGAGGGCAGAGGGCTGAGCCGGGAGCTGCTCTCCATGTGCCAGGGCCAGCTTATCATTCCCATGCAGCCGGGGAGCCAGTCGCTGAACGCGGCGATGGCCGCCGCGCTGATTATGTGGGAGATGACCAGATAGACAGGGAGGTGCGCTTATGTCCGCCATAGGCTTCTGGCTGTGGCTGGCCTCGGAGACAGAGGTCAGTCCCCGCTCCAAGGCCGCGCTTGTGGCACATTACGGCGGCGCGGAGGCGGCCTTTCACGCGCCGGTGGGTGAGTTTTTCGAGATACAGGGCATTTCCCAAAGAGACGCCGCAATACTGGAGAAGCGGGATATGGGCCGGGTTGACGCAATACTTGAGCGCTGCCAAAGTGAGGATATCCGCGTTATCGCAATAAACGATGCCGAATACCCGCTGCGGCTGAAAAGCATCTTTGCCCCGCCCACTGCCATTTTCGTCAAGGGACGGCTGCCCAATGTGGACGACGTGCCCGCCATCGCGGTCGTTGGCACCAGACGGGCAAGCCCCTACGGGCTGAAGATGGGCCGGAGCCTGGCCTTTGAGATAGCCAAATGCGGCGCGGCCGTGATATCGGGGCTGACCTCCGGCGTGGACGAGGCCGCGGCCAGAGGCGCGCTTTTGGCGGGCGGCGTATGCATCGGTGTGCTGGGCACAGGCCACGGCAGCCGTATGAGCGCGCTGGAGCGGGATATCAGCAGCGGCGGCGCGCTTATCAGCGAGTACCCGCCGGGAACCAAGGCTCTGCGCAGCTTCTTCCGGGACAGAAACCGGGTTGCCTCCGGGCTGTCGGCAGGAGTCGTGGTAGTGGAGGCTCCGGCGGAGAGCGGCGCGCTGCTGTTCGCGGCGGAGGCTCGGGAGCAGGGACGGGAGATATTTGCCGTACCCGGCAACGCCGACAGCGAGGGCAGCGCCGGCGCTATCGGCCTTCTCAAGCAGGGGGCCAAGCCCGTGACCTGCGGCTGGGACGTGATGGAGGAGTTCGCCTCCATGTTCCCGGGAAAGCTGGGTCGGTCCGCAGCCCTATGCCCTCAGGAGGAGCCGCCCGCCCGAAGCGCAGCAAAGCGCGAGACAGCCGCAGAGCCGGAAAAAGTGATTGACAAGAAAAAGGACTCAGGATATATTGACTTAACAAAACAGCTCGCTGAGCTCAGCGACGAGCAGCTTAAGATCATCGCGGCTATCGACAGAGGCGGCAGCCATATAGATGATATAATCGAGAACACGGAGCTGTCCGCCGCCAAGGTCCTCTCCCAGTTGACCATACTGGAGATAAAGGGCTATATCCGCCGGGACTCCGGCAGGCGCGTGGTACTGAATACGGCGAAAAAGTGAGGATGCAGGATGGCAAAAGCGAAGAATCTGGTGATAGTTGAATCACCGGCCAAGGCCAAAACTATAGAGAAATACCTGGGCGGGGACTACAAGGTGCTGGCCTCCATGGGACACCTGCGCGACCTGCCCAAGAGTAAGCTGGGCGTGGATATCGAAAACGGGTTCCAGCCCCAGTATATACCGGTGCGGGATAAGCACGAGCTCATAAGCGAGCTGAAAAAGGACGCGAAAAGCGCGTCCATAGTCTATCTGGCCACCGACCCTGACCGGGAGGGCGAGGCGATCTCCTGGCACCTGA
>CAYSFK010000073.1:0-10346 GCA_964430345.1 uncultured Oscillospiraceae bacterium | reverse complement strand
TGCCTAAATTTATCAGATTCTGATCGTCCGCATTGATGGAGTACTTCTGGCCCTCCAGCAGCTTCATCGCCTGGTAATTGCTGAAATTGTAATCCGGATTCCCAGGGCGCTCTTTAAGCGCTCTCTTGATAAACTTCTTCTGCGATTCTGTCGTATCGTATAGGTTCGGAGTGCTGTCGTCAGACACGTTCAAATAAACGTTCCCGTGGCGGATAAAGACGTCATCTTTGGTAATGGGAGGGTCGGCGTCCAGGGCGGCGTTCAGGTCGTTGAAAAATTCGGGATCATCGTTGATGAGGGTGGCCATGAGCGCGTCGCCCCCCTCCAGCTTGACGCAGTTGCCGGGGGTGATATCCGGCACGAAGTTGACGCCGTTGATGGATAAGTTCGATGAATCCTCTTGTTTAAGGGGGATATACTGTATGACGTCGTCAGGGTCGGAGCTTATATGAACTTCTAGGTCGTCCGCGAAGGCAGCCGTGGTGGGAAGCAGCGCAAGGACTATGAGGACAGCGAAGCATCGAAGAATGATTTTTTTCATAGGCATACTCCTTTTCCAGATCGTCGTATTCCTGTTTTCCTTTACCCGGTCATAATTTGGCTGTCTCAGACGGACAGGATGCCGCTTATCGCGGTGCGTCGCGCATCCCGCACAAATCATAACACGCTCTCTATATTATAAATATCATCCAAAATGTTAAGCGTCAAGTATTCCTGCGCAGTTTGCCCCTGCGGCGTCATTTTTTTGCGGACAGACGGACCTGGGGCGTCTATCTCTGTTCGTTTACGAAGATGTTGGCCTTGCTCTGGATGAGCTTCGCCACATCCTGTGCGCTCTTTTGTCCCTCGAAGAAAGCCTTCGCCTGATCGTTGACTATCTCGAAGATGCTGCTGTCGTAGTTTGCCACCTTGTCGGTGGTGTTGATAAGCTCTATCACCTGCTCCACCAGCTCCTGAGGCACGGCGTAAACGTCCTCGGACTTGCCGGTCTCCTCGTTCCAGATGCTGTAGCGGACTATGGGTATCTTCTCGCCCTTGTCGTCCAGCAGGTAGTTGCCGTCGGCGTCCTTCTGGTACTGTATGGTGGTGGCCTCCTTGGCCTTTTCCTCAAATACCTTCTTGTTGCTGGGCAGGCCCCAAAGCTCTTCCTGATAGTCCGCGGCGAAGAACATCCGCATGAACTGCCACACCGCGTCCTTGTGAGTGCTCTTGGCGCTCATGGCGTAGCGGCCGTCGGTCATGCCCAGCATATTGCCGGTGCCGTTATTGCTGGGGAAGCCCACGTAGGTGATGCTGCCGCCCAGGTACTGGGCATAGTCGTTGTAAAGCAGGTCGTCCAGGCTGTAGATGGTGGTCTGGGCCAGCATCTGCTTGCCCTGGGCCAGCCGGTTCATGGAATCGTCCTCCTCGGTCCACTCATAGTTGTCCCAGTCAAACTCGGCGGGGAACTGGGCGGAGAACTCCAGAAGGTCGATAAACTGCTGGCTGTCGAAGCGGCACTCGCCGGTGCCCCAATTTACAAAGTCGTCCATATCCAGGGCCAGGCAGCTTTGCAGCATATCCGCGCGGGTAGTGTATACGTCGAAGGCGGTGCAGCCCTCAGGCATGGACGCCAGCGCCTTGTTGAACTGGTCGTAGGTCCAGCCCGGCTCAGTGCCCACCACGGAGCTGGCGCCGATGACAGTGCTGATATAGAAGTTGGAGAAGGTGGCGCAGAGCTTTCCGTCCACCTCTGTGGCGGCCATGACGTTGGGGAAGAAGTCGTCCCTGCTCATGTCGGGGTCGTTGTCGATATAGGGATAGAGGTCCTCCAGTATGCCCTTGGCGGCCAGCTGGCTGTAGTTGAGTCCGGCCAGGCAGAAGATGTCGGGGATGTTGCCGGCCATTATCTCGGTGTTCAGCTTGGTCTGGCCCGCGGTCTGATCCGCTTCCTTCTCGCTGGTGTAGTCGTTGTATTCGGAGTAGTCGGTGACCTCAATGCGGTACTTGTCGTTGCTGCGGTTAAACTCCACTATCTTGCCTATGACCTGGTAGTCCAGATTAATGGCGGCCATAGTGATTATCTCCTTGTGGGGCACGGAGTCGTAGGGCACCTTCTTGACGGTGATAAGCTCGTAGTCATAGGTCTCGGTGTCCTGTTCCCAGTTGTTTATAACAGCGCTGACTGAGCCGTCCTCTGCGACCCTAAAGCCGTTGATGCTGTTGCCGTCCACATCGCAGTTGAGCCAACTGAACAGCTTGGTGGATTCGTCTGTCTCCAGCTTGTAGCCGTAGAGATTGACGCCGCTGGTGTAGTACAGGTCGTACTGGCTGTCGCCAGTGACGGTGTTGTAGGAATTAATGGTGGTGGGCACGGATTCGCCCAGGCTGCCGTCCTCGGTGTTAACAAGGCAGAGCAGCTGCTTTTGCTCCATATCGCTCCAGAGTATCACAGCCAGGGTGCCGTCCGGCATCTGCACAAGGCCGTCAATATAGCCCTCGGCTTCAATGGTATAGCTCTGGGTGCCGTCGGGAGCAATGGCGCGGATGCTGCTGTTGGAGGGCACCAGCACATTGCCCTTGTTGTCCAGCTTCATGCGGGAGGCGTCCAGATAGTCGTCGGGGTCAACGGCCACCTCGGCCCTGCTGCGCTCTGTGCCGTCGCTCTCCAGCCAGCGCAGGTAGTAGGTCTGCCTGTACTGCTGGTACTCCCAGTAGTCCTCGCTCTCCCGGGTCATGCCCTCGGGGCCGTCGAACCAGGAGGTGTACACATACTCTAACACCGCGATGCTGCCGTCGTCGGCTACCGCCAGACCGTTCAGATCGCTGCCGGAGCTGAACTCCTTATAGCCCTCGGTATTCTCCTCCGGCTCGCTGGGTACATAGCCGCTGAGCTTGTCCATGCTGCCGTTGTTGGAGATAAAATAGATAAAGGACTTGTAAATATCGTACTGTCCCTCGTACTCCGGGACTACGCCCTCGGGTATCTCCATCTGGCCTGTCTTTTCCCAGCTGGTGGCGTAGAAACCGTCGTCAGTGTATACCCTGGGGCTGATGTAGGTCTTTACCCCGGTGACCAGGGGGCTGAACTCCGAGACGTACGCGAACTCGGGCTTGACCTCCGGCGTGGACGCAGGGCCGCCGGAGCTTCCGGAGCCGACTGCGCCGGAACCGCAGGCGGTGAGGCTCAGACATACCGCCAGCAGCAGCGTCAGGGCAATTATTGTTTTAACAGTTTTGTTTGGCATATTCATTGTTCTCCTCTTGTCTTATGTTAACATACCTAAGCGATGATGATTCTACCACATATCCCTGTCTCTGTCTCTTAAACTTTCTTAAAACCTTGATTTGGAATTGTATAACCGCAAAAATATGCTACAATGACAGATACAAGGTGGTGACTGTATGTCGGCTCAGGCACGCGTCCTCATAGTAGATGACGACCCGGACATAAGAAAAGTTCTTTATATTTTGCTTAAGGATGAATATTTTGTTGCGCAGGCCGGTGACGGCCCCGCCGCCGTGGAGTATATCTCCGCCCACCCGGAGACGGATCTGGTGGTGCTGGACGTGATGATGCCGGGTATGTCCGGCTATGACGCCTGCGGCGAGATACGCAAGCTCTCCAACGCCCCGGTGCTGTTTCTCACGGCCAGAAGCGGCGAGAGGGATATGCTCTCCGCCTATATGAGCGGGGGGGACGATTTTTTGTCCAAGCCCTTCTCCCACAAGGAGTTTCTGGCTAAGGTCCGCTCCCTGCTCCGGCGTTATCGGGAGTATCAGGGCAAGCCGGGGGCGGCTCTGGCGGTGAAGGATCTGGAGGTCGACCTGGCCTTGCGCAGCGTCAGCTGCTCCGGCAGGCCGGTGACCCTTACGGACACGGAGTTTGCCATACTGGAGCACCTGCTTAGAAACCGGGGCAGCACCGTCACCACCGCCGATCTGTACGAGGCCGTCTGGAAGGAAAAATTTCTCTCCGGCTCCGGCAACACCGTCATGGTCCATGTGCTGAATCTGCGCCGGAAGATAGAGGAGGTGCCCTCCAGCCCCAATATCATCCGCACCGTGTGGGGAAAGGGCTATCAAATTGATTAGACTTATTCGCCTGCTCCCCCGCTCTCTGAATGCGCGGATGCTGTATATGGCAGTGCTGGGCATGGTGGCCGGTCTGCTGATGTATCTTGCTGTGCTTTCACTGGGCAGCCTGCAGATACAGAACGTGTACATGAGTGATACGAATGTGGCCCACCGCAAGGCCGAAATACTCTCCGACTTTTCCGCCTTCGTCTCCGCCAACGGCGTCACCGGCAAGGAGACCTCCGCCGTGGCCCGCTGGACCGGGGAGCACCAGTACGTCACAGTAATAATATATGGCAGCGACAGCCGCCGTATCCATTTTTCCGAGGGCTCCGCCTATCTCGCCAATGGCGACTCCAGCTATGACCCGACCCAGTTCGGGCGGCTCTATCCCGTGCGCTTCACCGACGGCGTGTATCAGGTGGCCATTCAGGACAACTCCCAGCTGGCGAAGCAGCAATTGGTTGACATAATATCTGTATCTATGGGCTGTGTGCTTTTTATTCTGCTGACCTTGCTGTACGCCCGGCATTTGACCCGGCGTATCGTGTCCCTGTCCAGAGAGGCGGCGGCGGTCAGCGGCGGCGAGCTGGAGCGCAGCATCAGCGCCCCCGGCGGGGACGAGATATCCGCCCTGGCGGCCTCCATGGACGAGATGCGCCGCTCCGTAATACAGCGTATGGGCAACGAGAGCCGTGCCTGGCAGGCCAATTCCGAGCTTATTACGGCCATTTCCCACGATATTCGTACGCCCATGACCTCCATGATAGGCTATCTGGGGCTGCTGACGGAGAGCGATTTTGAGGATAAGGAGCGCTGCCGTCAGTTCGCGGACACGGCCTACAGCAAGGCCATGGAGCTGAAATACCTTACGGATGAGCTGTTCCGCTATTTTCTGGTATTTGGCAAGGCAGAGCTGAGCATGGATATGGAGAAGCTGGACGGTCGGCTTTTATGGGAGCAGCTCATTGGCGAGGCTGAGTTCGATATGCAGGACGCCGGCTTTAAGGTCAAGCGCATGGACTTTGAGGGCGAGGCCCAGGTAGAGGCGGACCCCATGTATCTCATGCGGGTGGTCAACAATCTGGTGTCCAACGTTAAGAAGTACGCCGACCCCCAGCGCTACGTGGTCATAATGTCGGAGCTTAGGGAAAATCGGCTGAGTCTGGCGGTATCCAACTCCGTGCCCCCCGAAGCGCCCAGGACCGAGAGCACCAAGATAGGGCTCATGACCTGCCGGAAGATAATGGAGGCCATGCGCGGCAGCTTTGAGACCCGCGTGGAGGACGAGCACTTCATGGCGGAGCTGTCAATACCGGTTATAACTAAGACATAAAAAAACGGGCCTCAGGCGGTACGCCGTAGGCCCGTTTTTTTATTCCTTGTTTATCTTATCATGGCCTCTATGCTGGCCTTGGGCCTTACGCCTACGGAGGAATCCACCAGCTCGCCGTTTTTGAACACCAGCAGGGTGGGGATGCTGGATATTCTGTACCGTCCCGCCAGCTCCGGCTCCTCGTCCACGTTCACCTTGCCCACCTTTACCTTGCCCTCGTAGCTTTCCGCTATCTCCGACAGCACCGGCGCCAGCATTCTGCAGGGGCCGCACCAGTCCGCCCAGAAGTCCAGCAGCACCGGAATATCGGCGCCCATGACCTCCTGCTCAAAATTGCCTTCGGTTATCTTTATCTCTGCCATATCTGTGTATCCCCTTTCGTATCTTTGTTATGGCCTTATTCTATCCCGTTGAAGCGGCCATAACCGTAACTGAGTTACGTTTGGAAGATTTTTTATATCATATTCCGCAGCGCTTCTATATCGGTCAGCCTTATGCAGCCCCGGCGGTACTCCACCAGGCCGTCCCCGGTAAAGCGCTTGAGCATCCGGGCCACTACCTCCCTGGCGGAGCTGGTGTGCTGGGCCAGCTCCTCGTGGGTCATGCGTATCTCCGGCGAGCCTGTGCGCTGGTATTCCGATATAAGAAAGCCTGCCAGCCGCCGGTCAAAGCCCTTGAAAAGTATCTGCTGCACCGACCACATGGCGTCGGAGAAATGCTCCGTGGCCAGCTCGAACATGAAGCAGCGCACATAGACATTCATCCCCGCCAGCCTTTTGAATACCCCTGCGCTTATGGAGATCAGCCTCGTGTCCCGCTCCGCCGTCATGCTGGTGTCAAAGGTTATCTGGCTAATTACGCAGGAGGCGGACAGCACACAGCAATCCCCCTTGTCCAGCCGGAACAGGGTTACCTCCCGCCCCTCCTCGGACAGCATGAACACCCGCAGTCCGCCGGAGAGCAGCAGCAGTACCCCCATACATTCGTCGTCGCCGCTGTGTATCAGCTCGCCCTTTTTGAAGCTCCGCAGACTTGCCCCGGCGGCGGCTGTCTCCTTCTCCTCCTGACTGAGCCTGTCCCAAAAGGGCAGCAGCGCCAGGTATTTTTCTTTATCCATTTGCTTATCCACTCTTACGGCCTGCTTAAGCCTTATGGCAGGGATGACCCTCCTCGTTCTCGTGGTGGTGGCAGTGGTGCTCCCCCTCATGATGTCCGCAGCCGCCGGAGCCGCAGCTATGGCCCTCGCCGTGCTGATGCTCATGGTGCTCGCATTTGGCCGCCGGGTCAAAGCTCAGCGTCCCCTTCAGCAGAGCCTCCACCGCGGCGTCCGCCTCACCGCTGACGCCGCCGTACAGCTCTATCCCCGCCTCGTCCAGAGCGGCTCTGGCTCCGCCGCCTATGCCTCCGCATATCAGGGTATCTACGCCTATCTTCTTCAGCACGTCCGCCAGCGCGCCGTGGCCGCTGCCGTTGGTGTTAACCAGAGTTTTCTGTATGACATTCCCGTTGTCCACATCGTAGACCTGAAATCTCTCTGTGTGCCCGAAATGCTGGAACACGTTTCCGTCCTCATAGGTGACCGCTATTCTCATTGTGTTTTCTCCTTTCAGTTTTTGCGGAAGCTCGTCTATCCCGGCGGGCTCCGCGTCCTCCGCCCTGCGGCAGCTTTTTCCGCAGAGGTGATGCTCCGTACCGTCGCATAGCCTGTAGCTGCCCCCGGATATTATCAGCCGCCCTCCGTTGACGATGCAGTCGGCTATCTTCCTTCTGGCGCTCTTATAAATTTCCGTCACAGTGCTTCTGGCAATATCCATCTGAGCCGCGCACTGCTCGTGGCTGCGTCCCTCCAGGTCCACCAGCCGTATGACCTCGTACTCGTCCAGTGTAAGCGTTATCTCCCCCTGCTCGTATGCATCCGACGGGGCAAACTGGGAATACACCGGCTCCCGGCATATGCGTCTGCATCGCTGTGGCCTCGGCATAGTTCTGCCTCCTTTTGATTCCGGTATATGTCGATTATACTGTGGGCTTATGAAAATGTCAATATAAAAAACGGGCTTGCGCCCGTTTTTTCATATATTCTCAGTGGCAGCAGCCACCGCCGCAGCCGCAGGAGCCGCCCTCATCGTGGCCGCCGCAGCCGCAGTCGCCCTCGTCGTGGCCTCCGCAGGAACCGCCGCAGCCCCCACAGCCCCCGGAGCAGGCGCCCCCATCGCTGATGGGCAGCTGCCCGGTAATGAGCAGGTCGGCGGCGTCATCCGCGCTGCCGCAGTAGCCCGCCACCGGCACTATGCCGTAGCTCAGCAGCAGGCTCTTGGCCTCGCCGCCCATGCTGCCGGATATGACCGCGTCCACCTGCTGGTCCCGCATCAGCTCCGCCATGGCCTTGTGGCCGTGCCTGTCGCCGCATTCCACCAGACGCTTGGTGCAGCGGTTCACATCCCCCGCCTCATACTCGTATACGGCAATAGTCTCGCAGTGTCCGAAGTGCTCGAATATCTCTCCGTCCTTATACGCAACAGCAATACGCATTTTTCAAAGCTCCTTTTCGATATAGTCCACCAGGCCCGCGACGTGCTCGCCGCTGACGGCCTCCACCTCTCCGGCGTCCACCATAGTTGCTATCACCGGATCTATGGGCAGCTTGGCATAATGGCCCACACCCATCTCCTGGGCTATCTCCGCCACATGGCTGTCGCCGAATATGGAGTGTTCCCTGCCGCAGTCGGGGCACTTGAAGTAGGACATATTCTCCACCACGCCCAGCACCGGGATGTTCATCATCTGCGCCATCTTTGCGGCCTTGGCCACTATCATGCCCACCAGGTCCTGAGGCGAGGTGACGATGACTATGCCGTCCACCGGCAGGGATTGGAACACCGTCAAAGGCACGTCCCCCGTTCCGGGAGGCATATCCACAAACATATAGTCCACGTCCGACCACAGCACATCCGTCCAGAACTGGGTCACAGCCCCGGCAATGACCGGCCCCCGCCAGACCACCGGCTCAGTCTCGTTTTCCAGAATAAGGTTAATGGACATTATCTGGAGGCCCGTATGGGTGGTGACCGGGATAAGATAGCTGTCGGTGCCGGTGGCGTGTTCATGGATGCCGAAGGATTTCGGCACCGAGGGGCCGGTGATGTCCGCGTCCAGCACGGCGCAGTTATATCCCCGCCGCTGCATCTCCGATGCCATCAGGCAGGTGACCAGGGATTTGCCCACGCCGCCCTTGCCGCTGACCACAGCGATGACCTTCCCGACTCTGGACTCCGGGTTCAGCTCCTTGCGAAAGCTCTCTGCCTGTCTCTCGGCGCAGTTCTCGCCGCAGGTGGAGCAGTCATGCGTACATTCGCTCATACAATAGTGTACCTTTCTGTATCGTTATTTGATATTATTATATCCGTTTTGTGAAATAAAGTACTATTTTATATCCTCATTTTCCTCACGGCCCGCACCAAAAACATGGCGGCGAAGCCGGTGAACACCCCGGCGATGACCCCGGAGACCGCCAGAATAGGCGCATACGCGAAAACGCCCGGGGTCTTTACAATGAGCACACAGGCCAAAAGCTGCCCCACATTATGGGCGATCCCCGCCAGCGCGCTGACTATCCAGAGCTGCTTCTCGCTGAAAAAGCCCACCGTCAGGCACATCACCGCGTAGGCCAGAGCGCCGCCCGCCGCGCTGTAAAGAAAGGCTGCCGGGCCGCCGGAGAACATGGAGCCCATGATGATACGCGCCAGCAGTATAGCGCCCGCCTCCCTGCGTCCAAGTATCAGCATGGCCGTAAGGGTTATAATATTAGCCAGGCCCAGCTTCACGCCGGGGATGGGTACGGGCAGGGGTATCTGGCTCTCCAGCACGAAGATGGTCAGCGCGATAGCCGTCAGCACCGCCATAAGGCAGAGCTTCCGGGTCTTTGTATAGGCGGGCTTATTCTGTTCCTTATCCATCTATCCCGCTCCCCTCTATCTCGATTATGAGCCGATGGGGCATACAGACTATGGGCACACCGCCCCGGCTGATGGCCCCCTGACGGACACATACGCCGTCTGGGCAGTCCGCGTATGACACGCAGATGCTGCCCGGCTCCACGTGAACGGTATTGTGGCCGTACTGCGTGTCCACGGGGATGTCATAGCTCTGCGTCACCCTGGACAGGTCAACGCGCTCTATCTCCGCCCCGTCCACGCTGATAACAGCCACGGTGCCGCTGCCTGTTTTGGCAACGACGAGCCACAGCAGCACTCCCAGCAGGCAGACGCCGCCCAATATCGCCGCCCACAGCTTTGTTTTTTTGTCCATACCGCGTTTACTGTTCATAGCACCTATTTTAGTTTAGTCTCAGGCAGTTGTCAATAAGCGGGATGATGTGTTATAATCATTTAGTTTTATATGCCTTCCGTTGGGGGTGGTATCACGGAGCTGCTGCTTGAATACGCGCTGACCTCGTCCAAATATGTGCTGATAATCCTGTCTCTGGTGATACTGATACGCTGCATCCGCTCCATGCTCAGCGAGCGGTATGAGCCGGAGGTCTGGGGCTATCTGCGCTCGGAGACGGAGGCCATGGCGCTGACCCACTGGGAGAACATTATCGGCCGTTCTCTCAGCGCCGACGTGCGCATAGCCTCACCAGAGATCAGCCGGGTACACGCCGTGCTTATCCGCAGCGACAAGGGCGTCTGGGCCATCTACGATATCTTCTCCAAGGGCCGCATCTGGGTGAACGGCGTGATGGCCGGCGCCTCGGGTACGGAGGTATGCAACGGCGACGTTATTAATATAGGCGGCCTGCCCCTGCGCTTTATCGATATTACCCCGGAGCAGCGGCAGCGGCTGGAGTCCGCGCGCACCAGCGCCGGTAAGGGGGTCTCCCCCTCCATAACCCTGCTTGAGCTGACGGTGTTTCAGCTCTTTCTCCTGCTGCAGCACGCCCTGTCCGCCGACA
>CAYSFK010000072.1:0-10365 GCA_964430345.1 uncultured Oscillospiraceae bacterium | reverse complement strand
TTATGCTGCATCTGAGGCGGGTTCAGAGCGCAGCGGGCCAGATGCAGGGAGTCGTCCAGGCTCTGCAGGTTGGCAGTGCCCTTGGACTTGGAGAAGTTGAAGCAGCCGTTGTGGCAGCGGATGCAGGGACGGATCTCGTCCTCGCGGCCTTCCATGATCTTATGTATCCAGTCATGGTCAACCAGGTTCTGACGGGCGATAGCCACGGCGTCCAGACGTCCGGCGGCAATCTCCTCGGCGGCCTTCAGGGGCTCCATACGGCCTGCGCAGACAACGGGCTTATCGGTGAACTTCTTGATGTGCTCAACATACTCCAGGTTGCAGTTGTCGGGCATATACTGTGGCGGATGTGCCCAGTACCATGCATCGTAGGTGCCGTTGTCGCAGTTGAACATATCGTAGCCGGCGTCGCCCAGATACTTGACAGCGCGCTCGGACTCTTCCATGTCGCGGCCCCACTCCTCGAAGTCCTTCTCGTAAGGCATAGCGCCCTTGCCCCAGGCCTTGGTCTTGGAGACCACGGAGTAACGCAGGGACACGGGGAAGTCGTTGCCGGCTTCGCGCTTGATGGCCTTGACTATCTCCACGGGGAAGCGGAAACGGTTCTCAAAGGAGCCGCCGTACTGGTCGGTGCGGCTGTTCCAGTTGGACATGGTGAACTGGTCCAGCAAATAGCCCTCGTGGACAGCGTGGATCTCAACGCCGTCAACGCCGGCTTCTCTCAGCTTCTTGGCGGTCTTGCCGAAGGCTTCGACCATCTCCTGGATCTCGGCCACGGTCATGGGACGGGAGTTGTAGTCCTCGACCCAGCGGTTGGGGGTGGCGGAAGCGGAAGCGCAGCTGTACTGAACGTCAACAATGGGGCTGGCCAGCTTGTTAAGAATGTCGTTCTTTGCCAGAACGGTCATCCAGCCGTTGATAGCCATGGAGCGGCCGAAGCCCGCTGCCAGCTGGATAAAGAGCTTTGCGCCGGTCTTATGGAACTCTTCCATGTAGGGCTTGAGCTTCTTGAACATGGTGTCGTTCTGGTAGAGCCACTTTCTGCCGGGGAGGCCAAGAGTGTCACGGACGCACTGCATACCGGGGAGGATCAGGCCAACGCCGTCCTGAGCTCTGTTGAGGAGGAAGTAGGCGGCTTCCTTATCGAAGTGGTTAGGCTCCAGCCAGCCGAACAGGGAAGTTCCACCCATGGAGCACTGGACTATGCGGTTCTTGACTTCTACATTGCCAACCTTCCACGGTGTAAATAGGGGACTGTACTTTTCGTTCATGTAGTTCTTCCTTTCCTTTTTTCTCTTATTTAACGGCGATGCCCTTGCCGGGTCGGGCTTAACATCTGCCGTCTGATACGATGAGCTTACATACTCACACACTAAGCCGTATTATAACACAGTTATTCACAAATGGCAATCAAAGAAATACAAGCTATTACAACAATTTGTCTAAACAAATGCAAATAATCAGACCAATTTTCGCCAATACAAAGTGAATTATGCACAAATTATTATTTTAACAAAAAACTGCATCCCAGGGGGTAGGGTGTGCCGGGGATATCACTGCGGGCTTTTTCCAGCATGGCGCCCCTGTCGGTCACCGCCATGCCCGCAAGCCTGTCAATGCCGAAGTCCAGCAGAGCCGGACACATGGGCACCGACGGCCCGGTCAGTATGGTATAGGCGTCCCGGCACAGCCCCAGCAGATGGGGCAGGGTCTTGTTCACCAGACTGCTGCCGGTGATTATCACCAGGTCGCACTGGGGCAGCAGCCAGTCGCAGGCGGAGTCCGGGTAGTCCCCCGGCTGAGGGTGCCGCTCGATTATGTAAACCTGCTTGGCCTGCTCATACAGGCCCGCCGGCCCCTTGAGATGGCCCACCAGCCCAACGGTCCTGCCCCTGAGCTCAAGCCCCGCCGTGCAGTAATTCTCAAAGGGCTCCGCACAGCCCAGCCGCTCCATGTTTTCCAGATCGTTATAGTACGCGTTGACCGCAGCAAGGCCAAAAGAGGCCTCCTCCAGATTCCAGCTTTTTGCTGCGGCTGCGGCTTCGGTCAGGCTCAAACCCTGAAGGCCGCCGGGAAGCAGGGGCTCCCGGCTGTGGCCCTGGGTGCTCATGGCCACGCCTGCCCGACGCTCTGTGCCGATAAAGGCCCAGTATTTGCCCAGAGCGGCCTCAAGTATCCTTTCGTCGGAGCGGACGCCGCTGATAAGGGCGTCGTACAGGGCGAAGAAATCAGCCTTCATTGCGCCGCGCTCTCAGCTCTATCATCTGGCCCGCGATGGATATGGCTATCTCCGCCGGGGTCTCGGCCTTGATATCCAGACCGATGGGGGAGGTGATGCGCTGGAAATCATCGTCGGTAAAGCCGTGCTCCTCCCGGAGCTTTTTGAATACGCCCGCCTTTTTATGGGCGCTGCCTATGACTCCGATGTAGCAGGCGGGGGTCTTGAGCATCTGAGCCTGCACCACCGCGTCGAAGGCGTGGCCCCGTGTCATGACGCAAACATAGTCCTCCCGGCCTACGCTGACGAAATCGGATATGCGGGTGAAGTCCACCAGCAGCACCTCCTCGGCGGAGGGGAACAGGGCCTTGGTGGCAAATTCCGGCCTGTCGTCCAGAGCCACGCAGCGAAAGCCCACATGACTCAGCACCGGCACCAGCTCCTGGGCCACGTGACCGCAGCCAAAAACAAACACCCGGCCGGAGGAATTGATCTGCTCGGCATAGAAGTCACGGCCGTCCTTCACTGTGCGCTGGGGGTGCCGGGACAGGGTGGACAGCAGCCAGTCCGGCGCGTCCACGCCCACAAAGCCGGTCTCCGCGGTGTACAGCCCCAGCCGTCCGCCGTCGGATATCTCGGACAGCAGCCACAGGTCCTGACCCTTGTCAAAAAGCTCCTCGGCTCTGTCGGCGATGGCCAGGGTCTCGGCGTCACCGGCCGGGATGAAGCGGAAGAACACGTTTACCGCGCCGCCGCATATCATGCCCAGATTCTGCACGTCGTCCTTGGTCAGAGAGAAGTCACGCTCCCCGGAGCAGCGGTCCTTCAGCACCTGGGCCGCGATCTGCTCCGAGCGATATTCCACAGCGCCGCCGCCTATGGTGCCGCAGATGCGTCCGCTTTTGCCCACCAGCATCCGGGCTCCAGCCCCTCTGGGGGTGGCGCCGGAGGAGGCGATAACAGTGACAAGTACGGCGTCCTCTCCGCCGCGCAGCAGCTCCGCCAGGGTTTTAAGCATAGTTCTCATAAATAATCTCCGTTCTGCCGCGATAAATTTGTTAAACGAAAACTCCATCGGCGGCAGAATGGAGATTTTCGGCAAGTGACGCGGTTGCCGCTTTAGAGGCGAGCGGCACGCCTTTAATTTATGTAATAGCGTGAGCAATCACGCTATTACTCAGCTTGTCAAAGAAGTCCTCGCGGCCTTCTTTGACTGCGCTTCAACCGCCGAGCATTTTGGCCGTACACAAAATGCAGCTTCGCTCTAACAGCTTGAAGTATCAAGCTGTTAGACGGCGGGTTATTGAACCACGAGGCGGGCCTTGCCCCCTCGCGCACCCCCGCTTCTCTGTTATCGGTGGCTGATATTATAGTTTCTTGACAGTCTGTGTAATAGCGTGAGCAATCACGCTATTACTTCCTTTCCGCAGTAAGTATTTATCATGTCCCTCAGTGCAAAGGCCGTTTCTGTTCTGCGCCGGTGGGCTTCTTTTGCATCATCGTTGAGGCAGTGTTTCATGCTGCACTCAAAGCGGCGGGCCAGACTGACCGTCTTTGTCTCCTGTACGCACTTGTCCGCGATGTACAGTATACCGGCCTCGTTAAGCCGGGGCTGGTCCAAATCGTGGTGCTGCCCCACAAGCGAAGCGCAGTTAAGGTAGCCCAGCTCATCCAGCCAGCCGGCGGCAGTTTGCGGGTGCTCCGGCTGGGTGCGGGCCGCATCGTGGAGCAGGGCCGCGCAGTATACGAGCTCAGCGTCGAGGCTCAGTCCGGCCTGCTCGAGCTCAGCGCATATATCCGCCGACTTCTCCGCCACTGCGGCGCAGTGGTCGGCCACTTTATCCGGAGCGCCGGAAGCCTCCAGCAGCCGCCGTGCCAGCGCTCTGTCCAGACTGGGCACCGGCCTGTATGGGCCGCCCAGCAGGGTAAAACCACCGTCCCAGCCCAGCTCATAGTATGAGCAGTAGGGCTGGCGTATCTGCCGGTTGAGGCAGTCCGCAGGAGCAATGCCCTGGGCTGCGCAGACAAGAGACTGGATAACCGTGGCGTGGGCCACGATAACCACGTCGCCCTCGCTCTCGCTGAGAGCCCGCTCCACCGCTGCCTGAAAGCGGCGCTGACCGCATATCGGGTCCTCACTGTTGGGAATGGGTATATACTCTCCGCCGCCCCGCCTGTTAAAAAGCTCTGGCCAGCGAGCACGTATCTCCCGAAAGCTGAGCCCGTCCCAGTCCCCGGCGGACATCTCCTCCAGCCCCGGCGCGGCAACATAGTCCCCGCTGATATAGGCCGCCGTCTGAGCTGCCCGACTGAGCGGGCTGGAATATACCCGGCTCACGGGAATATCCGCAAACGCGGCGCCCAAAGCGCAGGCCTGCATACGCCCGAGCGGGCCCAAGGGCATATCCGTCAGCCCCAGACAGCAGTGCTCACCGTCCGGAAAATCCGGCCTGCCGTGGCGCACAAGGTACAGCCTGCGCATCACAGTACCCCGTCAAAATACTTCCCAAACAGCTCGTTGGCGCAGTTTTTCAGCTCCTCCCGGTAGCTGTTGAAAAGCCGGATTATCCGGCGCCCGTCCTCCGTAAGACTGCTCTGCCCGCCGCCGGCGCCGCCCTGACTGCGATGTATTAAGGTGCGGCTGAACTGGGACTCAAGGGTGCGGATAATATTCCAGCCCGTGGAGTAGGATATCTGCATACGCTGGCAGGCTGTACGCACGGAGGAGGTCTCCTCCACAAGACTCAGCAGCATGGCTATCTTGTCGTCGAAAAAGGGCAGCTCCCGAGCCAGAGCCACGCTGACCACCGGCCGCACAAGCTGCTGATTGTGAAACTGCAGCAGGGCCTTGTAGTCCTCCGGCGTGTCGGCGTCATGAAGTATGCCGGGGTCCTCCACCGGTATCTCGGTCATGGACGCGCCGCAGCGGGAGATGGCCCCCTTTAGCCCGCCCTCGCCGCTGTCCTTGCATATTATGTCAACCAAACGGCTGCTTATCATAATGGGGTGTCCCTGCTGACCCTGACACACCGGGCAGGCCAGCTCCGCCTCCGAGCTCATCAGGGCCTGAACCGTGGCCGAGGTGAACAGGGGAATATCCACAGGAGTGAACAGCAGTCTGTCGCACTTGCCCTTCATGTACTCCAGACCTATTTTGGCCGAGTCGAACATCTGGGTAGTCTCATAGTTCTCGTTCCTGAGAAAGACCAGGCCGTTGTTAGCCAGATGCCGCTCCAGCATAACGGCGTTGTAGCCGGTTATCATGGCTATGCTGCTTACCCCGGCCTGCTGCAGGGTGGCGACTATCCGCTGGGCTATGGATATGGAGCCGATATTCAGCATGGGCTTAAAGTCGCCCATCCTGGAGGACATTCCCGCCGCCACTATCACCGCGCCATATTGCATGGTATTACCTCCCCGGTATAGTATCTCTATGCAATTTGCATCTGGATAATAGTATACACACAGGAGGCGGATTTGTAAATTGAAAAAATGCTGTACTTTTACCGCCGATTTGCATATAATCAAGCATAAGCCGGTTGCCGTATATGGGCAGATCATCTATCAGGGAGGTGGGGCGCTGTGCTCGCATGGTTTTCGTATCTGAGGGAGTTTAATTTCATATCCACGGTGCTGCGTCTGTTTATTGCCATGCTGGTGGGCGGGCTGCTGGGTTTCGAGCGGGAGAGAAAGCGCCGGCCTGCCGGTTTTCGCACCTATATGCTGGTGGCTATAGGCGCGGCGCTGACGGTGATACTCAGCCAGTATCTGAACACTATGCTGAACACGGACTGGAGCGCCGTGGCAAAGTCCGTGGGTATAAAGACGGACGTGTCGCGCTTCGGCGCGCAGGTCATAAACGGCGTGGGCTTTCTGGGCGCGGGGACTATCATCGTTACCGGCCGGCAGGAGGTAAAGGGGCTGACCACCGCGGCGGGGCTTTGGGCCTCGGCCTGCATGGGGCTTGCCATAGGCGCGGGCTTTTATGAGTGCGTGGCGGTGGCCTTTCTGCTGGTGGCCTTCTGCATGAATGTGCTGCCCTTTATTGAGGACGCCATACTGTCCGGCTCACGGAATCTGAACATATTTGTGGAGATGGACGACATAGAGAGCCTGGGCGCCATAGCTACCAAGATGAAGGCTCAGGGCTTCAGGCTGTTCGACACGGAGCTGAACAAGGAGCAGCACGGCAGCCTGTCCCAGGTCAATGCGGTGTTCAGCGTTTACCTGCCGAAAAAGCAGCCCCACGCGGAAATACTTGCCATGCTGTCCACTGTAGACGGAATAATCTCCATTGAGGAGATATAAGGAGGTGGGACACGATGCTGCATATATTTGATTTCGCCAGAGATATGGATATGCTGTCGGTGACGGTGAGACTGGTGGCGGCGCTTTTCTGCGGCGGACTTATCGGTATCGAGAGGGAGTTTAAGCGCCGTCCGGCAGGCTTTCGCACCCATATCCTCATATGTCTGGGCGCCGCCCTTACGACGCTTACCAGCCAGTATCTGTATCTCTCCCTGCATATGTTCACGGATATTGCGAGGCTGGGGGCTCAGGTCATCTCCGGCATAGGCTTCATCGGCGCGGGGGCTATAGTGGTCACCCGGCAGCAGCGGGTCAAGGGCCTGACCACAGCGGCGGGGCTCTGGACAGACGCTATAATCGGTCTGGTCTGCGGCGCGGGCTATCTAGAGGGCGCGTTGGCGGCTACGGCCATGGTGCTGATAGCGGAGCTGTTTCTGATAAAGATAGAATATCGCTTTGCCCGACAGGCCACCAACATGAACCTTTATGTGGAGTACTCCAACTCCCGGTGTATAGAGGCAATAGTAAGGACTCTGAAGGAGGAGCGGGTGCAGATGACCGGGCTGGAGGTGACCCGCACGGGAGCCGCCGAGGACGCGGAGCACCGCTACTGCGCGGTGGTATCGCTGCAGACCAGAGGACAGAAGCTGCCCCGGGGCATAGCCGACAGGATATCCGGCCTGGAGGACGTGCTGCTGCTGGAGGAGCTCTAAAATTATAAAAAGCATCCGCCTCGACCGCGTGGTCGGGGCGGATGCTTTTCTAATTTCTACTTTTAATTTATCTTCAGAGTTTCCCAAAGGCTTGTTATATAGTCCAGAGTATCGGAGCTGAGACTGCGGTAGGCGTTCTTGTTGTAGAGGGCGCTAAAATCATCGATGCCGGGGTACAGTATCTCCACAGCCTCCTCACCCAGATAGTCCAGATATTCTGCATCCTCATAGACCACGGAGTTGGGGGAGGCGTAGTAGATATATTCGGCGTTGGCAATGGCGGGCTCCGGGGAGAGCATATAGTTTATGAATATCTCCGCCAGCTCCTTGTTTTGACAGCAGGAGGGGATGCACATGGCGTCCACGAAATAGTTGGTGGGCTCCGGGTAATAGAAGCGCAGGTCCACATCCTCGGCCTGAGCGTCCAGCATGGTGAAGTAGTCCCCGGCGTAGTAGGGCGCGATGGCGGCCTCGCCGGACTCCATCATGTTGTACACCTCGTCCATCACGTAGCTCTTCACCAGAGGCGCCTGCTTTTGCAGGTCCTCCAGAGCCTTGTCCCACACGGTCTTGTCCTGGCTGTTCACATCCAGACCCAGCCTGTACTGGGCAGTGGCGAAGGCGTCCCGGGAGTTATTGAACTGGAGTATGTTCCCGGCGTATTTTTCGTTCCACATCAGCTCCCAGCCATGAGCGTCGGCCTCGTCCACTACGTTTGCGTTGTAGATTATGCCTATGACGCCGTAGGTATAGGGCACGGTATAGGTATCATCAGGGTCGTAGTAGAGGCCCCGGAAGCTCTCGCCGATGTACTTATAGTTTGGTATGTTGCCGTAATCCAAAGGCAGCAGCATATCCTCCGCGCTCATGCGGGCTATCATATAGTCGGAGGGTATCACCACGTCGAAGCTGACCGCGCCGCTGGAAAGCTTGGCGTACATATCCTCGTTGCTGGCGTAGGTGGAGTAGTTCACCCTGACCTCTACCCCATAGGTCTGCTTATACCAGTCCTCAAAGGCCTTGACTGTATCAAGGGAATCGTCGGAGCCGTCGGAGATGTACTCGCCCCAGTTATACACGTTCAGGGTCAGCGTCTGACGACCGCTGAATATTAGCAGCAGCACTATGCCCACCAGCAGCGCCCCGCTTATTACGGCGGTGGCCACGCGGTTGAGGTGGAGAGCTTTGCGGCTGTGTGTTCTGGGCTTCCTCTTTTCGGCGCTGTCGCTGTCTATAAGGTTTGTGAGTATCAAAAGCGCCAGAATGACGAAGAAGATTATAGTGGCCAAAGCGTACATCTTTGGGGTGACGGTCTTTTTGGTCATGTTGTATATGCGAATGGGCAGGGTCTGAAAGCCGTTGCCGGAGGTGAAATAGCTGATAACGAAATCGTCCAGCGACAGGGTGAAGGCCATTATCATGCCGGTTACCACACCGGGCAATATCTCCGGTATCTCCACCTTGAAGAAAGCCCGCAGGGGAGTGCAGCCCAGGTCCATGGCGGCCTCCGGCAGAGAGGCGTCCATCTGCCGCAGCTTCGGCAGCACCTGCAGTATCACATAGGGCAGGCAGAAGGTGACATGGGCGATAAGCATGGTGGCAAAGCTCAAGCTGGTGGCAGCGCCAAAGAGCCGGCCTACGAACACGAACATCAGCATCAGTGAGATGCCGGTGATGATGTCCGGGTTTATCATGGGTATGTTGGTCACGGTGTCCATGGCGGCCCGGTAGTAGCGGTTCCTCAGTCGGTTGATGCCCACGGCGGCGGCGGTGCCCATGACCGTGGATATAACGGCGGCGCTGAGGGCCAGGATAAGCGTGTTCCTCACGGCGCCGAGAGTCTCCGCGTCCTTGAAAAGCTCGCTGTACCAGTTCAGGGAGAAGCCGGAGAACACCGACAGGCTCTTGGCCTCGTTGAAGGAAAACACCAGCAGTATGGCGATGGGCGCGAACAGGAAGAGCATTATGAGCCCGGTATAGACCTTTGCGGCAGGTTTCATTTTCTCTCTCCTCCCTTACATGACCGCGGCCCTGCGGCCGGCGAAGCGCTGCATAAAGGCCATGCAGATAAGCAGCACTATCATCAAAATAAAGGCAATGGCGGCGGCGAAGTGGAGGTTGTTGGCCACGTACTGGCTCTCAATAGCGTCGCCTATGAGGTAGAACTTGCCGTTGCCCAGCTTCTGGGAAATGTAGAAGGTGCTGATGGAGGGGATAAGCACCATGGTTATGCCCGACACCACCCCCGGCAGACTCAGAGGCCACACCACCCGGCGCAGCACACCCACACCGTTGCAGCCCAGGTCGCGGGCCGCCTCCAGCAGCTTCACGTCCATCTTGGCCATCACCGAGTATATGGGTATTATCATATAGGGGAAGTAGTCGTAAACCATGCCTATGACCACGGCGCTCTCGGTGCCTATAATGTGCATCCTGCCCAGACCCAGGGCCTCCAGCATACCGTTGAGTATGCCGGTGTCCTGAAGTATGGTCATCCATGCGTAGGTGCGGATAAGGAAGTTCATCCACATGGGTATCATGATGAGCGTGACCAGTATCTTCTGGGTGCGGGCGGAGGCTCTGGCCATAATGTAGGCGATGGGATAGCCCATAATGAGGCATATCACCGTTGATATGGCCGCCAGCTTCAAAGAGCGAAAGAATATCAGCACATAGGTGCGTACCTCACGCTCGGCGCCGCCGTCCTCGGTGAGGGTGGAGGTGGCGGTAAAGAAGCGGCTTATATTATCGAAGGTGAAGTTGAAGCTCTGGTCGGTAAAGGCGTAGTAGGCCACGAATATCAGCGGCACGACGATGAACAGCGCCGCCCACACGGTGTATGGGGCAAGGCTCAGCCGCTGTGCCAGCGAGCCCATGCGCCCGCCGTTTCTTTTGCTCATTCCTCACTCTCGCTTTCCGCGTCGGACAGCTCGTCCAGCTCATTGGAGAAGGAGGAGTAGTCGCCGTACATACCGGAGTACTGGGACTTGTGCATGATGTGTATGGCGTCCGGCTCGATAAAGAGGCCGATGTGCTCGTCCACGTCCACAAAGTCCGTGGTCTGTATCATCCATTTGAAGCCGTTTATGTCCACAATGAGCTCATAGTGTACGCCGAGGAAGGTCA
>CAYSFK010000071.1:0-10365 GCA_964430345.1 uncultured Oscillospiraceae bacterium | reverse complement strand
TTTAGATGGGCACTATCTACCACGGGGTGTCCAACTTGCACTTGCAATTTGCGTAAGAATTATAAAATACCCTTGAGCGCAAGCCCAAGGGTATAATACACTATTCTGTGGTATTTGGCAATATCAGCCCATTACGCCGCCGTTGGCGGCAAAGGTGAGGAAGGTGGCCTTGTCGGTGAGTATGTATGCGTGAAGCTGCTCCGCCATAACAAGGCAGGCGCCCATGCCGGCATTGGCTGAATTATACCAGTCGGTATAATCGGCAAAGGTGGCGGCGTCCTCGGTGATACCCAGCTCCTTGGGCCAAAGAGCCAGCTCCTTGGTGTGAGTGCCGGAGCCGTCGCCTCGGGAGACAAAGGGGTATTTGCCCTCGGCTATCGCGGCAAAGGCGGAGAGCACATCCGCACTGTCCTTGATGCCTGCGGGGTCCTCAGAGGGGCCGCAGAGAACGAAGTAGTTATACATGAAGCTGAGCCGTTCACCCTCAAAGCCGGGGAAGACACGGGCAAAGCCGGCCTCAACAAAGGCCTCCTCCTTGGCCTTGGCGTGGACAAGGATAAGGTCAGCGTTGCCGTACTGTGCGGCGGCTATGGCCTTGCCCGTACCGGCGGACTGCACCTCTACCGTATAGCCGTACTCACCCTCAAAGGTGGGCAGCAGGTAGGCCAGCAGGCCGGAATCCTTGACGGAGGTGGTGGTGGAGAGCCGGACGGTCTTTGTCTCGTCGGTGGCCATGGCTATCTCGCCCTCATACACGGGAGCGCCATCCTTAAGATAGAAAAGACTGTCGCCGTACTCGGCCTGTCCGTACTCTGCTATGAGCTTTGAGGCCTCGGCGGAGAGCATCCAGTCGATAAGCGCCTCGGCACCGGCGGTGTTGACGGCAACATCGGACACCGCCTTACCGTCAGCGTCGGTGAAAGGAGCATCGGGGTTTACCGCCAGCAGGGTATAGGTGTTTATCATATTGTCGTCGGCTTCCTTGAGGATGACCGTGTTGACGCCGGAAGGCTCAACAGGGACTTCCGCGGGGGCCTCGACAGGAGCCTCAGCAGGGACCTCGGCGGGAGCCTCGACAGGAGCCGGAGCGGCGGCGGGAGTCTGACCGCAGGCGCAGAGGGCAAAGACCATCGCAAACGCAAGGAGCAGGGAGAGCAGCTTTTTCATTTCGTTCCTCCTTAATTGTTCAAACATAAATCGTATGAAACGGAATACAATTCCTGCCAGTAAGGATATCACTTATTAGAGGTTAAAGCAAGGTTCAAATATATAAATGTCGAAAGATATCAATAAAATTAAAGCAAGAAGATTGTAATATGTCGGATACTAAGGTATAATAGACAAAATTATACTTTTGTTTTTATACGCTGGAAGGTTTGTTCAATAGAGAACACTGAGAATTAAAGGAGGCTGTTATGAAACCGGTTCTGCGCCATATGAGAAATACCCTGTGTATACTCCTGTGTTTTGCCGCCGTCCTTTCTCTGGCGGCCTGCGGCGGCAGTGAAAGCACAGCGGCAGGCTATGAGAAAAATCCCGCCCTTGACACCGGGAAGGAGGTCACCCTGCGGATAGCCATCAGCAAGGAGACCTGGCCGGAGATGGACAACGTTATTGCCAGGTTCGAGGAGATCTACCCCAACTGCACAGTGGTCTGCGAATACATGGAGGACTATACCGCCACGCTGGATGTGCGTCTGGAGCAGGAGGAGGAGAAGATAGACATCTTCAGGACTGTGAATATTCAGGAGGGGCACGCCTTCCTTGACAACGCCCTCAACCTTATATCAGAGGAAGCCAGGCAGTACCTTGACCTTTCGGATACGAACCCCGGCATAGTCGAAAACTTCAGATTCATCGGCGCCGACGATACCCAGTACGCCATACCCTACGGCGGCGAGATGCGAGGAATGTATGTGAATGTCAGCCTGCTTAAGAAGTTCGGGCTGGAAGTGCCCACCAACCGTGCGGAGTTGCTCAACTGCTGCAAGGTACTCCACGATAACGGCTACGTGCCGCTGCAGAGCAATGTGGGCACCTTTGCCCAGCAGCTTTTGTACCCGTACATAACCAACAGCATCGTTAACGGCGGCAATTATGAGGAGATGTACACCCGCATTGAGAACATAGAGCCGGGCATAAGCGAGTACTTCCGGGACGCCTACACCCTGCTGTACGAGCTGGTGGAAAAGGGCTATTACGACTACAGCAGAGTTGAGGACGAGCTGGGCTATACCTTCGACGGCAGCACCGGCAAGGCCAGAGACTTTCTGAATATCCGGGCGGTGTCTGAGGATGTCTACGAAAAGGTGGACGATGTGGGGGAGATAGCCTTTATATCCGATACCCAGGGCTTCGGGCTGGAGCTTGCAAAGACCAAGTCGGATTACCATAGCCAAATAGAATACCAGTTCATCCTCAGTCCCGTGGGCGAGGAGGGGGGCTATGCCTACCTGTCCCCGGCGGACGGGCTGGCTGTGAACAAGCGCTCCGACAATATTGACTGGGCCCTGGAGTTTCTGAACTTTTTCTTTACCCACGATATTGCCGCTGAGTTTGCCAGGGAGACCGGCAAAATACCTAACACCTACGACGCGCTGATGGAATACGATGTGCCGGAGAACCGCACCTGCGATGTGGGTCAGGTCACCTTCAGCTACACCTTCTACAAGATAGTTACCACACCGCTCATGGGCGGCTATGAGGATATGGTGGGCATATCCAAAATGAACGCCCCCAAGTATATGGAGGATAACGGCGACGGCACCTACAGTCTTAAGTACACGGTGGATGATTACCTGGAAAGGCTGGAGTCCGAATTCCAGGCAGTAAAACAGGCCGGCTGAGCAAGGCCGGATATGTGTGGGTATTGATATGATATTTCGCCAGGGAAGGGACAGTGTCCCAACTGAAAAGTTAATACGGCGTTCCTCGCTGGTGACTGTCATATGTGACGTTATCCTGATAATTGCACTGGTCATATGCCTTCTGGTATATACGCAGCGCAACAATGTCAACACCTACAACCAGAATGTGGAGAACGTCACCAGCATTGCCAAGGCCGAGGCGGAACTGCTGCAGGCCGCTCTGGATAATACCGGACGCGAAGTAATGAGCGCGTACCGCTACTGCCAGGGCAGGACCGTGGAGGAGATTCTGGATTATCTCAGCACGATAAGCAATGAGGACGACGAATACCAGCTGCTCATGCGGGACGAGAAGACCTCTACTCAGCTCTACCATCGCTATACGGGTTACTCCACCAGGAAGGCCGACGGGGAGTACATGACACTGGAGTACGAAAACACCGCTCTGCCCTCCTCCCTCTACAGCTTTGCCTACAGGGGCGTGGGTGAACTGTCCTTCTCCCAGAGCTTTACCAACAAGACCGACGGACTGAGGTATTATGCGGTGTTCTGCGGTATTTCCGCCCTGGAGGACGGGAGCAGGCAGAGATATTACCTTATTAAGCCCCAGAAGGAAAGCAAGGTGCTGGATCAGCTGAAGCTGTATACCCAGTACTCCGACATTGGGCTGGCGGTATGCTACGCCGACGGGAAGTATCTGGCCTGCGACGACGACTTTCGCGCAGATAATTTCTACGAGTATCTCTATAAATACAACGACCTGTCCCTGGATCAGAAGGATGCCGTGCGGGCCTCCGTGCAGAACGATGAGGACGGGGCCGGAGTGCTGACCTACAAGGACTATAAGGGGCGGGACTGTATGTTTGCCTACGCCACCGGCTCTCAGGCGGAGAAGCTGAACGTGATAGTGGCGGTGCCCCAGGCGGAATTCACCGAGGGAAAGCTGCTGTCCTTCTTCCCGCTGATCATTATTATCTTCCTAGTGGTGCTGCTGGCCTTTAATGTGTGGAGGCTTCTGGTCATCGTCAATGCCCTGCGGCTGAGCGTCAATCGGGAGAGAGTGGCCAACACCTCCAAGAGCTCCTTCCTGTCAAGGATGTCCCATGAGATACGCACACCCCTCAACGCCGTAATAGGCTACAACGCCATCGCCAAGACTGCCATCAGCGAGGTCGAGGACGGCCAGCAGGACAGCTTCAGGATGAAGGTGACGGACTGCCTGGACAAGAGCGAGATCGCTTCCAAGCACCTGCTGTCCATAATCAACGACGTGCTGGATATGTCCGCCATCGAGAGCGGCAAGATAAAGGTGGACAGCGAGCGCTTTGATTTCAAGAGTCTTATCGCGTCGCTGACCTCGGTGTTCTATTCACAGGCCAGAGCCAAGGGCGTGGAATTTGAGGTGCTGTTCGACACTCTGACCGAGGAATACGTGACAGGGGATCAGGTGAGGACAAACCAGATACTGACCAATCTGCTCTCCAACGCCGTGAAGTTCACGCCGGAGGGCGGCCGGGTCATGCTGAGAATATGCCAAAGCAGCGAGGGCAGCAGCTCGAAGATACACTTTCGTGTGTCCGATACCGGCATAGGCATGACACAGGAATATCTGGAGCATATCTGGACGCCCTTTGAGCAGGAGGACTCCTCCATATCCAGACGCTTCGGAGGTACAGGGCTGGGTCTGTCCATTACCAAGAATCTGGTTGACCTGATGGGCGGCAGCATCTCTGTCAGCAGCCGTCAGGGCGAGGGCACGGTATTCGATCTGGATATGATATTCGAGAGGACGGAGCAGCCCCATATCGACGAGAGCTATGACTTTACCGGGATAAAGGCGCTGGTGGCGGACGACGACGCCAGCAACTGCGACTATATCAGGAGAATGTTTGTCGGTTTCGGCATCGGCTGCGTGTCGGTCAGGTCCGGCAGTGACGCAATAAGCGCCTTCTCCGCGGCTATACAGCAGGGGGAGCCCTTCACTCTGTGCCTCATTGACCTGCGCATGACCAATATGGACGGGCTGGAGACCATACAGCGGATGAAAGACATTCCCGGCGGGCAGACTGCCAGATTTGCCCTGGCGGCCTATGACTACTCCGAGGTAGCCGATGCCGCCGCCCGGCTGGGTGTGGACAGAGTGGTGTCCAAACCCATCTTCCAGTCCACCCTGTTCGACCTGCTGGTGAACCAGAGCGGGCTCAGCGGCAGGAAGAGCCGGGCCCGGAGCAGGGATGTGGACTTCGACGGCGCAAGGGTGCTGCTGGTGGAGGACAACAACATGAATATGGAAATTGCCAAGTCTATCCTTCGCTCCGCGGGGCTTGCGGTGGACTGTGCCTGGAACGGGCGGGAGGCGGTGGATATGTTCCAATCCTCACCTCCGGGCTACTACTCGGCGCTGCTGATGGATGTACATATGCCGGTGATGGACGGCCACGAGGCTACCCGCTGCATTCGCTCCGGCGCACACCCGGACGGAAACAGTGTACCCATTATCGCCATGACCGCCGACGCCTTTGCCGAGAATGTGGCGGAGGCCCACGCCTCCGGCATGAACGACCATATAGCAAAGCCCATAGATATCGCCACGCTTTTTGCGACACTGAAAAAATACATCAACGGATAACCTGACGGGATATAGACATAACGAATAACAAGGTCGGAAGGTCAAGCAGCTACAAGAATGTGCTTGACCTTCCGACTTAGGTTATTTCTTTATGTAGAGGTGTCGGGCGGCGCTGCCGGTATCGTACAGGCGCAGGCCCAAAAGCTGCTCCTTGTACTTCTGCTCATACAAATCGAAGCAGCCCTCCCGGCGAAAGTCCTCCCGGAGCCTATCCAGAAGTATCAGGGAGCGGCGGTACAGCTCTGCTTCATTTCGGCTGAAGTCCACCGTATCATAGGCCGCCGACAGACTGTTGAGAATATTGGCGACATCTGTGCGGTCGGGGCGGAGGGCGCCCCTGTCGGCTGTGCTGTCAACGAGATACTGGGAGAAAAAAAGATATATTCTGTTGTTGGGGAGGCTGCACAGGCTCCGGAGCAGCGCTGCCGGATCGCGGCTGAAGTATATGCTGTCTATGGAAAGGGTGACGGTAGGGGATAGACTGTATTCCTCTATCCTGTCGATATTGCCGCTGACATACCGCAGCGCACTGCCGGATTTCTCCATAAGCTCCGGCGGCAGCAGGTCTATTCCCGTGCCGGAGCAGCCCCGGCTTTCCACCAGGCGCTTCAATATGCAGCCGCTGCCGCAGCCCAGGTCCAATACCCTGTCCTCCGGGGAGACGGGCAGCTCTTGGAGGACATAGTCCAGCTGCCGCTTATCCAGCATATTGAACAGGGGCAGTCTGTACCCGGTGAGTGCTTCGCAGTAGTCAAGGTAGGCGGCGCTCCCCGAAAGACGGCCTATTTTGTCGCAAAACTCAGCGTTGACGTACGTGCTCATATGCGATACTCCTGTAATTGCAATGCGTCAGACCATGATAAATCCCTGCTTATTAGCTTCGCTGAAATATATTGTAGCAAAAAGAGCCTGGTGTTGCAAGCAGTCACATTGTACTCACACAGAGCACATTTTGCTTGACAACGGGCAGTTGGCTCATTATAATGATAAAGCTGAATCGGGGTGTAGCGCAGCTGGTAGCGCGCTTGGTTCGGGACCAAGAGGCCCGGAGTTCAAATCTCCGCACTCCGACCACCGGGAAATGCTTGAAGCTCAAGGGCTTCGGGCATTTCTTTTTACACTGTTTTCCGATTCAGCTCGGTTTATCTAACACTTTATCTAACACCTGGGGGCCGCTGAATGACTGCCGGTTCCCTCATCCGCCCCTGCGGGGCACCTTCCCCTGAGGGGAAGGCTTTAAACAGATATTTTCGGGCTTGACGGGAATATACTGTTCTGCGGCGGACTATGGGGAGGTGAGCAGGTGAAGCGATGGAATGCGCGATACGGCCTTATTCTGCCAGTATGTATTACGGCGCTGAAGCTGCTGCTGCCGGGCTACTTTCAATGGACGGCAGATTTCATTCAGGGCGGGTGCAGCTACGCAGAGCTTATGCAGGCTCTGGGCCGGGGAGAATACCGACAGGCAGTACAGGTCATGAAGCAGGCGGCGGATGCGGGAGACAGGCCGACGGCGGCTTCCCTGGAGCAGGGCGAGGGACAGGCGGGCAGGACGGAGGTATGGGTATTTCGGCGGGGCGAGTGAGGATAAGCGCCGCAGCAGCGCTGCTTGCGGGATATATCTGCTGCCTGGGGGATATAAGCACTATACCGGCCCTGCTGCTGCCGCTTATGGTGCATGAGCTGGGGCACGTGGCGGCATTACGCCTGCTGGGACTGAGAGTATACGGCTTTCGGGCGGAGCTTCGGGGCTTCTGCATAGACTATGGCGGCCCCGGCGGCAGATGGAGCGACGCCATAGCGGCCCTGGCGGGGCCGGTGGCGGGAATGATATACTGGGGGCTTGTTCGACAACTGTGCAGATACTCAGACTGTACCTGGCTGCCACTCAGCGGCGGCATAAGTCTTATTCTGTCGCTGTTCAATCTGCTGCCGGCGCTGCCGCTGGACGGGGGCAGGGTACTGCTGTGCGTGGCCACGGAAATGCTGGGCCAGGAAAAAGGGCAGCGTCTCAGCCGAGTCGTGGGTTACGTGACGGCGGCGGTGCTGCTGGCGGGAGGACTGTGGGCGGCGCAGAAGGGCCTGGGCCTGGCAGCCGCGGCCGCCGCACTGTGGCTGCTGCTGTACCGGCAGGGTGAGACGGGGCTTGTAAATGAGCAAAAATTATTATAGAATAGCATAAACGCTGTACACACCGGCCTTTCGGTAGGGCAGAGTCTCTGTCCAAGAGTTTAAAGCGTATAAAAAGGAATGGTCACAACAATGGATAAAGCCCTACAGCGAATACTGCCGAGAGTGCAGAAGCCCGCCAGATACACCGGCGGGGAATACAACCAGATAATTAAGGACAGAGACGTGGATATACGGCTGGCCTTCTGCTTCCCGGACACCTACGAAATAGGTATGTCCAACCTGGGGATGAGCATACTGTACCACACCATGAACAGTCTGGACTTCGTATGGTGTGAGCGGGTGTTCGCCCCCTGGGGGGATATGTACGGCGAGATGAAAAACGCAGAGCTGCCGCTCTATGCCCTTGAGAGCGGGGACAGCCTTGACCGCTTCGACGCCGTGGCCTTTTCCATAGGCTACGAGATGGCCTACACCACGGTGCTGGATATGCTTGACATGGCCGGACTCCCGCTGCGGAGCCGGGACAGAGAGGCGCTGCTGCCGTTGGTATTCGCGGGGGGCTCCGCCTGTGTCAATGCCGAGCCCATGGCGCCCTTTATGGACCTCTTCGTCATAGGCGAGGGGGAGGAGATGAACAACGAGCTGCTGACGCTGCTGCGCCAGGCCAAGGCCGAGGGCTGGAGCAAAGGGGCGTTTCTGCGTAAAGCGGCGGAGATACAGGGAATATATGTGCCGGAGCTGTACAACGTAGAGTACGGCGGGGACGGCACCGTGGCCTCCATCACGGCAAGAGAGGGCGCGCCGGAGCGGGTGACCAAGCGGATAGTTGAGGATCTGGACAGCGCGCCCTATCCCACAAAGCCCATTGTCCCCTCCACCGAGGTGGTGCACGACAGGGTGAATCTGGAGCTGTTCCGGGGCTGCGTAAGAGGCTGCCGCTTCTGTCAGGCGGGGCATATTTACCGGCCCATACGCTCAAAGAAGCCGGAGACCCTTATAAGTCAGGGCATAGAGACGCTGAAAAACACGGGCCACGAGGACGTGACCCTGCTGAGCCTCAGCAGCAGCGACTATCGGGAGCTGCCTCAGCTCTGCGACGGACTGCTGGATTACTGTCAGAGCCGCAGCATCGGCCTGTCTCTGCCCTCCCTGCGGGCGGACAACTTCTCCATGGAGATAATGGAAAAGCTGCAAAAGGTGAGAAAGAGCGGACTTACCTTCGCCGTGGAGGGCGGCAGCCAGCGGCTTCGGGACGCGGTGAACAAAAACGTCAGCGAGGAGGAGCTGCTGCATACCTGCGCCATTGCCTTCGCCGGAGGCTGGAATGGGGTGAAGCTCTACTATATGCTGGGGCTGCCTACGGAAACTGACGAGGACATTCTGGGCATCGCGGAGATGGCCAACAAGGTGCTCCACTGCTGGAGAGAGAACGCCCTATACAAAAGCCGGGGAGTGAAGATAACCATATCCACCTCCTGCTTCATTCCCAAGCCCCACAGCCCCTTCCAGTGGGAGGCGCAGATAGGCATGGAGGAGTATCTGCGGCGGGTGAACCTGCTGCGCTCCGCCATTACCGCGAAAAACGTCACCTACAACTGGCACGATGCGGAGACAAGCTATGTGGAGGGTGCTCTTTCCAGAGGGGACAGGCGCATGGCAGAGGTGATAGAGGAGGTGTGGCGGCAGGGCGGCAGACTGGAGGCCTGGTCTGAGAATTTCAGCTTCGACAGATGGATGACCGCTTTCAAAAGCTGCGGATTGGACGGGGATTTCTTCGCGCTTAGGGAAAGGGGCACGGACGAGCTGCTGCCCTGGGATATGATAGATGTGGGCGTACGCCGGGAGCACCTGCTCCACGAGCGGGAGCAGTGCTACGCCTCCGCCCTGTCGCCGGACTGCCGGAGGCAGTGCTCCGGCTGCGGCGCTTTACGACTGCTGAAAGGGGGACGCTGCGATGGATAAGCTGAGACTGCGCTTTTCAAAGACCGGCAGGGCGATATACATTTCCCATCTCGACCTGATGCATACCCTGTCAAGGAGCTTTTCCAGAGCCGGGTACGAGCTGAAATACTCTCAGGGCTTTAACCCGCACCCGCAGCTGTCTGTTGCTCTGCCAATGTCGCTGGGCTGCGCCTCGGTCTGCGAGCTGCTGGATTTCACGCTGGCCATGGACATCCAGCCGGGAGAGCTGCCGCAGCGGATAAACCCTGTGCTGCCGGAGGGGATAGCGGTTCTGGACTGCTATGTACCGGAGAGAAAGCCATCGGAGCTGAAATATCTGAAAATCGCGGGTCGGCTGGAATATGACAGCCTGCCCCCGGCGGAGGCAGAGAGAGGGCTTCGGGACTTTTTCGGACAGAGCGAGCTGGTGGTGCTTAAAAAAACAAAGCGGGGAGAGGGAGAGACGAATATCAAGCCACTTATACGCAGCATCGATTTCCAGGCGGGAGAGAGAGCGGTGAGCATGGAGGCGGTGATATCCGCCCAGGACCCCACGCTGAACCCGGAGCTTCTGTGTCAGGCGCTGAGCCAGAAGCTGCCGGAGCTTAAGCCGGACTTCGCGGCCTTTACCAGACTGGAGACCTATGACGCCGGGATGGGGATATTCAGATAAAAAAAGCTTGCAATGTGGGGACAATTATGTTAATATACCATGGCCTGCGCAGATATGCGGGGCGTAAAGAAAGGCGGTCCGCTGCCGCGGCTGTGCCCTCCGGTATGAACGTCTAGATGAAA
>CAYSFK010000070.1:0-10367 GCA_964430345.1 uncultured Oscillospiraceae bacterium | reverse complement strand
GGGGTGCTAACTTTTTCGAGACCTTTTGCGATACTTTCATTTTACCGAAAACACCTGGCTCTATTTGGGTCTCATCATAGAGACGACTCTCGAAAACATAAAGGGTGGTTTCGTCGTTTTCTGTCAGTATCACACACAGAAAACACCCCTCCGGTCGGTGGGGTGTTTTCTGTGTCTTAACTTCTTATCCCAGATACTCGCCGGGAACCTCCAGCACCATGTCGCCGGTAGGAAAGCTGGAGCAGGGGTGGATGTAGCCGTACTCCGTATCGGCCCATCGGCGCAGTTCGTTGTCCTTGGGGATGAACACGGAGCCGGACAGCAGTCTGGAGCGGCACCAGCCGCACTCGCCGGAGCGGCAGCGGGACGGAGCCTTGATACCGGCCCTCTCCATAGCCACCAGCACGGGCTCATCGGCCTTTGCCTGGATATCGTACTGGTTGGGGCCCTGTTTTACAAGGAGCTTGAAGGTCTTGCCCTTGCAGTCGGCGGGATAGCCCTCGCAGAGCCAGGGCTCCTTGGTAACGTCTATGAGCTTGCGGCGGAACAGTCTCTCCGGCAGGCCCAGCTTCTCTATCTCGGGCTTGAGGAAGCGGTACATAGCCTCCGGGCCGCAGAGATAAACGGAGAACTCCTCGCCCACAGGGGCGTACTTCTTTATCATGTCCGCGGTAATGAAGCCGTGCTCATAGTCCTCAACGGTCTCATCGGACAGCACATGGATGACCTTGAACTTGGGGCACTGAGCCGCTATGGCGTCCAGCTCCTCCTTAAAGAGGATGTTGGCCCTGTCGCGGCTGCCGAACAGCAGCACCAGGTCGAAATCCTCCACCCCGTCACGTATGGCGTAGGCCATGGACAGGAAGGGAGTTATGCCGGAGCCGCCTGCCAGACCCACAACGGTCTTGCAGTCCCGCAGGTCCTCGTAGTAGAAGAAGCCCTGGGGGTCGGAGGCCAGCACCTCGTCGCCCACCTTAAGCCCTGCTATGAGCTTGTCGGCCACAAAGCCGCCGGGGTTGGAGCGCACGGTGATGGCCGCCTTGCCCTTGAGCGCGTCCTTGGGGGATGAGCACAGTGAGTAAGAGCGGGTGACAAAGCTGCCCTCCATGGTAAGCTTCAGGTTTATGTACTGACCGGCCCGGAAATACGGGAAGGGCTTGCCGTCGGCCCGTTTGAACACGAAGGTCTTGGCGTTGGCCGTGCCCCGGTCTATCACCTCGTCAACGACCAGCTTCTGGTAATCCGGGTGCAGGGCCTTTGCGTTGTTGTTTATGGCGAACTCGCCGCAGACTTCCTTGGCGGGGGCCGCCTGTATGGCCTGCTCGCGGACCTTGGACATATTCTTGAACTTGAGCATATCGAACTTGCCGATAAGGCCGACCTTAACATTGAGAGCCATTAGTTATTCCCTCCTTCTTCGTTAAGCTCCTTGATGGCGTTGAAGGCCATCAGCTGGCCGCAGATATACGCGGCGCTGTACCCGTCGCCTCTGGGGCCGGCGGCGCCGATGGGGCGCAAGCCCTTTATGGGGTAGTCCTGGCCCAGCATCATCATACGCGCCATCATGCCGTCCCAGTCGGTGGTCTCGTAGCCGTACACGGAGCCCTCGGGGGTGCCCAGGTAGCGGGCGAAGGTCCAGGGAGAGGCCACTGCCATTTCCTCGATGTGGCCTTCCAGCTCCACGCCCATCTTCTCCTTGACGGACTTGAGCATCTTCTTGGCAAAGTCGGTCTTGAACTTGAAGTAGTCCTCCTGCTTCAGCTCGTTCCAGTCGGAGGGTGCGCCAAAGGTGGTGAAGGAGCAGACACAGGTGCCCTTGGGCGAGAACTCCGGGTTCACGACGTTGTAGCAGAGGAAGATGGAGTAATCGTTGGTCTTGACGCCGCCCAGAATGTCCTTGTACTCCTGGGCCGAGTCGGAGGTGCCGGGAAGGAAGGTGTTGTAATCCTTTATCCCCAGCTCCTCGGCGCTCTTGTCCATGCAGAAGTAGGCCGTAAACATACGTGCGCCGAACTTCCCGCCTCTGGCGGCGGACAGCTTCTTCTCCCGCTCCGGGACCAGCTCCTTGGGCATCATCCTGCCGTAGATGATATCGGGGTTAATATTGGCCAGAACGTACTTGCAGTCCACCTGACCCAGGCTGGTCTTAACGCCGCAGAGCCTGTCGCCGTCGAACAAGAACTCCTCCGCACGGCAGTTGAACCAGACGTCCCCGCCCAGCTCCCGGAAGCGCTCCACCATGGCGGTGGATATCTGGTGGGAGGTGTGCTTGGGTATGTACGCGCCGCGGGAGACATATTTATGCACCATGGCCGCGTAGTGGATGAAAGCCAGATGCTCCATGTCCACGCCCAGATAGCTCCAGTAGATGGAGAGGATATCCTGGGCCTTCTTGGGCAGCTTCAGCGCGTCAAATACCTTCTGAGTGGAATAGGCGCCGGTGCGCAGCATATTGGGGTACTTCTCCTGCAGCACCTTGGAGTCGGCGTGGCCCTTGGAGGCGGTGATGTAAGCGATGCCGTCCAGCACCTCCTGGAAAAGCTCAAAGAGCTGCTCCATCTTCGCCTTGCAGCCGGGCACGTAGCCCTCCATGGCCTCGATAAAGGGCTTGATACCGGCGGGCATCGTAACATCCATGGGGCTGCCGTCGCTGTACTTGGAGACGCAGCGGTAGCAGTCAGGTACCTCCAGCCATTCCAGCTTCACGCCGTAGCTGTCCATGATCGTGCGGACATCGCCGGGGTTGTCCGCCGGGCCGTAGTCGCAGATCTCATGAAGGGAGGGCTCTATCTCAAAGCGGCCCCTCCTGAAGCTTGTGGCTGCTCCGCCGGGCAAATTGTGCTGTTCAATGAGCAGGGTCTTTTTCCCCGCCAGCTGGCACTGAAGCGCCGCGGACATACCGGAGTTGCCGGCGCCGACCACGACCACATCATAATTGGGCATAAGCGTTTCCTCCTTGTTATATTGATATAGGGTATGTGAACACTTCACGCTGTATTTATCTTAGCACGTGGCTATACCAAAAGCAAGTTAAATCATAAACATACACAAATTTTTTTGTCGCTTCTCTGGTAAATTATGCAATATGCAGGGGTGTTCGACCCCTGCATACTGTTGTTTATATTATTGAGCTTTTCCCGGTGACGGCCTTTCTCAATATCTCCTCAGAGGCCCGGCAGGCGCTGTCCGCGTCACGGGCGGCGATGGCCTTGTACACCGCCTCCGCGTATGAGAATACCTCCTCCCGGGAATTGCGGCGGATATACCGCTCATACAGGGATATGGAGGGCTCGCGGAAGGAGTGGAACAGCAGCGGCAAAAGCACGTTTCGGCTGAGTGAGTGTATCTCGTGGAAGTAGTCCATGACAAGCTCGGAGAAGCGGCGGGAGTCCGTCTCCTTCTTCAGCACCGGCATGAAGCGGCCCAGCTCCTCTATCTCGCTGTCGTCGGCGTTTTTCACCGTCTCCTGAATAGCCAGCCGTTCCAGCACCACGCGGGTGTCCATGAAGGAGCGCACCTCCCGGGCGCTGAGTCGGCCGTTATTGTAGCGCATTATGGACACAAGGGTCTCCATGGTGCCCTTATGCATATAGTCCGTCACGAATACGCCCTGCCGGGGTCGTACCTCCACGAAGCCCTTGGCGGCCAGCTCCGCGATACCGGCGTTTATCACCGTCAGACTCACTCCCATGGTCTCCACTATCTCCCGCTCCGGCGGCAGCTTGTCCCCCAGGCTCAGCTCACCCGAAAGTATCATGTTCTCTATCTTCTGCACAAATACTTCCTTTATGGAAGCCGCGCTGAATCTGTCCGCTTTCATAGCTCTCTCCCCTATTGTTTTTCTTTATTTTATCAGCAATTATGATATAATGCAATGTATCTGAGCAAGAGAAAACCAAGTGGGAGGTTAAGCTATGAAGTCTCAGTTTGATCCCAACAGCTCCTTTCTGTACGTTATTGCCATCTGCGTCATAGTATTCGTGCTGGCCCAGTCTCTGTTCTTTCTGGTGAGAGCCTGGCGCAGAGGCCGGGAGATGGGCATGGGTACGGCGGCGCTGCGAAAGACCGTGGTCTCCACCGCCATATTCACCATAGCCCCGGCAGTTTCCATACTGCTGGGTGTGCTCACCCTGTCCAAGTTTCTGGGCATTCCCCTGCCCTGGATTCGCATGAGCGTCATCGGCGCCATCACCTACGAGCTGCCCGCCGCCACCTCCACGGCCAACGCCCTGCACATCTCCCTTTCGGAGACGGTGACAGACCCGAAGATATACTCCGCCATCGCCTGGGTCATGACTCTGGGCATAATGCCAAGCATCGTTCTGACCCCGCTGCTGATGAACAAGATACGCGGCGGCATTTTGAAGATACGCACCAAGGACAGCCAGTGGGGCGATATATTCATGACCTCGCTGTTCCTGGGCATGATATCCGCCTTTCTTGGCATGGTGTTTGCGGATGTGCGCTCCGGCCTTTCCGGCTTTATCCCCCTGTTCGTGCTGCTGGCCTCCGCGGCGGTAATGGCGGTCTGCGGGCTGCTTATCAAAAAGTGCGGCGCCAAATGGCTGGAGACCTATGCCCTGCCCCTGAGCATGGTGGGCGCCATGGTATTCGCCGTTGTCATCACGCCGCTTATAGGCTGAGGAGGGCCGTAGTGTGAAAGTCCCTTTCACACTACCATTATGAAATTATAATCATCTTATCATTCCTCTGCTTCGCGTGATAAGGTGAGCGCTTTCATTACAATTTGTGCCGACGCGAAGCGGCGGAATGGATGATTATCATGAACGACTATTTGAGCAGAACAGACAGATACGGTCGGCTCTGGATATGGACGGCCGTTGTTATCATAACCATGGTGCCTGTGGCCGTATGCCTGAAATACAACGCCTGGCCCGAGGCCTCGGCAGTGCTGAAGGGTCTGCTGGGCGTGGCGCCTATATACTGGACGGTGGGCTTCATAGAGGTTGTCACCTATACCCCCATGCTGGGCGTCGGCGGCACCTATCTGGCCTTCGTCACCGGCAACATTACCAGCATCAAAGCCCCCGCCGCCCTCAACGCCATGCAGAACGCGGATGTGGCCCCCGGCAGCGAGGAGGGCGAGGTCATATCCACTCTGGCCATCGCCACCAGCTCCATCGTCACCACGCTGGTGATAATCCTGGGCGTGGTGATGCTGTCGGCCCTGGCCCCGGTGCTGAACTCCCCGGTGCTGGCCCCGGCCTTCGCAAACATCCTGCCCGCCCTGTTCGGCGGTCTTGCGGTGGTTTACATAAGTCAGAACTGGAAGCTGTCGGTGACGCCGCTGGTGTTTATGATAGCCATATTTCTGGCCTTCCCGTCCCTGGCGGGCTCCGTGGGTATACTGGTGCCCTTCGGGGTGCTGATAACCCTGGGCGCGGCGAGGATAATGTACAACAAGGGCTGGCTTTAAGCTTCAGGCTGATTTCAGGCTCTTTTCAGCTATCGGTCGTACAATGTATGCGATGCCGATAATTGGAGGTACCTATGAAGATACTTATAGTGGAGGACGAGAAGCTGCTGGCGGACGCCATCATGACCCTGCTGAAAAAGAAGGGCTTCGAGGTGGAGGCGGCCTACGACGGTGAGACCGGCGAGGAGTACGCGGAGCTGGGGATATACGACCTGCTGATACTGGACGTGATGATGCCCAAGCTCAACGGCTATGAGCTGGCCCGGCGGGTGCGCGCCAAGCGCTGCTCCACGCCCATACTGATGCTGACGGCCAAGTCCGCCATCGAGGACAGGATAGAGGGGCTAAACGCCGGTGCGGACTACTATCTCACCAAGCCCTTCGATATACGGGAGCTTATGGCCTGCGTCAATGCCCTGCTGCGCCGTCAGGGCGGGCAGGTGGACGAGCTGCGCTACGGCAATACGGCCCTTGACCTCAGCTCCGGTACGCTGGTCTGCGGTGAAAGGAGCGTACGCCTCTCCGCCAGAGAGTTTGACGTGATGCGCTTTCTCCTGCAGGCCAGAGAGCGGAACCTTTCAAAAGAGGTCATACTGGCCCGGGTATGGGGCTATGACTCCAACGCCGTGGAAAACAGCGTGGAGGTGTATGTAGGCTTTTTGCGCAAGAAGCTGAGAAGCATAGGCTCCAACCTGCGTATCGAGGCCATACGGCGGCTGGGCTATCATCTGGAGGTAGACGAGGGTTGATAAAGAGGCTTCGGTTCAAGTTCGTGCTGATAAACATGGTCATCGTATCGGTGATGCTGTGCGTTATCTTTGGGCTTATTTATAATTTCACCCGGTCAAATCTTGAGCGCGGCAGTATAAGTCTTATGGAGGCCGCAGCCCAGAGGCCCTTTATGCCCGATGCTCCCGGTCAGCGGGGGGAGGGCATGAACCTGCCCTATTTCACGCTGCAGCTTGGCCGGGATGGGGAGCTTATCGCCACAGGCAGCGGCTATTATGACCTGTCGGACGAGGACTTTCTCCGTCAGCTGTACGAAGCCGCCGACAGCGGTGAAAAGCGCATCGGTGTACTGAGGGACTACGACCTGCGCTATTACAGGAGCAACAGCCCCGGCGGTCAAAGCATAGTCTTTGCCGATGTGTCCATAGAGCGCAACACTCTCAGCGACCTGATGGAGACCTGCGCCCTTATCGGCGGATTGAGCCTGCTGCTGTTTTTGGGGATAAGTCTGCTGCTGGCGTCCTGGGCGGTGAAGCCTGTGGAGCAGGCCTGGCTGCAGCAGCGGCAGTTTGTGGCCGACGCCTCCCACGAGCTTAAGACCCCGCTTACGGTGATACTCACCAACGCCGAGCTTATACAGTGCGGCGAGCAGGACAGGCAGAGCGTCAGCCGCTTTTCGGCCAACATCCTGACCATGTCCCAACAGATGCGCTCACTGGTGGAGCAGCTTCTGGAGCTGGCCAGGGCCGACAGCCTCAGAGATGCGCCCAAGCTGGGCACACTGGAGCTGAGCCCGGTCATAAGCGACAGTGTGCTGCCCTTTGAGCCTCTGATATACGAGAAGGGCCTTAGCCTTGAGCAGGATGTGGACGAGGGCATCTGGGTCAAGGGCGATGGGGCGCGGCTGCGGGAGCTTATGGAAATACTGCTGGACAACGCCCAGAAATACAGCTCACCCGGCGGCTGCGTCCGCGTAAGCCTGAAACGTCAGGGGCGGAGCCACTGCCGCATTGTAGTGGCAAACCATGGGGCGGCCATGACCGGGGCGGAGCTGAAAAACATATTCAAGCGCTTTTACCGCTCTGACGAGGCCCGCAGCGGCGGCGGCTTCGGGCTGGGTCTTTCCATAGCGGAGAGCATAGCGCAGCTGCACCGGGGCCGCATATGGGCCCAGAGCGCCGACGGCGTCAACAGCTTCATCACGGAGCTGCCCTGCACACAGCAGTAAGATAGAGCAAGCGCGAAACCGGCATTACCGCTGGTTCCGCGCTTTTCCTATTTTTTATTCGCCGCTGCCGCCGTAGTTGGAGAGCACGCGGGCAGAAGGGTCGTTTACGTCGCATCCGGCCCATGCGCGGTTGGGCATCCAGAAGCCCGCTATCATCTCCGCCTGTCCGGGGTAGTACTGCTCGAACAGCTCCCGGTACATCAGGGACTCCTTGGTAAAGGGCCGGGCATAATCGTAGGCGCGGCTCCTTTCTTCAAACTCCGCGTCGGTATAGCGGCTCTCGGCGCACTCCTTCAGATCGTCCACCAGCGAGTGGCCCACGGCGTCGCTGAAAGCGGCCTTCTCCCGCATCAGCAGGCTCTCCGGCAGCCAGTCACCTCGGAAGGCATGGCGCAGCAGATACTTGCCCTTGCCCCAGCGGTTCATTTTCAGCTCCGGGTCCACGCTCATAATATAGCTGACGAAATCCAGGTCACCGAAGGGGACTCTGGCCTCCAGAGAGTTGACGGAGATGCAGCGGTCGGCCCTGAGCACGTCGTACATATGCAGCTCGCGTATGCGCTTTTCCGCCTCCTGCTGGAAGGCCGCCGCGTCCGGGGCGAAGTCTGTGTACTTGTAACCGAACAGCTCGTCGGATATCTCCCCGGTGAGTATGACCCGCAGCTCCGTGTGCTCATGGATGTACCTGCACAGCAGATACATCCCCATAGAGGCGCGGATGGTGGTTATGTCATAGGTCCCCAGCAGCTCGATAAGCTCCGGCAGCGCCCGCAGGATATCCTCCCGGGTTATCACCACGTCGGTGTGCTCCGCGCCGATATACTCCGCCGCCTGCCTTGCGTACTTGGAGTCTATGGCGTCTATGTCCATGCCCACGGAGAAGGTGCGTATGGGCTTGTGGGAGAGCCGGGCCGCCACCGCGCATACCAGAGAGGAATCCAGCCCGCCGGAGAGCAGAAAGCCCACAGGCGCGTCCGCGTCCAGCCGCTTTTCAATACCGGCTATGAGCTTCTCCCTTATTTCATCGCAGACCGTTTCCAGAGGGTCCGCGCTGAACTGCTCCACCCGGCTCATGTCCCGGTAACAGGTGAAGCGGCCGTCCTTGTAGTAGTGTCCCGGAGGAAAGGGCATTATTTTTTTGCACAGGCCCGTAAGGTTCTTGGCCTCGCTGGCAAAGACTATGCTGCCCAGCCTGTCGTAGCCGTAGTACAGGGGCCGTATGCCGATGGGGTCTCTGGCGGCCACCAGCGACCTTGTCTCCCCGTCGTATATGACCAGGGCAAACTCCGCGTCCAGCATGGCGAACATGGCCGCGCCGTACAGCTCATACATAGGCAGCAGCAGCTCGCAGTCGGAGCCGCTTTTGAAGCTGTAGCCTTTTCCCTCAAGCTGGGTTTTCAGTGCCCTGAAGCCGTAAAGCTCGCCGTTACAGACCGCGTACCTGTCGCCCAGCCGGAAGGGCTGCATCCCCTCCTCCGTAAGTCCCATGATGGACAGTCGGTGAAAGCCCAGCGTACAGTCGCCCAGGGTCAGCACCCGGCTCATGTCCGGGCCCCTCGACTTGGTTTTCTCAAAGCCCACCCGAAACTCCTCGGGAGTGATGCCGGAGCCTATATAGCCCATTATTGAACACATCCGCGCTCCTCCCTTATCTCACGCCGAACAGCAGCTCGCCGTAAGACGGATAGGGCCAGGCCTCCGCGGAGCAGAGGGTCTCCATCCCGTCCACGTGTACCCGCAGCTCCGTCATATCCGGCAGCACCCTGTCCCTGTAATAACGGCTCAACTCGTGGACGTCCTCGATCACCTTGGCTCCCAGCAGGTCGTTTTCCAGCTTCAGAGTCTGCCTGTAGGCGGCGTCGGTCATGGCTGACAGCTTTCGCAGGCTCTCCCGCTCGAAGGCGCAGTTGGCCTCCGGCACGGCGGCGCTCTTTTTAATGACTGCGTCGGCCAGCTTCGCGCTGTAATCGGAGACGGCGGGCAGTATATCCCTGGCGGCCATGTCCAGCATGGTGCGGGCCTCGATGTTTATGACCTTGCAGTAGTTCTCGCTGAGCACCTCATAGCGGGCCTCCAGCTCCGTGCGGCTGTACACCTTATGGCTTTCAAAAAGCCTGACGTTCTTCTCGTCCAGAATATGGGGCAGCGCGTCCGGCGTGGAGCGCAGATTCAGCAGTCCCCTGCGCTTGGCCTCCTGCACCCATGAGTCGTCGTAGCCGTCGCCGTTGAAGATGATGCGCTTGTGCTGGCTTATGGTGTCCCGGATGAGCTGGTGGAGGGTCTTTTCAAAGTCCTTTGCGCCCTCCAGCGCGTCGGCGAACTGCCTCAGCTCCTCGGCTACCGAAGTGTTGAGCACGGTGTTGGCGCAGGAAATGGAGGCGGCGGAGCCGGGCATACGGAACTCGAACTTGTTGCCGGTGAAGGCGAAGGGTGAGGTGCGGTTGCGGTCAGTTGCGTCCCTTGTGAATCTGGGCAGCGTATGCACACCGATGCGAAGCTGCTCTCTCTCCCTGGAATCGTAGTGGGCGTCGCTCTCGATGGCCTCCAGTATCTCGCTGAGGTCCTCGCCCACGAACATGGAGACTATGGCGGGCGGCGCCTCGTTGGCGCCAAGCCGGTGGTCGTTGCCGGCGGAGGCCACAGAGATGCGAAGCAGGTCCTGATACTCGTCCACTGCCTTTATCACCGCGCAGAGGAACAGCAAAAACTGGGCGTTCTCGTAAGGTGTCTCCCCCGGCTCCAGCAGGTTTACGCCGGTGTCGGTCTGCATGGACCAGTTGTTGTGCTTGCCGCTGCCGTTTACTCCGGCGAAGGGCTTCTCATGGAGCAGGCACACGAGCCCGTGCTTCTTGGCGGTCTTCTGCATTATCTCCATAGTGAGCTGGTTGTGGTCGGCGGCTATGTTGGTGGTAGTGAATATGGGGGCCAGCTCGTGCTGGGCCGGGGCCACCTCGTTATGCTCGGTCTTGGCCA
>CAYSFK010000069.1:293-10425 GCA_964430345.1 uncultured Oscillospiraceae bacterium | reverse complement strand
GCTACGGGCCCATGAAGCCGGTGGGGCTTATTGACCCAAGGACCGACAGGGAGAGCTATGCCGTGGTACAGCTCAGGCGGGACAACGCCGACGGCACCATATACAACATGGTGGGCTTCCAGACCCATCTGACCTGGGGCGAGCAGAAGCGGGTGTTCACCATGATACCGGCGCTGAAAAACGCGGACTTCGTGCGCTACGGTGTAATGCACCGCAACACCTATCTAAACAGCCCCGGCCTGCTGGACAGGTACTACAGGCTGAAAAACGACCCCCGCATAAGCTTTGCCGGACAGATGACCGGCGTGGAGGGCTATGTGGAATCGGCGGCCTCGGGGATGCTGGTGGGAATTGAGACGGCGGCGCGGCTGCTGGGTCTGGACCCGGTGGACTTCCCCCAGGAGACGGCCATAGGCGCTTTGGGGCTGTATGTCTCCGGCGGCAGCGTTGGAGAGTTCCAGCCCATGAACATAAACTTCGGCATCATAAAGCCTCTGGAATTCAGGGTCAAGGGCAAGAGAAACAAGAACGCCGCCATATCGGAGCGTTCCCTGAATATTATAGAGAATCTGAAAACCAAGGAGGTCTTTGGCTGTGAGGATAATAATTGACGCCATGGGCGGAGACAACGCCCCCCAGGAGATTGTGAAAGGCGCGGTCAGGGCAAATCGTGAGCTGGGCGTTGACATGGTGCTGGTGGGCAGGGCAGAGGAGGTCAAGGCCTGCCTTGAGGCTGAGGGCTGCGGGGATATAGAGGTGGTGGACGCCCGGGAGGTGGTCACCATGGAGGACGACCCCAGCACGGCCACCCGGAGAAAGAAGGACTCCTCCATGACCGTGGCGCTGACCATGCTCAGAGACGGCAAGGGGGACGCCATGGTCTCCGCCGGCAGCACCGGCGCGCTTTTGACCGGGGCTACCCTGATAGTCAAGCGCATCTCCGGCATACGCAGGGCCGCTATGGCCCCGGTGCTGCCCTCGGGCGAGCACGGCGTCATGCTTATAGACTGCGGCGCCAATGTGGAGTGTACAGCCGAGTACCTGCTGCAGTTCGCCTTTATGGGCAGCTTCTACGCCAAGAAGCTGATGGGCTGCGACTGTCCAAGAGTGGGTCTGCTGAACGTGGGCACCGAGGACACCAAGGGCGGCGAGCTGCAGCATCAGGCCTACGCCCTGCTTAAAAAGGCCGGGGATGAGGGCCGGATAAACTTTGTAGGCAACATCGAGGGCACCGGCGTCTTTGCCGACACCGCCGATGTGGTGGTGACCGACGGATTCACCGGCAACGTGCTGCTTAAGACCACCGAGGGCGTTATTAAGTTTATGATGAAGCAGCTGAAGGGCGTGTTTTATAAGAGCACCGTCAACAAGCTGGCGGCAGGAGTATTGAAAAGCGACCTGAGCGCCATGAAAAAGACCATGGACGTGAACGAGGTGGGCGGCACGGCGCTGGTGGGTATCTCCAAGCCGGTAATAAAAGCCCACGGCTCCTCCGACGCCGCCTGCATTTTCTCCGCCGTGCGGCAGGCTGTGGCCTTTGCGGACTCCGGACTTATCGGGGACATCGAGGCCAACATCGAGTATATGAAATATAAGGCCGAAGCATAATGGACAGGCTGGAAGCGAAGATAGGGTACAGCTTTAAGGATAAAAGCCTGCTTACCACCGCCATGACCCACAGCTCCTACGCCAACGAGAGACACGCAGCGGGCGCGGAGAGCTATGAGCGCCTTGAGTTTCTGGGCGACTCCATACTGGGGCTGGTGACGGCGGATTTCCTGTATGCCCATGAGCCCACACTGCCGGAGGGCCGAATGACCCGGCTCCGGGCGGAGCTGGTATGCGAGGGCAGCCTGCACACCGTGGCGCAGAAGCTGGGGCTGGGCGCGTATATGCGCCTTGGCCGGGGCGAGGAGCGCAGCGGCGGACGGCAGCGGGCCTCCATACTGGCGGATATGGTGGAGGCGGTCATAGCGGCGCTGTATCTGGACAGCGGCATGGATGAGGCGCGGCGCTTCATTATGGAGGAGCTGCTGAAAAACGCGGAGATAAGCGACAGCCATCACACGGCGGACTTCAAAACAGAGCTGCAGGAGCTGGTACAGCGCAAAAGCGACCGGTGCATCGCCTACGAGCTGGTGGAGGAGAGCGGACCCGACCACGACAAGCTTTTCACCTTCGCCGTGACCGTAAACGGGGAGGTCTGGGGCCGGGGCAGCGGCAGGACCAAGAAGGAGGCCGAGCAGATGGCCGCACGGCAGGCGCTGGAGACCAGAGGACGGTCGAATATATGAGCGCCAGAGAGAACATCATCCCGGTATTCGTGCCCCATTTGGGCTGCCCCAACGACTGCGTGTTCTGCAATCAGCGCAGGATATCCGGCAGTCAGCAGCCGGCAGGGCCGGAGACCGTCAGAGAAGCCATAGAGCACGGGGCCGCCTTGCTCCCGCCGGGGGCAAAGCGGCAGCTGGCGTTTTATGGGGGCAGCTTCACGGCCATACCTATTGACCAGCAGCTGGCCCTTCTGCGCACAGCAAAGGAATATCTGGACTCGGGGGCTATATCCTCACTGCGCCTGTCCACCAGACCCGACGCCATAGACGGCGAGATACTGGAGCGGCTGCGGCAGTACGGCGTGGAGACTATAGAGCTGGGCGCCCAGTCCATGTGCGACCAAGTGCTGCTGCTGTCCGGCAGGGGACACACCGCCTTGGACGTGGAAAACGCCTCCCGGCTTATAAAGCAGCGGGGCTTCCGGCTCATACTCCAGATGATGACCGGGCTTCCCGGCGACAGTATAGAGCGCAGCACGGAGACGGCGGAGCGGATAATCGCTCTGGAGCCCGACGGCGTACGCATCTACCCCACGGTGATAGTCCGGGACACGGCGCTGTACGAGCTGTGGCAGGCGGGGCGTTACCGGGAGCACACGGTGGAGGACGCGGTGGAGTACTGCGCGAGGCTGCTGCCCCTGTTTCAAAAGGCGGGTATCCCGGTGATACGGCTGGGCCTTAACCCCACAGACCAGCTTTCCGCCGGGGGCGCCGCCGCCGGGGCTTACCATCCGGCTCTGGGCGAGCTGGTGAAAAGCCGGGTGCTGCTGGATAAAATGCGGCTCGCCCTTTCCGGCGTTGAGGCCGGGAGCAGCGTCATTCTGACAGTGGGCAGAGGACTGACCTCTCAGGCGGTGGGCCAGCACCGCCGCAACATCGATACTCTTTGCCGGGAGTTTTCCCTGGGCTCGGTCAAAATTGCCGAGAGCAGCGAAAAAGACCGGGATGCGGTGACAGTCACCGTTGAAAACAGCGGGGATATGTAATATAATATCCTGAATAAATACTATTGGTCACGAGGTATTCGCTTTGTACTTAAAGGCACTGGAGATACAGGGGTTCAAGTCCTTTGCGGACAAGACCCGGCTCACCTTTGAAAAGGACATAACCGCCATAGTGGGGCCCAACGGCTCCGGTAAGTCCAACATATCCGACGCCATACTCTGGGTCATGGGCGAGCAGCGCACCAAGGCACTGCGGGGCTCCAAGATGGAGGACGTTATCTTCGGCGGCACAGAGAAAAGAAACGCCCTGGGCTACGCTCAGGTGACGCTGGTAATAGACAATTCCGGACATATATTCGACAGTCAGCAGAGCGAGATAATGCTGACCCGACGCTATTACCGCAGCGGCGAGAGCGAATACTATATAAACCGGGAGTCAGTCAGGCTCAAGGATATAAACAGCCTGCTGATGGACACGGGTCTGGGCCGGGACGGTTACTCCATCATCGGCCAGGGCAGAATAGCCGAGATAGTCTCCTCCAAAAGCACGGACAGACGGGACGTGTTCGAGGAGGCCGCCGGTATCTCCCGCTACCGCTACCGCAAGGAGGAGGCGGAGCGCAAGCTGGAAAAGACCCAGGAGAACCTGCTGCGGATAAACGACAAGATAGAGGAGCTGGAATTACAGGTAGGCCCGCTGAAAACCCAGTCAGAGGTGGCAAAGCGCTATCTCACGCTGCGGGACGAGCTGCGGATAAAGGAGATATCCGTATGGATGGCCACTCTGGACAAGCTCCGGGCCGGGGCCTCGGGGGTAAACGCCGAGTATGAGCAGACCGGGCTTGCCCTTGAAAAGGCCAAGGCGGAGCTGGAGGCGCTGTACGCCTCCTCCGGCAGCATAAGTGAGCGTATGCACCAGCGGGATGTGGACTCCGAGCGGGCCAGAGACAAGCTTTCTAAGACCGAGGCCGGGGCCGCCGAGTGCGAGAGCATGGCGGCGGTGCTCAGGGCCAACGTACAGAGCAGCACCGAGAGCATGGAGCGTATGCTCAGCGATATTGCCGAGCAGAGCGCCCGCGTAAAGGAAATACAGGAGAGCATTGACGCGGGACAGGCGCGGCTGCGGGAGCTTTCCGCCGGACTGCGTGAGCTGGAGGAGCGCGCCGACAGCGAGTCCAACGTTATTGAGGGCTGCCGGATGAAGCTGCAAAGCCGGGAAACAAGGCAAAGCGCCCTTTCCGACAAGGCAACCCAGCTTCGCGTTGACCTGCGCAGCGCCGATTCAAGAATAAGCCTGCTGTCCGACATGGAGCGGGAGTTCGAGGGCTTTTCCAAGGCCGTCAAGACCGTCATGCGGGAGAGCGGCCGTGGAAACCTCAAGGGAGTACACGCGCCGGTGGCCAACCTTATCCGCACCGAGGACGAATACGCCCTGGCCATAGAGACGGCTCTGGGCGCTGCCGGGCAGAACATAGTGGTGGACAGTCAGAACGACGGCCGGGCCGCCATAGAGCTGCTGAAGCGGCTGGACGCCGGAAGGGCCACCTTCCTGCCTCTGGACACCATCCGGGGCACAGTCATGAGCGACGCGCCGGTGAGGGCCGCAGGCTATGTGGGAGTGGCCGCGGAGCTGGTGACCTTCGACGAAAGCTACGGGCAGATAGTAGCCAGTCTTTTGGGACGCACGGTTGTTGCCGAGACGCTGGCGGACGCTGTGCGTATATCCAAGGCCAACGGCAACCGACTGAGGATAGTGACGCTGGACGGACAGCTTGTGAACCCCGGCGGCTCTATGACCGGCGGCAGCAGCGCCAGAGGCAGCGGCATACTCTCCCGGGCAAACGAGCTGGAGAAGCTTAAAAAGCAGCGGGACGCCCTGGCAGAGAGCGAGACAAGCTGCGCCAAGGAGCTGGAGCGGGCGAAAAATGAGCTGGCCTCGGCCCGCTTCCAACTGGACACCGCTCTGGCGGAGCAGGCGGAGCTTAAAAGCGGAATCTCCTCTCTTGAGGCGGAGCGCAGGGCTGTGGAGGCTTCGTCGGCTCAGCTTACAGCGCTGCTGGAGGGGCTCAGCGGGGACAGCCAGACCAGGCAGAGCGCGGTGGAATCCGCCAAACGGCAGATAGCCCGCTTTCAGGAGCGGCTTAACGAAAAGACCGCGGAGCTGGAGGACTATGCCGGGAAAATAAAAGCCTACAAGGAGGAGATAGACCGGATAAGCCGGGGCAAGCTGGAGCTTGAGGGCAAGCGCAGCAGGGCCGAGAAGGACGCCCAGAACAAAAACGCCGAGATACTGGAGCTGGAGCGCCGCCGCGCCCGCACAGAGCAGAAGAAGCTGGCCGCGGACATGGAGGAAAAGCAGATACTGGACAAGCTCTGGGACAGCTACGAGCTGAGCCACAGCGCCGCCGAGGCGTTGAGGCAGCCGGTGGAGGCGTTGGGCAGGGCTACCAAGGAGATAAACGAGCTGCGCCGTCAGATGGCCGCTTTGGGCACTCCCAATCTGGGGGCTATAGAGGAGTACGAGAGAGTCAACACCAGATATCAGTTCCTCTCCACCCAGAGGGATGATATAGAAAAGGCCAAGAAAGAGCTGGACGGGATAATCCGGGACATCACAGGGGAGATGAAGGAGGTCTTTCTCACCCGCTTCAACGAGATAGACCGGAGCTTCCGGGAAACCTTTCTGGAGCTGTTCGGCGGCGGCAAGGCGTCGCTGCAGCTGGAGGACGCGGACAATGTGCTGGACTGCGGCATAGAGATAAAGGTGCAGCCGCCGGGTAAGGCGCTGTCTACCATCAGCCTGCTGTCCGGCGGCGAGATGGCCTTCGTGGCCATAGCGCTGTACTTCGCCATACTGAAGGTCAGGCCTACGCCGTTTTGCGTTATGGACGAGATAGAAGCCGCCTTGGACGAGGCCAACGTCACCCGCTTCGCCGAGTATATGCGACGCATGGCCAGCAAGACCCAGTTTCTTGTGATAACCCACCGCCGGGGCACCATGGAGGGCGCGGATATGCTCTACGGCGTCACCATGCAGGAGAAGGGCGTGTCCACCGTGATAGAGCTGGACCTTGAGGACGCTCAGAAAACTATCGAGGAATAGGAAAGAACATGGGATTTTTCGACAAGATATTTTCGGGACTTACCAAGACCCGCAGCAATATGGAGGAGCTGGAGGAGCTGTTTCGCGGCTACCGGCCCGATGACGAGGACTTCTACGACGAGCTGGAGGAGCTGCTGGTCATGTCCGACGTGGGCGCGCAGACTGCCGCCGCCGTGGTGAAAGCCATGCGCAAGCTGACCTGGGAGCGGCGCTTTCGCCGGGGAGACGAGGCCAGAGCGGGGCTGCTGGAGATACTGCAGAAGCTGCTGGACGCAGGGGACACGGCGCTGAAGCTGGATACCAGACCGTCAGTGATACTGATGGTGGGCGTCAACGGCGTAGGCAAGACCACCACCATAGGCAAGCTGGCAGCCCAGCTTAAAAGCGACGGCAAGAAGGTGCTGCTCTGCGCGGGGGACACCTTCCGGGCCGCCGCCGGGGAGCAGCTTAACGTCTGGGCGGAGCGCTCCGGCGCGGAGATAGTCCGCCACGCCGAGGGCAGCGACCCCGGAGCGGTGGTGTACGACGCCATATGCGCGGCCAAGGCCAGAGGCGCGGATGTTATTATTGTGGATACCGCCGGACGGCTCCACAACAAGCAGAACCTGATGAACGAGCTGGCAAAGATACGGCGGATAATCGACAGAGAGCTGCCGGAGGCGGATGTGGAGACACTGATGGTGCTGGACGCCACCACCGGACAGAATGGACTGATACAGGCAAAGCAGTTTCTGGAGACGGCGGGGCTTACCGGCATAGTGCTGACAAAACTGGACGGCACAGCCAAGGGCGGCATAGTATTCGCCATCGCAAACGAACTGAAGCTGCCGGTGAAATACGTGGGCGTGGGCGAGGGGACGGACGACCTTATCCCCTTTGACAGCGGGAGCTTTACCGAGGCTCTGTTTAAGAGCTGAGGACGGAAAGGAAGGGCATATGCCTATAACGAGCAAGCAGCGGGCCCAGCTTAGAGGGCTGGCCATGAACGAGGATACAATAATTCAAGTGGGCAAGGGCGGCGTGAACGACAGCCTTATCGCCTCCGTAGACGCAGCGCTGAAGGCCAGAGAACTGGTCAAGGGCCGGGTGCTGGAAAACTCCATGCTCAGCGCCAGAGAAGCCTGCGACGCTTTGGCCGAGGCCTGTAAGGCGGAGCAGGTGCAGGTCATAGGCACCAAGTTCGTGCTTTACAAGCGCAACGATAAAGAGCCGAAGATAGTGCTGGTAAAGGACAGAAAGAGATCATGAAAACAGCCGTGTACGGCGGCAGCTTTAATCCACCTCATCTGGGGCACGTGGCGGCAGCCCGCTCTGTTTATCAATGGCTCAGGCCGGATATATTCTATATTATCCCCGCCGGAACGCCGCCCCACAAGGCCGTGGCTCAGGACAGCCCCGACGGTGCGGCAAGGCTGCATATGTGCGCCCTGGCCTTCGGGGATATACCGGGCGTCACCGTGTCGGATATGGAGCTTCGCCGACAGGGCAAGAGCTACACCGTGGATACGCTGGAGGCGCTGAGGGCGGCGCGGCCGGGGGATGAGCTGTTCCTTGTCATAGGCTCCGATATGTTTCTCAGCTTTCGCGAGTGGTACAGATACAGGGATATCCTGAGACTGTGTACGCTGGCGGTGCTGTCCCGTGAGGAGGACGACGCGGCGGAGCTGGAGCGCTTCAGGCTGGAGCTTGAGCAGAGCTGCGGCGCTGCCATCCTCATGGCGCCCCATGAGCCGCTGCCCATGAGCTCCAGCGATGCGCGGCTCATGCTACTTCGAGGCCGGGGGGCGGATATGCTGCCGGAGCCGGTATACAGCTACATTACCGAAAACCGACTGTACGACAGCAGGCCGGAGCTGGACCCGCTGAGGGACAGGGTGTATTCCCGGCTGGACGCCCACAGGGCGGCCCATACTGCAGGCTGCGAGAGCGAGGCCGTGAGATTGGCGGAGCGCTGGGGCGGAGACAGGCAGGCCGCAGCCGAGGCGGGGATACTCCACGACGTCACCAAAAATCTCAGCTATGATGACCAGTTGATACTTTGCGAAAAATATGGTATCATACTCAAATCCGGGGAGAGGGACAATCCCAAGCTGCTCCACGCCATCACCGGAGCCGCTGTGGCCGGAGACGAGTTCGGCGCGTCAGGCGAGATATGCGCCGCCATACGCCGGCACACCACCGGCAGGCCGGACATGACGCTTTTGCAGAAGATAATCTATCTGGCGGACTTTATTGAGCCCACCAGAGATTTCCCGGGAGTGGGGGAGCTGAGAAAGCTGGCCTATGAGGATATTGATCTGGCTATGGCCAGGGCGCTGGAGATGAGTCTTGAGGAGATACGCGCCGGTGGAAAAGAACCCTTCAGGGATACCGTAGAGGCGTTCCTGTGGTATAACGCGAAACGAGGAGATAACAAATGCTGACTGCAACTGAGATAGCGGCCATCGCCGTAAAGGCGCTGGAGGACAAGCTGGCAAAGGACGTAAAGGTGATTAAGACTACGGAGCATACCGTGCTGGCGGACTATTTCGTCATCTGCAACGGCAGCTCCTCCTCCCATATCAAGGCTTTGGTGGACGAGGTGGACAAGCAGCTGTCCCTTGCCGGGGAGCCGCCCACCCGCCGCGAGGGTCTGCGCTCGGATATCTGGGTGCTGATGGACTTCGGCTGCGTGATAGTCCACGTGTTCACCGATGAAGCCAGGAAATTCTACAATCTTGAGCGCCTGTGGAGCGACTGTGAGGTGGTGGACCTCTCATCCCTTCCGCGCCCCTGATAAGGGGCTTCATTTTGTGAAACGGTCCAGCCGGACTTTTTCACTGGGAATGGTAAACACACAGACATTTTGTGAAGGGACAGAGAAAACAGTTATGAAATACGATTTTGCAGCCATAGAGAAGAAATGGCAGGGCATCTGGGATGAGACAAAGCCTTACGCCGCCGAGACCGGCAGCGCAAAGCCCAAGTTCTACGGGCTTATCGAGTTTCCTTATCCCTCGGGGCAGGGGCTTCACGTGGGTCACCCCAGACCCTTTACCGCCATCGATATAGTCACCCGCAAGCGCCGCATGGAGGGCTACAACGTGCTGTTCCCCATAGGCTATGACGCCTTCGGCCTGCCTACGGAGAACTACGCCATCAAGAACCATATCCACCCCGCCAAGGTCACCCACGACAACATCATCAACTTCACCCGGCAGCTGAAGATGCTGGGCTACGGCTTCGACTGGGACCGCTGCGTCAACACCTCCGACCCCAATTACTACAAGTGGACCCAGTGGATATTCCTCCAGATGTTCAAGCACGGCATGGCCTACAAGGCTACCATGAACGTCAACTGGTGCACCAGCTGCAAGGTGGTGCTGGCCAATGAGGAAGTGGTGGACGGCGTATGCGAGCGCTGCGGCGCCCCTGTGATACACAAGGAAAAGAGCCAGTGGATGCTGGCCATCACCAAATACGCCCAGCGGCTCATAGACGATCTGGACGACCTGGACTACATCGAGCGGGTCAAGATACAGCAGAGAAACTGGATAGGCCGCTCCACCGGCGCGGAGGTCAGCTTCAAGACCGACTGCGGCGACGATATAGTTGTCTACACCACCCGGCCCGATACCCTGTTCGGCGCCACTTACATGGTGCTGTCTCCGGAGCACCCCTATGTGAGCAAGTGGAAGGACAAGGTTTCCAACTGGGACGAGGTCAACGCCTACGTGGAGGAGGCCGCCCGGAAGTCCGACTTTGAGCGCTCC
>CAYSFK010000069.1:0-245 GCA_964430345.1 uncultured Oscillospiraceae bacterium | reverse complement strand
AACCCCGTCAACGGAAAGAAGATACCCATCTTCATCTCCGACTACGTACTGGTCACCTACGGCACCGGCGCCATCATGGCCGTCCCCGGTCACGACGACCGCGACTGGGAGTTTGCCAAAAAGTTCGGCTGCGAGATAGTTGAAGTGGTCAAGGGCGGCAATGTGGAGGAGGGCGCTTTTACCCTCAAGGACGACACCGGCATCATGGTCAACTCCGGCTTCCTGGACGGGCTTACGGTAAAGCA
>CAYSFK010000068.1:0-10572 GCA_964430345.1 uncultured Oscillospiraceae bacterium | reverse complement strand
CCGCAGATCTGGCTGGCCATACCCACGGCGATGCCGGTGTTGGCGGAGACCAGAACGTTGGGAAAGCCCGTAGGCAGCAGCGTGGGCTCCTTGGTGCTGCCGTCGTAGTTGTCTGTGAAGTCCACGGTGTCCTTGTCAATATCCCGGAACATCTCCGTGCAGATGCCGGCAAGCCGGGCTTCTGTGTATCGGGAGGCGGCGTAGGACATATCCCGGGAGTAAACCTTGCCGAAATTTCCCTTGGAATCCACGAAGGGTGTCAGCAGCGCCTGATAGCCTACCGACAGCCGGACCATAGTCTCGTATATCGCGGCGTCGCCGTGGGGGTTGAGGCGCATGGTCTGGCCAACGATATTGGCGCTCTTAGTCCTGGCGCCGCCCAGCAGCCCCATTTTATACATGGTGTACAGCAGCTTGCGGTGGGAGGGCTTGAAGCCGTCTATCTCCGGGATAGCCCGGGAGACGATAACGCTCATGGCGTAGGGCATATAGTTGGTTTCCAGCGTCTCGGATATGGGCTGCTCCAGAACCTGGGAACGCAGTCCCACCACATTGGGATTGTCGTGCTGCTTTTTTTCCTGTTCCTTCTTCTTTGCCATTTCCGTTCTCTCTTACCTTGCTTTTTTCATCTTCTTGCCGGTCTCAAGGCTGCGGTGGCAGCGGGGACACTGCTTAATTGCCAGCACACCGGTAAATATGATCTTCCCGCAGTGAGGACAGCGGCAGTACTTCACCATGCATACAATGGTGGTAACGAACATGATAAGGGTCAGTGCCACGGCCGCCATCTGTATATACGACTGCTGGGGCATGAAAATGCTCACCGCGCAGCATATGACCGAGGCTATCAGCAGCTTTTTGACAAGGCTTCTTCCGTATACAAAATCGTTAGCGTGTGTGTTCATTCTAATGACCATTCCTTCGCTTTCTCAAGTCACAAAATGACCACGAAAAACAATGGTCATAATGCGCATGGTTTTCCGTTGCCGTATCAGCGGCGGGAAAACCGCAGTAAATCTAATGAAGCTTGAACCTGTTTCAAACTTTCTCCTTACGATATGTCGGCCATATCCAGGTACTTATAGCCCTCCTCGGCTATATGGGTCTTTCTGCCCTCCAGGTTGTCGCCCAGCAGCAGCTCAAAGGTCTCCGCCATCAGTCGGGCCTCGTCGGGCATTACCTTAATAAGCCGCCGGGTATCCGGGTTCATGGTGGTCATCCACATCATGTCCGGGTCGTTCTCACCCAGTCCCTTGCTTCGGCTGATGGTCATTTTCGCGCCCTTCAGCTTTTCGGTTATCTCCGCCTTTTCCCTGTCGGAGTAGGCAAAATAGGTCTTGCCCTTGCTCTCTATCTCGTACAGGGGCGATTCCGCAATGTATACGAAGCCCTCCTGGATAAGTGTGGGCACCAGCCGGTAGAGCATGGTGAGTATAAGCGTGCGTATCTGGAAGCCATCCACGTCGGCGTCGGTGCAGATTATCACCTTATTCCAGCGCAGGTTCGTCAAATCAAAGCCGGACAGCTCCTTCACGTGCTTGTCCCTGACCTCCACGCCGCAGCCCAGCACCTTTATAAGGTCGGTGATTATTTCGCTCTTAAAAATGCGCACATAGTCCGCCTTGAGGCAGTTGAGTATCTTGCCCCGCACCGGCATGATGCCCTGAAACTCCGCGTCTCTGGAGAGCTTGCAGGCGCCCAGAGCCGAGTCACCCTCCACAATGTATATCTCCCGGCGCTCCAAGTCCTTGCTGCGGCAGTCCACAAACTTCTGGACCCGGTTGGCGATGTCTATGCTGCCGGAGAGCTTCTTCTTCATGCCCTGTCGTGCCCGCTCCGCCGTCTCCCGGCTGCGCTTGTTTATCAGCACCTGCTCGGCTATCCTGTCGGCCTCGGGCTTATTCTCGATGAAGTATACCTCCAGCCGGGTCTTGAAAAACTCGGTCATGGCGGTCTGTATGAAGCGGTTGTTTATGGCCTTCTTGGTCTGGTTCTCATAGGAGGTCTGGGTGGAAAAGCAGTTGGTCACCAGAATAAGGCAGTCCTGTATGTCCTGAAATTTGATGGGCGTCTCGTTTTTCTGGTACTTTCCCTGCTGCTTTATATAGGCGTCTATGGCTGAGGTAAAGGCCAGCTTTGCGGCCTTGTCAGGCGCCCCGCCGTTTTCCAGCCAGGATGAGTTGTGGTAGTATTCCAGAGCGGTGGCCTTATTGGAAAAGCAGAAGGCAGCGGAGAGCTTCACCTTGTATTCCGGCTTATCCTCCCTGTCCCGACCCCGTTTCTCGGCGCTGATGAACATGGGCGCGGTGAGAGGCCCGTCCCCCGCCAGCTCCGCCACATGGTCCATAATGCCGTTTTCGTAGCGGTAATCCCGAGTCTCGAAGCGGCCGTCCTTCTGTACCCTCAGTCGGAAGGTGACCCCGGCGTTGACCACGGCCTGCCTGTGCAGCACGTTGTCGAAGTATTCCTCGGGTATGTCGATGTCCGTGAACACCTCCATATCCGGCTTCCAGCGAATGGTGGAGCCGGTTTTCTTCCTGTCTGTGGGCTCGATGGTCAGCTCCTGTCCTTTTTTGCCGCAGGGCTTGCCTTTTTTGAAGTGTATCTGGTACTTGTTCCCGTCCCGCCAGACCGTCACGTCCATGTACTCCGAGGCATACTGAGTGGCGCAGGAGCCCAGTCCGTTAAGGCCCAGGGAAAACTCGTAGTCCCCGCCGTTAGCGTTCTGGTACTTGCCTCCGGCGTACAGCTCGCAGAATACCAGCTCCCAGTTGTAGCGCTTCTCGCTGGGGTTCCAGTCCAGAGGGCAGCCCCGGCCGAAATCCTCCACCTCTATGGATTTGTCCTCGTAGTAGGTGAGCGTGATAAGCTCTCCGTGGCCCTCCCTGGCCTCGTCAATGGAGTTGGAGAGTATCTCAAAGACCGCATGCTGGCATCCGTCCAGCCCGTCCGAGCCGAAGATGACCCCCGGCCGTTTCCGTACCCTGTCCGCTCCCTTTAACTGTGATATGCTGTCGTTGCCGTACTGTGCGCTGCTGGTAGCCATAGAATCCTTGCCCTTTCCCAGAAACTATATCTTGTGCCTGTCCTTGGGCACATACGCCTCTATTTTAACTTATATAGTATATCATAATTCTCCGCGATTTCAAGTACGCAAACTAAAACGGCTGTCCACTTCGCCAATTTTTCCCGCAGGCGCCGTGGCCTTTGTAGATAACGATTGCCAAACGGCATAAAATTATATATAATAGCCCGGAGAAAACACAAGGCGGGCTGCCACAGCAGCCCGCCCCGCGAAGGATATTTCCCCTTTAACGGGAAACTCTCCGTCCGCTGAACAGTTTCCCGTTATGCCTCATCCGTTTTCTATATCTTCGGATAGGGCTCAGGCTTCTTTATCTCGCCTTCGGTACTCGTGTCTGTCTATATTATTTCTCCGCCGCCTCTGCTTACTCAAGCACATTTTTCCAAGAGCGCACATTATTTGAAAGGACTCAAATCATTAAATGGAAACACTATCCGGTCTGCTTGTCATCGTCGCTGTCATCTTCTGCGTTATCGCGCTGCTGAAGATCCTGGCCGCGCCCATAAAGCTCATCTTCAAGCTGCTGCTGAACGCGGCGCTGGGCTTTGTTATACTTTTCGCCGTGAACTTTATCGGCGGCTTTTTCAATTTCACACTGGGCTTTTCGCTTATCAAGGCGCTGGTGGTGGGCTTTCTGGGTCTGCCCGGCGTGGTGCTGCTGATAGTGATAGCCATTTTCTTTTAGAAGTAGTGGCCGCCCTGCGTGGCGGCCCGCCAATGCCGACGCAGCGCCGTAGGGGCCGCCCTGTGTGACGGCCCGCCAATGCCGACGCAGCGCCGTAGGGGCCGCCCTATGTGACGGCCCGCCAATGCCGACGCAGCGCCGTAGGGGCCGCCCTATGTGGCGGCCCGCCAATGCCGACGCAGCGCCGTAGGGGCCGCCCTGTGTGGCGGCCCGCTCTACCGCCAAAGCCCGTCCAACAACGGCTTCAGCTTTTCCAGCCGGTCTATCTCATAGTCGGGCTCGTTTTCCGGATGCCGGGGTTTTCTCCGTGGATTGTACCAGCAGGTGGTGATCCCGGCGTTCCTGCCGCCCCGGATATCCGAGGTCAGAGAGTCCCCCACCATAACGGTCCTGTCTCTTGAAAAGTCGGGTATCTGCCGGAAGCAGGCGTCGAAGTATTCACTGGAGGGCTTGTCGAAGCCCAGCTCCTCGGAAATGAATATCCTCTCGAAAAAGCGGGCTATGCCCGCGCTTTTTATGCGCCCGGCCTGCACATAGGAGCTGCCGTTGGAGCAGATGAACAGCCGGTAATCGCCGTACAGCGCCTCCAGCATCTCCTCCGCTCCCGGCATAAAGTAGTGCCCCACCGCCAGCAGCTCCTCGTATATCTCCTGAGCCGCCTCCGGCTCCGCCTTAACGCCCAGCTCACCGAACAGCTGAATAAAGCGGCCCATCAGCACCTGTCGGCGCGTCAGCTCCCCGGCCTCCAGCCGCTCCCAAAATTTCTGATTTATCTCGCTGTATCGCCGGATGACCGCATCCTCCGTGGGTATGCCCAGCGCCTGAAAGGTCTTGGAGATAGCCACGCTCTCCGCCTTGCGAAAGTCCAGTATGGTGTCGTCTATGTCCAGCAGTACTATGGCTCTGTTGTCGCTCGCTCCTGTCATTGTAGCTCTCCCATACCCTTCAGCGCTTCCGAGACCTTTTCCATATGCATACCTCTGGAGGCCTTCACCAGCACCGTGTCGCCGCGGCGCAGCAGCTCAGGCAGCGCCGCCGTCAGCGCCTCCCGTGACTCGAAGTACAGGCCCCTCGTCCCGGCTCCTCGTGCCGTTTCCCGGCTGAGAGGGCCGCAGCAGAGTACCGCGTCCGCGCCCTGCTCCAAAGCGTACAGACCCACCTCGTAATGCATTTTCTCCGAGTCTCCGCCCATCTCCAGCATATCCGACAGTATGCACACATGGCGTCCCGGCAGTGTCATGAGTGAATCGATGGAGCTGCGCATAGAGTCGGGATTGGCGTTGTAGCTGTCGTCCAGCAGGGTGATGCCGCCGGTTCGGATCACCTGTCCCCGGTGGCCTGCGTTCTCAAAGGCTTTGATCCCCCGCTCTATCTCGTGGTCCTCAAGGCCCATCTCGAAGCCCACAGCCGCCCCTGCCAGTGCCGCGTATACCATGTGCCGCCCGAAGGCGGGTATCTCTGCCCGAAGCCTGCGCCCGCCGTATACTATGTCGCAGAGTGTGCGGCAGTCGTGGCTGAGGCTTATGTTCTCCGCCCTCACAAGGCAGTCCTCACCCAGCCCGTAGCGTATTACCCGCTGGGCGCAGCGCAGCTTATTCAGCCGCTCGTCGTCGCCGTTGACTATTACCGTGCCGTCGGGCGCCATGTGTTCCAGCATTTCCGTCTTTGCCCGGAACACACCGTCCGCGTCCCCCAGAAACTCCAGATGGGCGTGGCCTATCACCGTGTATACTGCGATATTCGGCCTTGCCATCCGGGCCAGAGCGCTCATCTCGCCGAAGCCGGATATGCCCATTTCCACCACCGCGGCCTGATGCTCCGGCTCTATTCGGGACAGGGTCATAGGCACACCCAATTGGTTATTCAGGTTGCCCTCTGTTTTAAGCACCCGGAGCCGCTGAGACAGTACAGCCGAGATCATCTCCTTCACGGAGGTCTTGCCCACGCTGCCGGTCACGCCTATTATGGGCAGACTTAGGCTCTCCCGATACACGGCGCACAGCTTTTCCAGCGCCTGCTGCACATCCGGCACCAGCAGCACCGGCCCGGTCACACCCTCAGGCAGCCGCTGGGCAAGGCAGCAGCCTGCGCCTTTTCTTATGGCGGCTTCGATATAGTCGTGGCCGTCGGTGTTCTCGCCCTTAAATGCGGCGAATATATCCCCGGGCTCCACCGTCCGGCTGTCAATGACTACCCGGCCCAGCTCTGTGTCGCCCTGCTCCCCGCCCATGAGACGGCCGCCGCATATCTGCGCCGCCCTGAATAATGTCATGCCTTTCACGCTATCACCTCTGGTTTTCCAAGTATACCATAGCCCGCCCTTGGGTGCAAAATATTTCTTGATAAAATTAGTGCATCCTGACTTCAGCTGTGTTATAATAAATTGTTAATATTTATTTGCAAAGGAATTGGACTATGAATTATGTTGTGGTGGATTTGGAATGGAATCAGGCTATGAGCTCCAAGTCCTCCGTTTTCAATAAGCTGCCCATACATCTGGGCGGCGAGATAATCGAGATCGGCGCCGTCAGACTTAACGACGACCTTACGCCCGGCGAGGAGTACACCATTGACGTTAAACCCGTGTACTTCAAGCGTATGCACTATAAGGTGAAGAAGATAACCGGCTTTGACAAGGAGCGGCTGGCCCATGGCATCGCCTTTGCCGACGCGCTGGAGCATTTCCGTCAGTGGTGCGGCGACGGGGTCACCTTCTTCACCTGGGGCTGTGACGACCAGCGCATACTGGAGCAGAACATTATCATCCACGACCTGGACTGGGACTGGATAGGCGGCTGGGTGAATCTCCAGCTTATATACAATCTCCAGACCGGCGGCGACAAGAACCAGAAATCCCTGGCCAGCGCCATGGAGCACTTCGAGATAGAGCAGACGCGGACAGCCCATGACGCGTTGGGGGACGCTTACAACACTGCGCTGGTGGCCTCCCGGCTGGACATGGAGGAGGGCCTTCGGCTGTACCCGGACGCCATGAGCATTCTGGCCGCCCGTATGCCCAACTTCAAACCCGCCTCGGACAGCGCCGCGCCGGAGACGCTGGAGCGGGACTGCCGGGAGGGCTATGTCAGCAAGGCCGCCGCCTTTGCTGATAAGGAGCTCTGCGCCACCTTCTGCCCGGACTGCGGTGCGGAGATGAACCCGCTTCGCTGGGTCAATCAGGGTGACCAGCGGTATATGAACATCTACAGCTGTCCGGAACACGGCAGCTATCTGGTCCGCATGAACTTCCGCCGGGTGCCCGACAATAAGAGCTGGCTTGCCAACAAGCTCATATACAAGGCGGACGAGGGTATGCTGGACTTCTACAAAGCCAAGTCCACCCAGGCCCACCGCAGAGGACGGGGGCACACCCAGCGGCGCAACCGCCCCGCATCCAAACAGAACCTCCCCCAGAACTGAACAAACAGGGTATCTTGCTCGTCAAGATACCCTGTTTTCTACATATCCAGCGCCTCGAAGTATTCCCTGGCGCTCTCCGCGTCCCGCTTTATCTGGTCGCCCAGCTCCGCAAGACTGTCAAATTTCATCTCCGGCCGCAGGAAGCTGAAAAACTCAACCCGCGCCTGTCTGCCGTAGAGGTTGCCGGAGTAGTCCAGCAGGTGGCTTTCGATATTCACGCTGTCGCCGTCGCTGACCGTGGGCCTGACCCCCACATTGGTCACCGCCGTGTAGCTGCTGCCGTCCTCCAGATACACTCTTGAGGCGTAAACTCCCCGGCGCGGTATGATAACTCCCTCCGGGAAATGCATATTTATGGTGGGCGCGCCCATCTTTGTGCCCAGATGGTAGCCTGAATGTATGGTGTCCGACAGAGTGTGGGGATGCCCCAGAAAACGTCTGGCCTGCTCCATGTCTCCCGATTCTATGAGCGTTCTTATATAGGTGGAGCTTATTATCCTGCCGTCCAGCGTCACCGGCGGTATGATGTCGCAGCCCAAACCCCGGCTCTCGCAGTATTCCTTCAGCTTCACGGCGGTGCCCTCTCCCCGGTGACCGAAGCAGAAGTCATGGCCCACCACTATCCAGCTCAGGGCCAGCTCGTCGATAAGCGAGTCGGCGAAGTCCATCCAGGGCATGGTCATTACCCGCTTATTAAAGTGGATGAACACCACATTGTCTATGCCGTAGCAGCGGCGGATTATCTCCGTCCTGCCTATGGCGCTGTTTATCAGCGGCACTTCCTTATTGAACACCAGCGTGTCCGGGTGTACGTCGAAGCTGAGCACCGAGGGCATGGCCCCTGTCTCGTCCGCTCTCTCTTTCGTCTTTTTCAGCAGCGCCCCGTGTCCCAGATGTACCCCGTCGAAAAAGCCCAGGGCGATAGCTCTCTTTGTCTCTGCCATTATGATCAAACCTCGAAAAAGCTTTTTACTGTCTTGAGCCGTCCGTTTTCCGCCTGTCCCAGCATTAGGAATTCCCCGGCTTCGGAATAGACCCTGTATCGCCCGTCGGGCAGCGAGCAGTCCGTCTCCGTGCCGCAGCGTATCAGCCGCTCCGCCTCACAGGACACTGTAGTCTCGCCGTACCCGCGAAACAGCGTGTCTACCGGCAGCAGCCGCTCCTGAATACTTCCCGCCTGAGCAAGCTCCCGTATCTGCGCTATCGTAAGCGCGTCCTCCACGGAAAAGCAGCCGGCCCTTACACGCCATAGACTGCTCATACAGCCGCCGCAGCCCAGAGCCTCACCGATATCGTTGCACAGTGTGCGCACATAGGTGCCCTTGGAGCAGCTAATATCCAGAATAAAATCTCCGTTCTCCTTACCGGCAACGGAGATATCGCTCACTGTGATGCTTCTGGGCCGCCGCTGGGCCTCGCCGCCCCTGCGGGCGATATCGTAGAGCCGCTGACCGCCCACCTTCACCGCCGAATACATGGGCGGAAGCTGGGAAAGCTCGCCCCGGAAATGCGCCAGCGCCGACTCCAGCTCCTCGATGCTTACGCTTTGGCCGCAGCTTTTGAGCTCTCTGCCGGTGATATCCTGGGTGTCGGTGCTGAGGCCCAGCCGCAGCCCCGCAATGTAGCGCTTGTCGTGGCTCTCGGCGAACTCTGCCGCTCTGGTGGCCCTGCCCACGAATACCGTCAGCAGCCCCGTTGCCATAGGGTCAAGAGTTCCCGCGTGGCCCACCCGGCGCTCCCGGAGCAGCCCCTTGAGCTTTACCACCACATCGCTGCTGGTCCAGCCGCTGTCCTTGTCCACCAGCAGTATGCCCTTCACTTCCAAACCTCGTCTATCACCTGTAAAAGCAGTTCCGCCGCCCGCTCCGGGCTTCCCTGGATGTTGCAGCCGGCGGCCATGGCGTGGCCTCCGCCGCCGAACACGGCGCAGATATCGCTGCTGCTGACCTCCGGCATGGAGCGTACGGATATCTTACAGCTGCCGTCCTCCAGCTCCCGCAGGGTGATATTGAGCATACTGCCCCGGGCTCTGCCGGAGAGTCCGGCCAGATCGTCGCAGTCGTCCTCGGTGGCTCCTGCCTTCTCCATCATTTCCCGGGTCACCGTGGCCAAAGCTATCTTACCGGCCCTATAGTATCTCAGTCCGGAATAGATCATCCCCTCCAGCCGCAGCCTTGCGTGGGAGACCTTGCGGAAAAGCTCCGTGTTGACCTTTAGGGTGTCTGCTCCCCCGGAATACAGCTCCGCCGCGGCTCGGAAGCTGGAGGCATTGGTGTTGGCGTACTGAAAGCAGCCCGTGTCCGTGGACAGGGCCACATACAGCAGCGTTGCCTCCTCCGGCGTAAGCTCGCTGTTCATGCTCAGTATCAGCTCCTGCACTATCTCGCCGCAGGAGGACTTGTCCGCCCTCAGCAGAGTCTCCCCGGCGTAGCGGGAGTTGGTTGGGTGGTGGTCGATGCAGAGGTCTATCCTTCCGCTCCAGCCGTCGGCGAGCATCTCAGCCGTGGCCGTGTCCACCGCCACCGTGTATTTGAACTTATAGTCCGCGGCCGCAAGATAATTGTCCACATAGCCCCGGTATCTCTCCCCTATCTGGGGGTTGGGGAACATACAGGCCGTCCTTCCGCCCCGGCGCAGAGCGCTGCACAGGGCGGCGGCGGAGGCCAGGGTATCCCCGTCCGGGTTTCTGTGGGTCAGTATGAGGATGTTTTCATGGCTAAGCAGCAGCTTTGCGCATTGCTTATAGTTCATTGTCCTCTTCCTCGTCGTGCTTTATATCCAGCGAGCTTATGACCTGATTGATATGCGCGCCGTACTCTATGCTGTGGTCGATCTCGAACACCAGCTCCGGTGTGCAGCGCAGGGACATGGAACTGCCCAGCTCCCGCCGCAGCCAGCCGGAGGCGGACTTGAGCCCTTTTCTGAACTCCTTCTCGTCCCGCATACCCAGAACTGACAGCCACACCTTGGAATAGCGCAGGTCGCCGGTGGTCTCCACTCTGGTGACGCTTATCATGCCCTGCTGCACTCTGGGGTCCTTTATCTCACGCAGCAGCCCCGACAGCACCCGCTGGATATCGTCGTTGGTTCTTCCCAGTCTGTTAGATGACATTTACCTCTCCTAACGCGAAGCCCCTTAAACTGCTTCGCCCGTGTAGAGCTACCTGACTATCTGCTCCATGACGAAGCATTCTATCACGTCGCCCACCTTCACGTCGTTGAACTTCTCCACCTGCATACCGCATTCGTAGCCGGAGGCGACCTCCTTCACGTCGTCCTTAAAGCGGCGCAGTGAAGCCAGCTCGCCCTCATGGACGATAATGTTGTCCCTGAGCACCCGCACGTCGCAGCCCCGCTGTATCTTGCCGTCGGTGCAGTAGCA
>CAYSFK010000067.1:0-10662 GCA_964430345.1 uncultured Oscillospiraceae bacterium | reverse complement strand
TGCAGCCCCGGGAGAGCCCGTCGGTGGAGGTGAGGGCTATGCAGCGCACACTGCCGCCGCCCAGCTCCGACACCACCTCGGCCTTGACTGTGCCCACGGCGCTCTCTATATCCACGGCGTCATATATGGCCGGGAGCCGGCCAATGTCAAAGCGTACGTCCACCACGGGGCCTACTACTCTGCATACGGTACCGTAATCCTGTGTCATAGGCATGACTTCCTTTCCTGTCATTGTGTATCGCTGTCTGCCTGCAGTGCCTTTGCGCCGCTGATTATCTCGGATATCTCGGTGGTTATCTTCGCCTGGCGGGTGCGGTTCAGAGTCAGGGTCAGCTTCGTGACGAGCTCGCCTGCGTTGTCGGTAGCGGAGGTCATGGCGGTCATCCGGGCAAAATGCTCGCTCACCTTGGCCTCCAGCATACAGCGGCGCACACAGGCGTCGGTATACATAGCGGTCAGCGTGTCCACCAGGGTCTTTTTATCCGGCTCGAAGATGCAGGCTCTGTAGCCCTTACCAATGCCCTCTGTCTCCACGGGCAGCAGCCGGAAGCTCTCCAGCCGCTGGCTCAGGGCGCTGTGCTTCTGATACAGCAGCTCCACGGCGTCCGCCTGAGCGCTGAGAAACAGCTCCTTGAGATAGTCCGCCAGCTCCGTGCTTTCAGAGACGTCCGGCACATCGCTGACGCCGTCGAAGCGGCGGCGTATCCGATACTGCTCAGCATCGGTAGTCTCGGCGCCCCAGCGGCCCACTACGACGCTGAAACTGTCGTCACCCTGCTGCTTCAGTCGGCGCTCCAGCTCCACCAGCACATCCTGATTATAGGAGCCGCAGAGAGAGCGGTTGCCCACAAAGGCCACGAAGCAGACCCTACCCGTCTCCTGCCGGGCAGCCAGCAGAGGGCTTTCCTCCCGGACTCCGGACAGCACAAGACCCAGCGCCTCCCGGCAATTGTCGGAGTAGGCGGTAAAGTCCCTGAGCAGCTTCTGGTTCTGATGCAGCTTGGAGGTGGACACCAGCTTCATGGAATGGGTTATCTTCTTGGTGCTTTCAACGCCACGTATCCTTGCTTTTATAGCGAAGATATTCGCCAAGTGCCGCGCCTCCCTTCATGATTATTACGTTGCGATAAAGTTCGCCTTAAAGCGCTCTATAAGCGAGCGCAGCCTTTCCGTCTGACCCTCGTCCAGCTTGCCGCCGCCGTCTATATGCGCGGCCAAAGCGGCGTCCTGCAGGTACAGCCAGCGACCCAGCTCCACCCGGAAGCCGCTAACAAGGCTCTCGTCCACATCATCCAGATACCCGTTGTTGACGGCGAAGATTGCCGCCACCTGCTCGGCGGTGGTCTCGGGGCCGTAGCGCGGCTGCACCAGCAGCGCCGTCACCTTGCGGCCCCGGTTCAGGGCGTCTCTGGTGGCCTTGTCCAAATCGGAGCCGAACTGGGCAAAGGCCTCCAGCTCCCTGTGCTGAGCCAGGTCCATACGCAGGCGTGAGGCGAACTGCTTCATAGCCTTGGGCTGGGCAGCGCCGCCCACGCGGGACACGGAAAGGCCAGCGTTTATGGCCGGCCTGTCGCCGGAGTTGAACATATCGTTATCAAGAAATATCTGTCCGTCGGTAATGGAAATGACGTTGGTGGGGATATAGGCGGAGATGTCCCCCGCCTGGGTCTCCACTATGGGCAGGGCCGTCATGCTGCCGCCGCCATGGGCCTCGTCCAGACAGGCGGCCCGTTCCAGAAGCCGGGAGTGGAGGAAGAACACGTCGCCGGGGTAGGCCTCCCGTCCGGGGGGACGGTGCAGCAGCAGGGAAAGCTCCCTGTAGGCCACGGCGTGCTTGGACAGATCGTCGTACACGATGAGCACATGGCGGCCCTTGTTCATCAGGTATTCGCCCATGGCCGCCCCGGTATAGGGCGCGATATACAGCATTGGCGCGGGGTCCGAGGCGTTGGCGCTGACGACGATGCTGTAGTCCATGGCGCCGCACTGCCGCAGCTTCTCCACGATACCGGCCACGGTGGATTCCTTCTGGCCGATGGCAACGTAGATGCAGACCACGTCCTTGTCCTTTTGGTTTATAATGGTGTCCACGGCGATGGAGGTCTTGCCGGTCTGTCTGTCGCCTATGATAAGCTCCCGCTGGCCCCGGCCTATAGGCACCAGCGCGTCTATGGCCATGATGCCCGTCAGCAGCGGCACCGTCACGGGACGGCGGGATATGATGCTGGGGGCGGGGCTCTCCACCGGCCGCGTTTTGCCGGTATTCAGCCGACCGCCGCCGTCTATGGGTGTGCCCAGGCCGTCCACTACCCGGCCTATGAGCTCCTCGCCCACCGGCACCTCAACCACCCGCCCGGTACGCCGGACGATAGCGCCGCTGTGGACGTTCTCACTGCCGCCAAGGAGCACGGCGCTTATCTCGTTTGCGCCAATGTCCATGACCATGCCCTTAAGTCTGCCGTTTATCTGGACCATCTCACCGGCCATAACATCCGACAGGCCGGATATGCGGCAGATGCCCTCTGCCAGACTGACCACACGGCCGTTCTGGAAGGCGCCCACAGAGGTGTCCGCCTGAGAGAATTTATCGGTGAAATACACGCCCAGGTCGGTGACCGTGTCCTCGTCCCAGCTTATATCCTCGCTAAGCCGGCGCAGCATATAGTAGATGCTGCCGTCGTAAACGGTGTCTCCCACCTTGAGCCAAAAGCCGCCTATGGCCGAGGGATCAATGGCCGAGGAGAAAACAATGTTCTCCTTGCCCAATCGCTCCTCCGCTATGCCGCGCAGCTCAGCCTCGTGGCAGAGCGCGGCGTCTCTTGCGGCATAGAGAGTGACTTCTATTTTCTCGCCCCAGCGCAGCTTGGACTCGTCCGCCGCCGTCAGGTGCAAAAGAGGCTCCACCTCACCGGCGAAGCGGCTCTCCAGCCGGGCAATGGCCTCGTCGTAGGCGCCGCTTTTCAGCAGCTCCCCGGTATTGGCCAGAAGTCCGGGCACGGTCTGATTCTTCAGCTCCCGGAGCATCTGGGCCATGAGGCTGTCCGCCTCGCTTTGCCGCTCCCGCAGGGCGCACTGATCCAAAGCCAGGCCCTTCTCCTTGAAAACCTCGGCGCTGCTTGACGCCGCGGCCTCCGCCTCCAGCATCAGCTCCCGCTGCCGGGACTCCGCCTCCAGCCGCAGCTTTTCCAGCTGCGCATCAAGCTCGCCCGCTCTTTGCTTGGCCTTTTCAGCCTGCTCAAGCTTGTCGCTTATCTGTTGGCGGTTGTCGCCGAGCATTTTCGCCACCAGCTTTTTGCCCACAAAATACAGGCCCAAAGCCAATATGGCAAAGTTCACCAGCGCCGCCAGCAAACTCCATCCGCTCATTCACAGCCACCTCCCTTTCTATTGAAATACCTCGCCGTCAGCGCAGCAGCCTTTGGGCTAAAAGCTCAGAAAGCTGGGGGCCCATGGCCGCGAGCTCCGCCGCGTTCTTTTCCCGCTGCTCCCGCACTCTGGCCTGGGACTCGGCGGCGGCAAGCTCCGCCTCACGGCTGAGGCGCTTGGCCGCCTCCGCAAGACGCTTCTGCTCTTGCAAATTCGCCTGGGCCGCGGACTGCTCGGCTTGTCGGCGGGTCTCCTCAAGCAGCTTTTCGCCGTCGATTTTCGCCTTTGTCACCGCCTGGTCGGCCTCGGCGCCCAGCCTCAGCCCGGCGTCTATCTTGGCCTGACGGGCGTCCATAAAGCGGATAAGCGGCCGAAACAGCAGCCTGTCCAGCACGAACAGCAACAGGAAAAAGCTGACGACGGTCAACGCCAGCTCGGATATGTTGACGCTCAGCATACTGTTCCTTCCTCCTATGCTATTTTCCCGGATACCCTCAAATCTTGCCCACCAGCAGGAAGGCCACCAGCAGACCGTATATGGTCAGAGCTTCCATAAGGCCCAGGGACAGGATAAGCGAGGTGCGGATGTCTCCCGCGGCTTCGGGCTGACGGGCGATGGCGTCCATAGCCTTGCTGGCGGCCATGGCCTGGGCTATAGCCGTTGCGGCGGCGCTGAGGGCCACCGAGAGAGCGGCGGCTAATGCAATGATGCCTGATGCTTCCATAAGATATATCCTCCTAAATTGTTTTCTGTATTACTCTTCTTCCCCGGCGGCCTCCGCCACGTATATGGACAGCAGCATGGTGAATATCATGGCCTGAATGAAGCAGAACAGCAGGCTCAGCACATTCATCACCAACGGGGCGATTATGGGAAAGATGTTGTAGAGATTGCTTGTGACCATTTCTTCGCCGTACAGGTTGCCGTAGAGACGCATGGCCAGCGAGAAGGGGCGCACGAACTGCTCCAGCAGGGTCAGGGGCAGCAGCAGCGCCACCGGCTTGAGAAAGGACTTGAGGTATTCCCCCAGGCCCCGCTCCCGTACGCCTACCACATGCGTGGTAAAGAAAGCCACCACCGCCAAACCCGCCGTCACCGACAGGCAGGCCGTAGGCACCGCGAAGCCCGTGATATGACCGGCGCCGGGAAGTATGCCGGAGTAGTTGCAGACGATGATAAATATGAAGAAGGTGGCAAATATGGGGAAATACTTCTTTGTCAGCTTCTTGCCCAAAATACCGGAGAAATACCCGCGCAGCTTGCCCACGGCGATCTCCGCCAAATTCTGCATAGGCCCCGGGATCTCCCGCAGCCGCCGCGTGGCAAGCCAAGACACCAGAGCCAGCACGGCAATAATGACCCACATGGTCACCACCACGCCGCTTATCTCCACAGGCCCGATGGAAAACAGCGCGCCCGAATGTTCCATAGCTATGAGCACACCCCCTTAAAAACTTAACAAGCTATAATATAACACGTTTTCTCATAAATGAAAAGCAATTATTTGCGCGAAAGGCGAGCAGAACCCGCAAAGACAAACCCCGCGAAATGGCTCGGGACGGCTTGCACAGTGATGCGGAATGTTATATAATGTCTAGCGTATTTGCTGGTCTATAAAGCGTCAAAACAGGAGAAGCACATGGACTTAAACGGCAGCCCCCGGGAATCGGGACTGAAAAGAATATCCGCCGCCCTCCGGGGAGAATTCTCCGGCTGCGCCCCCGCCTTTCTGGCCACGCTGGCCTTTGGCCTGCTGGCACAGATGCCGGCGCTGACAAGCAAGCTGCCCGTTGACGACGATATACCCTTCTTGTTCGGCAAGGGCGCCACTACCGTGTCCGGGCGCTACGGGCTGGAGCTGCTGCGGCTCATATTCCCGGACTATTCCATGCCCTGGCTGTACGGGCTAATAAATCTCCTGCTCGTCAGCGCCGCCGTCTGCGTGGTGATACGGCTATTCGACATACGCAGCAGAGCTCTCCAGATACTGCTGGGCGGGCTGTTCATCAGCTTCCCATCGGAGACGGCCCTTATGGGCTATATGTTCACCAGCGCCCCCTATGCTCTGGTGCTGCTGACAGCGGCGCTGGCTGTGTTTGTATTCGACCGTGGGCTGAAATGGCGATGGCTCGTTTCGCCGCTGCTGCTGCTGTTCACCTGCAGCGTGTATCAGGGCTACTTCGCCTTCGCCGCCGCCTTCTGCGTGATACTGATGATAAAGCGGCTGCTCCGGCAGGACTGCTCCGCCGGAGAGGTTTTCAGATACGGGCTGAAGCTGCTGGCCATGCTGCTGGCGGCGCTGGCGCTCTACGGGCTGCTGGTGCTGGTCTTTTCCAAGGCTATGGGCTATCCGCTGATAGACGCCACCAACCGGAGCCAAAGCCTGCCCATGCGTATCGCGGTGGCCTACAGCGCCTACCTGAACACCGTAGTTAAGGGCTACTTCGGCTTTGTCAATTCGGGTCTGTCACTGCTCATGCACCTTGTGCTGCTTGCTCTCAGCGCGTACGCCCTTATATATACCCGGCTCTGCTCCCGTGATACCCGGCGGACGCTGCTGCTGTTTTTGTGTCTGGCGCTGCTGCCGCTGAGCTCCTACTGCCTGTTCATGCTGGCGGACAACGGCTATCTCCACGCCCTGGCCCTGTACAGCTTCGCGTCGCTGTACGTGCTCATATGCGTGTTGCTGGACACCCTGTCTCCCGCTGGGCGCGTCCTGTGCAGGCGACTTGCTCTGGGGGCAATGGCGCTGATAATTGCCAACAACATATATTTTGCCAACGAGTTTCACCTGTATTCCTATTTGCAGTATGAGAATATGTATTCCCGTTACACGGCCATGGCGGCTCAGATAACTGCCGTCCCCGGCTTTGACGAGGACAGCCGCCTTGCCGTTGTGGGTGAGAACTCCGCGCTTCTGTTCGACCAGGAAAGCGTATTTGACTTTGAGAAGTTCACGCTGCCCGGCAATAACATCACCGACTCCGCCCATACCCAGCTGCTGCTGCGCTATTATCTGGGCTTCGATATACCCTTTGCAGACGAGGCGGAGCTCCGGCGGATATGCGAGACGGAGCAGTTTTCCCAAATGGCGGTCTACCCCTATTACGGCTCCATTGCGGAGATAGACGGCTGCATAGTGGTAAGGCTGGAATAAAGCAGCGCCGGAGTCTTTGAAACTACACAGGAAATGAGCTGAGGATAATAAAGAAGCTAAAGGACAAAACAGCGGGGCTGCGGGCCGTTCAGATCGGCTTCGCCATCTTGACGGTGTTGGCGCTGGCCTCCGGCATAGCGAGGGCGGTTTTCATGCCCAGAGAGCTGAACACCTACGAAAGCCGACCGTCTGAACAGCTGCCCCGGCTGAGCTGGGCGGGCTTTTCAGACAACTCCTTTCAGGACGGCACGGAGGCCGCGCTGGGGGACCAGATTCCCATGGCCCAGTATTTCAAAAAGGCGTATAACCTGATGAAGATACGCTATCAGGAGCTTGTGAGCTTCCCGATGATAGAGCGCGATCCCGATACATATTACAGATACGGCAGCGTATGCCTGTTCGACGACTATCTGGTATATCCCATGGAGAAGCTGGAGACGAAGAAGCCGGAGCTGGACAGGGTGATAGCCTCCTTCAACAGAGTGGCGGAGGAAAACCCGGACACGCAGTTCTACCTGTACTATGTGGAGCACGACCACGATATTGATTTTGAAACCGGCGAGAAAAGCGGCGTATACGATTATATCCGCTCTATCCTCTCCATACCGGAGGAGCAGGTCGATAAATACGCCATAGACAGCTTTGAGGACTACGCCAGGGCCATGTATGTGACCGATCATCACTGGAATTGGCGGGGCTCCTACGACGGGTATAAGGAGCTGCTGACGCTGCTCGGCTGCGGGGACGAGCCTCTTGAGCCTCTGGAGGAGGTCACCTTCCCCCGGGCCTGGCGCGGCTCAAAGGCAAACGCGGTGGGCTATGACAACAAGAAGGAGCTGTTCACCGCATACAGGTTTGACTTCCCTCCCATGACCGTAAGGATAGACGGTGAGGCGGCCGCAGATTACGGACATCAGGACGAGTTCTTCGCCCAGCCCGACGCCGTGATAAGCTACGGCAATTTCTACGGCGATAACTACGGCGAGGTGGTCATCCACACCGGCAACAGCGACAAAGAGAACCTGCTGATAATCGGGGATTCCTTCACCCACGGCATATTGAAGCTTCTGGCCTCCCATTACGGAACCACTGTTCTGCTGGATCAACGCGAATATGAGGTAACCGACCAGTGCGTTGCCCAGCATATCAGCGCCTATGACATTGACAAGGTCCTTTTCGTCGGGTATTATCTTACGCTCACCGACCTGCGTCTTGAGATAGGGGGCTGAGAAGATGGTATTCAGCAGCCTGTCCTTTCTTTTCATGTTTCTGCCGCTGACGTTGGCGGCCTATTATCTGTGCAAAAACCGAGTCTGGCGAAACGGCGTTCTGCTTCTGGCCTCGCTGTTCTTTTACGCCTGGGGCAGCGGCCCCAAATTCCTGCTGCTGGTGCTGGCGGCGGTGGCTGTGGCCTACGCCGGCGGCCTGCTTATAAGCGGACTGAGCGAGCAGGGCCGGCCGCGCCTGCGCCGTGCTGTATACATAGTCACCGTGGCGCTGCTGCTCTCCAACCTTTTTATATTCAAGTACCTGAATTTCACTGTGAAAAACCTGGAGCTGCTGTTCGGCAGGGATTTCGCGCTGAAGGAGATCATTCTGCCCATAGGCATCAGCTTCTACACCTTCCAGATACTCTCCTATGTGTTCGATCTCTATCGGCAGGAGGTGCCCGTGCAGCGCAATCCCCTGAAGCTGCTGCTGTACGTGTGCCTGTTTCCTCAGCTTATCGCCGGGCCTATCGTGCGCTATCAGACCGTCCGAAACGAGATAGGCCTGCGCCGGGAGACTCTGGACGATTTCAGCCAGGGTATGAAGCGATTCATTATAGGCTTGGCCAAAAAGGTGCTTCTGGCCAACAATGTGGCGGCCGTGGCCGAGATCATATACGCGGGGGAGCCGGCGGTTTTCGGCACGGCCATGTATTGGGTGGCGGCGCTGGCCTACACGTTCCAGATATACTTTGATTTCTCCGGGTACAGCGATATGGCCATAGGCATCGGGCGCATCTTCGGATTCCACTTTCTTGAGAACTTTGACCACCCCTACATCTCCCGCTCTGTCACCGAGTTCTGGCGGAGATGGCATATATCCCTGTCCTCCTGGTTTAGAGATTACGTGTATATCCCCCTTGGCGGCAACAGGGTCACTAAGCCCAGATGGATGCTGAACATTCTGGTGGTCTGGCTGCTGACCGGCCTATGGCACGGCGCGGAGTGGAGCTTTCTGCTGTGGGGTCTATACTACTGCGTGTTGCTGATGGCGGAAAAGCTGTTTTTGAAAAAGCTGCTGGACAGGCTGCCGGGTTTTCTGTCCTGGCTGTACACCTTTGTTATTATAAATATCGGCTGGGTCATCTTCAACATCACAGACCTTGGGCAGCTGGGCGCCGCGCTGCGCATGATGTTCAGCTTCCGCGGCACGGCATGGCTTCAGGTGCTTACCAACGAGATCACCATAACCCGCGGGCTTCTGTTTATCCCCCTGTGTCTGCTGTGCTCCCTGCCGCTGGGCCGTCTTATAAAGCCCAGCAAAAGCGCTGCGGTGGAGCTGCTGCAATGCGCAGGCTGCGCGGTGCTTCTGGCCCTCTGCGTCGCCTACATAATCAGCTCGTCATACAATCCGTTTATTTACTTCCGTTTCTGAATTATTAATAACACCGATAATCCCGAATGCAAGAGCGTTCGGGATTATCGGTGTTTTCGGGAATAATTGACGGTATGTCCTTTATGTTTTCGCGCCCGAGGAGGGGATCGCTCCGGCGTTTACCTGCCTGCCGGTGCCTTTCTAAGTATGGCATTGTGTACCCCGGCCACAGCCATGGACACAAGATAACCCCCGACCAGCATTGCGGGATAGCTGATATACCACAGCCCTCCCCGGTTAAAGCCGTAGAAATCGGGCCAGACCCGGAAAACGACCACGGTAAACAGATACAGGGTACCGTATATAATGACGGACACGTCTCCCACGAGGAATTCCCGCTTTTCTACCGCGCCGCCTTTCTCAAGAAAGCAGAAGGACGCCAGTGCCAGCAGCGGACAAATCATGTGCAGATACAGGCTGTAGCCCACAAACATTATGTCGTACCCCATGGTAGGGCCGAGAAATACCAATACCACAGCCAGCGTCACAGTCACCGCCACTGTGCCGGAATACTTGAGCAGCATCACAGAGCGCGGCAGTTCACCGCCGCATACAAGGCTCCTTGCTTGAACCGCCAGGACCGCGATGCAGGTGAGCGCCGCGAAAACATTTGAGAGCACCGTGAAGTATCTGAAGCAGGTAAATCCGGCAACGGCCATGTTGCCGTCTCCGGAGTCGATGAAGAAGTGCGCTACGCTGACCGTCGTGAGTACAATGGTCGCCGTATTGAGCGCCAAAGAAATGAAAACGCGAAGCTTTGTTCTGTCCATGACCTGCTCTCCGTCTATATACCGGGGTGACGTTATCCCGTTATCCCGCCGCAGATACCGCAGCGGCTCTGAGTATCGTATTTAATAATATACCATAATATCGCCTCCGGAACAATTATATTACAAGTAAATCATGAATACAACAGATTTTTCTAATGTATTATTGTGCCTTATTTTACAATAAAATAAAGGCAGGAGGAGATGCCTCATGCCTTTTAAACCTAAAGAAACGCGGAATAAAGTAGAATCAGTGTATAAAACGCTCTATATTTCGCAGGAGCTGGTGAATGCGGTGGACAAGATGGCTGCTGAAAGCAAGACCAGCTTTAACAATATCGTTGTCAGTATGGTAGAGTATTGCCTGAATGAGTCCGGCAGCAATGACGTGGAGCAGTAGTATACACCCTTGGCTTGCAGTTGGGCGGATTAATGAGAGTATGGAAGTTCCCTCTCAACAAGTTGGGCGAAGCGCGTATCTGCGGACTCGAATCCCCTTCGGGGACTAGGTCGCTCCGCTACCGTCGCCGTGTACGCTCCGTGTCAAACGACACTGCCGCACCATAAGAAAACCTGAACAATTTTGCGGACACATTCCACGCATCCCCGAATCGAAGCCCAGCGACGCGTAGCTAGTCCTGTAAGGGCGCAGCGGGTTCGATTCGGATAAGGAAAAATAACACCGCCGGTCAATGTGACGCCGCGCTTGTGCCCTTTATGGGTATGCG
>CAYSFK010000066.1:0-10702 GCA_964430345.1 uncultured Oscillospiraceae bacterium | reverse complement strand
CAGTCCGGCGGATATTCTCCGACGGCCCAGACATACCCGCTCAGGAAAACGGATATTCTTCGGCGGCTGCCCCTTTCATCCCGCGATTCCTGTCGCATTTCCGGGATTACTGATGACCTCCGCGCCTCTATCACACTTTGTTCAGTTGCCTACATTATATATGGGAAAAGCGTCTTGTCAATATCTTTATGAGAAAATCACGAAATTTGTTTGATTTGACCGCATGGAATGTTAAAATACACATAAAATATGTTAATGGTGTTTAGTGATATGGGAGCTTTCTTCGATTTTACAACAGACGGCCCGACGGCGGGCTTCGGACTTTTCTCCCCCGGCCATTTGCTGTGGCTGGCTGGGGCGGCCTGCGTCTGGATGATCCTGTGCCGGGCGTATAAAGCGTCGTCTCCCGCCGGGCGGCGGCGGCTCCGGCTGGCCGTGGCCATGAGCGCTCTGGCTGTGGAGCTGCTGCGGGCGGGGCTGCTGGCGGCGGCGGGACAGTACGACCTGTCCCGGCTGCCGCTGCATCTGTGCGGCCTGGCGGTGTACATCAGCGCTGTCCACGCCCTGCGGCCGAGGGAAAGCGTCGGACAGTTCCTGTACGCCTTTTGTATGCCCGGCGCGGTCTTTGCGCTTGTCTTTCCCGACTGGAGCTGTTACCCACTCTGGAGCTATATGACGCTCAGCGGCTTTCTGCTGCACATCCTGCTGACGGCCTACCCACTGATGCAGGTCTGGGGCGGGGATATAGTGCCGGATATACGCCGGGCGCCCCGCTGCCTGCTTACCATGCTGCTTATCGCCCTGCCGGTATTCGTGTTCGACCGGTTCACGGACACCAACTATATGTTCCTCAACTGGCCCTCCCCCGGCTCGCCTCTGGAATGGTTCGCCTTTCTGGGCCGTCCGGGATATCTGCTGGGCTATCTGCCTTTGCTCGCGGTGGTCTGGGCCCTGCTGTATCTGCCCTTTCCGTGAGCTGATGAGGCCGTAAAGCTGGTAGACTGGCGCCGCGTCAAAGGTGCGCCTGTCCATGCCTGCGATCATGAGCTGAAGCTCCACGCGGCTGTCCGACGTTCTGCTCTGCGCCCAGCTCATATATTTGCCTGAGAGGGTGATGCTGTTTGCCGCCGTACTCACAGCAGCTCTTGGACGCTCCATAAAGGCACGGCAGCGCGCCTGCGGCACTTGGTTCAATCGACCATGCCTTCGCCGTACAGCTTATCAAAGTCCCCCGGCGCACGGACATCAAAGCGTTCTTTAAGCCCATGAAATACGGCAAGAGATATGTTATAAATCTCCGCAAGATATGGGTCTTGGAGCACACTTGCCCCCTTGCGCGTACAACCGATAGCATCCAGCATTTCGCTTGGATCAAGCATTAATGTATATCCGAAAAGACGTGCCGCCAAAGCGTCAACGGACAGGTACTGCGCGTTAAATTGCTTTCCGCAGGCATGGTATGCGGCTGATAAGAAAGACTTCATATAGGCTTGGGATGTAAAGAGAAAAGGTGCGTATGGGTATTCCAAATCAGTAAGATTTCGGATAAGTTCACCCAGCGGCATTGCGTCATAAAGCTGCTCATTGGTAATTCCTGTAATCCGCTCTGCTTTTTCCGAAATGGGTCGCAGGGGCTTTACCAGTGTTGAGTATTCTCCCTTTATCTCATAGTTTGCCATATACGCAAAGCTAACCGCTATAATGTCGTCTACCAGGGGATTTTTCCCGCTGGTCTCAATATCAAGCAAATACCAGCCGTCGTTCCACATGGTCGAACGCAGAGTATCATCCATGCTGATAGCGTGACAATCCCAGCACGGGTTTACAGCCAGCTCCAGCAGCCCGGAGGCTCTGCGAAGCGTTGTATCGGACTTGCTGTTCAGGTCGATTATATGGTAAAAGTCAGGCAGATTCGGTTTCAGGTCGTCACCCGGCGCTCCAGTCATAAGAATCATCGGCGCTCCCGGCTGCTGCCCATGCGCGGAAAGCGCGTCCCACTGAGGGCGGGAAAGCGCGTCCGGGGCAAGCACGACCGCAAGTGCCCCGTCAGCCTTCCCTAGCAGCTCATCCGCAGTACATTTTTCAATTTGACAGCTTGGCATACTCCATTCCAGAGTCTTGACTTCTTCCGGGTGAAGCCCGATTATAAGAATATCGCTCATGGCACAATGAGCTCCTCTTTATCCTTTATAATAACTACATTACGATTTGGATGCAAATCCTTCAGTGCTGTCGGGCAGTCTGTGTGAATAGGAACGATAAGATGTGGTCGGCATTTTTCGATCAACAGCCCCAGGTCACGCGGCGAGGCATGGCCGCTGGTATGCAGAGATTCCCAGCTTCCAGCCAGGTCGAGGAAAGCCGGGATCCCGCTGCCGGGACGGGTGCGGTAGCCATCCCACATAGAATAGAGCATAATGCTCTGCTCCTGATCGAACTTGGGAACGATCTTGCGAAATCGACTGTTGTCCCGTACCATCATCAGAAAGCCCTTATCCTGGAATTTTGGAAGCAGATTGTCACCATACACCGTTTTTTTGATATTCCTGTAGAGCGGCGAGTAGTCTCCCCAATGCTCCGAAAGAATGTCCAGAAGTTTGGACTGTGTTTCATCGCAGATAAAGTATTTGCCTTTCGGAACAGCTTTGGCAAGAGCGCAGACGCGCTCCAGATTGGTTGCGGCACAGTAAACGAATACATATTTGTACCGCGCCATGTATTCACCGGCTCTCCGCTGCAATTCCTGTTCCGTCGTAGGCTCTCCCACCGGGCGGGACAGCGTGGTTCCCTCGGTTATAAGCACATCGACATTTCCCACCAGCTTGTCTATAATCTTCGGGATAGCCTTTCCTCTCAATCCGTGCAGTCGAAAATCTCCGGTGTGCAGCAGACGCTTACCCTCTGCCTCTATCAGAAGCATATAGCTGTCGCAGGCGGAATGATCCACAGAAAACGGAGTGATACGCATATCGCCAATCAAAAAGGGTTCGCCCGGAGTATACTCGCCGGCACCGCAAATTCTCTGAACGGTCTGCGGCGACTCCATCCGCGAGGTAAATAAATAAACCGCCTTCGCAAGCGCGCCCATGTATAGCGGAATATCCTCCCGTATACGGGAGAGCTGCCCGATATGGTCACCGTGATTGTGGGTGAACAGCACCGCGTCACAGCTCCCATTGGTGTCGGTAACGCCCGGTATGTGCAGCGGCTGTGGTACAAAGCTCGATTCAAAGCCGAGCTCGTGGCCCATATCGATTAAAATGCGCGTATTCTCTGTTCTGATTTCAGTTGCGCTGCCGCCGATCTGGTGCGTTCCCCGGTGAATGATGATTTTCATTTGTCCAGTTCCTCGCCGAAAAAGGAGGCGATCAATGAAGACGTGCTGTGGAAAAGCTTCCACCCTCTGCAAGCAGGGTCGTAATCGATCCATTCGCCGCTGCACCTGAGCGCTTCAACGTATCTCTGTACGCTTCGCGTTGACAGCCCGCAGCGCTGTGCCAGCTCCCGGCTTGTGATCCCGGGCTTTTCCCGAATTGCGGCGAGGATTTTCAGGGCGTGCATCACGGCAGAGCTGAATTCCGAGGATTTTTTACACCTGCGGTGTGCGTCGAGCAGGAGATATTTGATGCCGGCCTCTATTTCCGCAAAGCAACCGTAGCATTTTATGTTTTTTTGCAGCGCTTTTGGCGGCGTCGGAGCTCCCAGCCAAATAACGGTCTCGTCCGTGCAGCCGCCCGCCTCCGTAAAGAAATCGAATAGCATATTTCGGTCGTCATCAGCTAATGCGGAGGCATTGATGACAATCAAAACGGCGTTGAGCGCAATCAGGTCTGTCGCTGCCTCCGTGTGAAAAAGCTCATAATCCCTGGAGGGTAAAACGCTGCTGATGGCGTTGTTCTCGCTATGACTCAAACCATATGTAAGAATTCTTTTTTCTTTCATGGCAAATGCACTCCTTGCCGGTTAATTAATCACATGGAGATTATACAATGGGCAGGTGTCCAAAAAACAGGACACCTGCCCAAAGGGTTCTTTGTAATACGATTCTATCACATGACGGCGACAGCAGTATGGCAGCGCACAAGCTTATTTTAAATTGCGCCCCAACGGCTCCATGTTTTGTGCATACAGACAGTACCCCATATACGATGCGTTTGCCACAAGGACAGGGAATGGACAAGTGCCGGGGTTCATCGATTCCGAAGAGAGCCGTTTGCTGGCCGGGTCGTGATTTGCAAAAATAAATATGACTTCGGGGTTTTCCGGATCGATCGTCACATTGTATTTTGACTCTTTTATTCCGTCCACAAGCCCAAGCTCGCACTTCTGCCGAAACACTTTCGACATATCCTCGCATAAGGCCTTAACTTTTTCTGTATCGATAAAAAACGCTTCCAAATCTTCAAGATGCTTTTCGGCTCCGGCGATACCCTTGACGGCTCCGTCACCGTACTTCAGCTCTATCAGCGCCAGAGAAGCCTTGCCGGTATCTTTGCGCACGGAGCCTTCAGACAGCCATTTTACAGCTACCATGTCGAATCTGGACCTTCCGTCAACGTATTCAGTATCAGCTATAAAGTAATCCGTTCCGTTGGAGATTCTGCCGTGATTGTTATTCTCTCTGGCGATGACCTGTCGGAATTCATTCTCATATCCGGGATGCTCATGCATATACCAGTCCATACACTGCTTATACATTGGGAGACAGTCTACAGCGTACGAAACTGAGGGGCAGGCATCAAGAACGACGGGCTTTTCAACAGCGGGTATTGAATTAAAGTATTTCGGATTAAAAGTCAGCTTATATCCTTTTGCGGTCGCATCGATCCTAAATAGACTGCCGCCTCTGTAATAGATGTTTACCGACTTCCCCCGAAGCTCGAGGCATAAAGTGTCATCCCGCTTTACCGCACCCAACAGCGGTGCAAGCTCCCCCCCGAGAAAGGCCTTCATCATGGAATCAGAGATGCTTCTCGTTTTCACTTGTTATTCCCTCCAAATTCATTATGAAGAGCAGAATCGCCCCACGCAAAAGCGCAGGGCGATCGATCGTCATTGTGTTGCAGTTGGCGACCACCGTTGCCGGAACAACCCATGTAGCTCTGCGTTACCGCCTTTCGACGACTTTGTTTCGATTGCACTCCATTTGACCATATTCTACCAAATACTGAAATGACAGTCAATCAAAAGTGCAATGCTTCAAGATGGTTTTAGCCGCTTTCCGTGACAAAGATGTATTGTAATCGAGAGCATTAAGCGACAGCTTGTCAGCCAGCTTGAACAGCGCAATCGGCACTTGCTTCCTCGCTCCAGCTTTCCGACTCGTTTGAGCTGATTATAACATAATACGAAACAAAACAGGCGCGCATACCCCGGCCTATGCTATTTGCTGTCTGCCGCGCCGGGCTTTTTCGTCGGGCGCAGCTCATAGTACCAGGCCAGAAACGCGCCGGCCAGGATAAAAAAGATGAGGGAGCGGACGTTGGCCTTGGTGAACAGGAAAACCTCAAACATGGAGTCCGCCATTATCCCCGCCAGAGGTATGGTAAGGGTCTTTATGTGCAGGGGCGCGTCCGGCGAGAAGAAGATCGTCACCATCCGCACCGCCAACAGCACATACAGCGCCAGCACCGCCAAAAAACCGGGAACACCCGTCAGCATCAGGGTCTGGAGCAGGGCGTTGTGGAGGTGAGCGTGGGGACTGATGCCGGTATAGGGGTTAATATGCAGCATTACCCTAAAGCTCATATCCCCCGTAAGCAGCAGCCGGGGCTCCCGCTTCAGGGCGGGCAGGACCTGATTCCATAAAAGCGTCCTCTTGGTGAGGCTGCCCAGATCCCCGGCGAAGTCCCGTGAATCGGCCAGGACTCCGTCATTGACGGACAGCGCGTTTTTGATCAGCACCACCGCCAGCGCTGCCACCGCGGTTCCGGCGAGGATAAACAGCAGAGCCTTCTTGTTCTTTACATATCTGAGCACCAGCAGCACCAGCAGCATCAACGCGCTCATAGCGGTGACCAGCATCATCGTCCTGCAGTGGGAGAGAGCTATGCAAATGCCTAGGGGCAGGGAGGACAGGAGTATGGGTATGCGCCACAGCTTATTTTCACAGGCGAAAAACTGGTAGACCATCAGGCACAAAGCCAGATAGAACCACACGGAAGTGCTGTTGTGGTTGATGGCCAGCAGGTCCAGGGCGAAATAGCTTCCGTGGTCCGCCAGCCCGATAGAGGCCCAGATCCCCGGCAGGTCTATAATCACGCCGGCCAGGGCCGCGTATACGCTGGCGACGGCGGCCAGGGTCATAAAGCCGCCCCAAACCAGTGTCAGCCAGTTAAGCAGCTTCCTGCGCTGCTGCGGCTCGAAAAGGAAGCCCAGCGGCAGGGCGACGCAGGCCACGACGCAGGCGAACAGCGCCTCCGTGTCGGGCTCGTTGTAGAACTGCGGGTTCAGAAACCGGGATATGACGACCCAGGCCGTGTATGCCAGCATCAGCCGTATCTCCGTCTTGCCGCTGAGACGCATCCTGTAAAGGTACAGGGTCACCATAATGACCGCCAGACATTTGAATACCGTATCCTCAAGGGACAGCTGCCCCTTGGTAAGCATGGGGTAGGTGGCCTCTTTTAAGATGAACAGCATCACTGCCACAGCGTGGAATACGGGCCAGTTGTCCTTCTCCGTCACCAGAGGCCGCGTCAGCTTTTTTAACATAGCTCATCCTTTCCGGAGTCTACCGGGCATTTCAGCAGGGCGGTGTAAGAATCCGCCTCACCCGACAGCTCCAGCACGTTTGTATCAAAAACGCGCACATCGTCCCGCAGGGCCAGAAAACCGTCCACCGCGGCGATAACTCCAAAGCCGAAGCCCTCGCCTCGGTAGTGCATGGGCACCACGATGCGTGGCCGCAGCAGCTCAACAACAGCCTCGGCTGCGGCAGCGTCTATGGTATAGTGCCCTCCCACCGGCACCAGCAGCACGTCCACCCGGCCCAGCTGCTCTGCCTGCTGCCTGCTGAGCGTGTGCCCCAGGTCGCCAAGGTGCAACAATCTTATGCCCTCGTCGTCAATAAGAGTGACGGTGTTTTTACCCCGCAGTGCGCCCCGGACGTTGTCGTGAAAGGTCTCCATTCGCAGCATCGACCAAGACGGCTCCCGTCCGCTGAGCTCCACGGCCCGGGAATACCCGTGGTCTCTGTGGCCGTGGCTGCATATGGCCGCGTCCGCCGTCAGGGTAGGAAGCCTCAGCCCCGGCACGTAGCCCGGCTCATAAGGATCAAAAACAGCGCTGCCGGACGCCGACTCCAGTAAAAAGCAGGAATGACCCAACCATGTAAGTTTCATTGCCCACACTCCTTTTGCCTGACTTGAAAAATAATTTTAGCAGAACATACCGACGGAGTCAACTAAAATCCAGTTGACCCGGAAAACACAAAATGCTATTATACACAGAGAAAGCACCGTCAGGAGGAACCACATGAAAAACAGCCGTCTCGCGCGAACTATTTTCGCCGTGATATTTTTGATATTGTTCGGGATATATACGATCAAAACAGACACCATCCGCTATCACAGCCGGGATGTGGAGTCCTGGGGCGAGGCCGTGGCACTGCACCCGGAGGACAACGTTCAGGTGAGAAAGCTGGAGGACGAAGCCGCCGCGGAGGCGCCCGCAGCCGAGACGGAGGAGCCTGCAGCCGAGACGCCGGAGCCCACGCCGGAGGAGCCCGATCTGCCCCAGGTGGACCTTGCAAGCTGGGAGCTGATGCTGGTCAACAAGGATAATCCCCTCAGCGCGGACTATGCCCCGCCGGAGGTTGTCACCCTCAGCGACAGCCAGTGTCCCGTGGACTCCCGCATAGCTGACGCGCTGACCCGCTTTGCGGAGGACGCCAAGGCCCAGGGGCTGTCGGTGTATCTCTCCTCGGGGTATCGCTCCTACTCCGAGCAAAGCGCCAATCTCCAGCGGAAGCTGGACGAGGGATACCCCTATGAGACGGCCATTACCATCGTGGCCGAGCCCGGCACCAGCGAGCACCAGACCGGCCTGTGCTGTGACATTACCGATGTGTACTACGCCCTGAAGGACCCGGACGTGCTGGAGCTTACCGACACCTATAAATGGATGAGTCAGCACTGCCAGGAGTACGGCTTCATAGTCCGCTACCCGGAGGGTAAAAGCGAGCTCACCGGCGGTATAATTTACGAGCCATGGCATTTCCGCTATGTAGGCGTAGAGGCGGCCACCTATATCATGGAGCACGGCCTTTGCCTGGAAGAATTTGTTGAGCTGTATAAATAAGGAGCGGCCATGAAGAGACAAACCGTACTGCTCATTATCCTGGCCGCGCTTATCCTGCTGGCCGCCATATGGATAGTGGCTGTGGTGCTCCCCGGCGACCCGCCTATGGCGGAGTCCACGCCCGAGCCCTCAGCGGAGCCCGCGCCGATGACTGCGCCGGAGCCTACCCCTGTGCCGGAGCCCACGCTGCCGCCCCCGCCGGACGTGGATATCAACAGCTGGGAGTTTCTTTACGCCGGACTGGATAACGGCGTAGGCCGGTATCACCCCACGGTGGACACCTTTGAACTGCAATACCTGGACGCGCGGATAGTGGATTACGCCGAGGCCTTTTTCGCCGCCGCCAAGGAGCAGGGCTATGAGGTCTACGCCGGTGTGGCCTACAGGAATTTTGAGTACAATATGTACAGGTACCAGAACGCCATCAGGGACTACGGCAGCGCCTATGAGGCCGCAAAGCACGTCTTTCCGCCCGGCACCTCCGAGCACTCCACCGGCCTTGCCTTCGACATCACCGACGAGATGGACTATGCCGCCAATTACTACGAGATGCACGACGAGACCGTAGCCGACACCGAGGTCTACAAATGGATGGCAGAGCACTGTCAGGAGTACGGCTTCATCGTCCGCTACCCCGAGGGCAAGGAGGAGTACTACGGCCGCGCCTGCTACCCCGGCCACTTCCGCTATGTGGGCGTTGAGGCGGCCACCTATATCATGGAAAACGACCTCTGTCTTGAGGAATTCCTGGCCCTCTACGAATAGCCTTTAAATATAAAGCCACAGCCCTCCGGTCGAAGGGCTGTGGCTTTATATTACAATTATACCAGCTTTATTTCACGGCAGGAGCCCCGGCCGAAGGTGTTTTCCATCTCGCTTTTGTACTCGGGAAACAGCGCCGTGGGCATCAGCGCCTGCACACAGCCGGCAAAGCCGCCGCCGTGGACCCGCCATGCGCCCTTGCCTGTCAGCAGCTTTTCACTGAGCTCCAGCCCCTGCAGCAGCTTCGTGTCCCCGGTGGCGCTGGTGACGATATTGTTCAAAAGCTTCTCCGAGGAGCGGCCGGACTCGTTCATAAGCCGGATGTATGTCTCGCCGTCCCGGTCTTTCAAGGCGTCCCGCATCAGCGGCACCCTGTCGTTCTCATTGAAAAAGTGCAGGGCTCTGCGCACCGGTCTGTTGGAAGGGTCCCAGCCCTTGGCGCGGAAGCTGTCCGGGTCCACGTCCCCCAGCAAGCCCTTGTCAAAAAGGTTCGCGATGTATACCATATCCGCCGGTATGCGGGCGTAGGAGGTGTCCAGCCCCGCGTGGCTGCCGCCGGTCTCCGTCAGGCAGAGGCTCAGCCCCATGTCGCCGAAGTCTGCCTTGATGGACTCCATCTCCCCGGTCTTAAAGTCCACGTATACTGTGTGCCCTAGGGCGCAGGTAAGCTGGTCCATCAGTCCGCAGGGCTTGCCGTAGTATTTGTTCTCCGCCTGCTGGGCGGCCCGGGCTATCACCTTGGGATCCACCGCGTCATCGTTGTAGAGCGTTGAGAGTATACGCCCTATCATAACGGAAAAGGCGGCGGAGGAGCTCATGCCGGAGCCCGCCGGCAGTGTGCTGCGGATGTGTGCGGTGAAGGCGCCGGTGTTCAGCCCCAGCTCCGCAAAGGCGGACAGCACTCCCCGCACCAGCGCCTTGGGCGTGCCGAACTCCCTTGTGCGTATGGCCATATGGTCCGTTCTAACCTCGAAGTTCTTGTAGCCCTCGGACTGAACGTATATCATATTGCCGGTGCAGGCGTCGAAATCCGCGTACAGCCCCCTGTCCACGGCGGAGGCCAGAATGCGCCCGTTCTGATGGTCTGTATGGTTTCCCGCAAGCTCTGTGCGGCCGGGTGTAAAAATATTGTATTTCATAGTAAGTGTCCCTCGCTTAAGCCAATCTCCGACATATATCAGAATACTCCAGTACCAGTACAAAGTCAACAGCCTACTGGCAGACGTAAGACAACATTTTAACATAGTGCACAAATTTCTTGCCATTCCATAGGGCAGAATATATAATATATCTATAACAGTAAACGGAGGGCAGACAAATGACAGCAAACGGGATAAACCTCACCATGCTGTGCGATTTTTACGAGCTTACCATGGGCAACGGTTACTTCGCCGAGGGCATGGACAGCAGGATGACTTATTTTGACGTTTTCTTCCGGGATGTGCCGGACGGCGGGGGCTACGCCGTGGCCGCGGGACTGGAGCAGATCGTGGACTATGTGCAGAATCTGCGCTTTGAGCCGGAGGACATAGAGTACCTGAGAGGTCGGGAGCTTTTCAGTGATGGCTTTCTGGCCTATCTCCGGGACTTCCGCTTCACCGGCGATATCTGGGCCGTACCCGAGGGCACGCCCATCTTC
>CAYSFK010000065.1:0-10801 GCA_964430345.1 uncultured Oscillospiraceae bacterium | reverse complement strand
GGCACATACCGCCGGTGTGGAGCTGAATGACCTTGGCGCCGGTTTTCTCTATGGTGGCGGCGTCCACGTCGGAGTCGATGTCGGCCTCCATGACGCCGATGCGCAGCTCGTCCTTCAGCGCCGCGATGGTGGCCTTAAGGGTGCTGGTCTTGCCGGAGCCGGGGGAGCTCATGAGGTTCAGCAAAAACACTCCGTCCCTTTTCAGCTCCTCCCTGAGCCTGTCGGCCTCCCTGTCGTTGTTTTCAAACACGCTTTTCTTGATCTCAAGTACTCTGAAGCCTTCCATGGTCCTTCTCCTATCTGCCGCCCCGGGGCGGCTCTGTCATTGTTTATATTATAACAGCTTATTGCAGCAAATCAATAGCCTTGGTAAAGGCGGCGTCAAATCCGGCCCTGCTGGCGAAATACCCGCTGTCCGGCGCCATATACACAAGCTGCCGCTGCGCCGCCAGCGCCGCCAGAGGCTGTGCCCAGAAGCCGCTGCCGCTCTTGCCCTCACTGACCGGTATCATGGCGGAAGCCAGAGCCAGTGTGCGGTCGCCGCCGCTCCGGTAAAGCCAGTTGAGAAAGTCCGCCGCCGAGGGCAGACGCTGGCTGTGGCCGCCGGTCACCGCTATGCCCATGAGCTCCGCCGGGCACAGGGCCTCCCCCTCCTCCGGCAGAGGCGGCGCCATAACGCTGACCTTCTTCCCGCTCAGTGTGCTCAGGGATGTGGAGGGCACAAAGGCGCAGGCCAGCTCTCCCGCCGTTACCTTTTCGGCGCAGCCGTCCCCCGCAGTGGTTAGGCTGTACCCGTAGCCCAGGGACGCCAGAGTGTTGTATACCCTCTTGAAGTCACCGTCTCCGGCGTCCAGCAGCCCGGAAAACTCCGCCCCCAGCGAGCACATCTGTACGTTTATCAGCTCCGCCCAGGACTGAGCAGAAATAAAGGGCTGGCCCGTCCTCTCCGTATATTCGGCGCACTGCTCCGCCAAGGTCTCCAGGCTGTCCGGCTCCGGTATATCCGCGCAGAGCGCCCTGCTTCGTATAAGCACCGTCACCCTGGAGCCCAGAGGGTAAAAGCAGCTGCCCGCACCGGGCATGACCGCTGTCACCGCCTCCGGAAAGCTTATGTCCTCCGTCTCCGCCTCGCTGAGCAGACCCCGGCTCCCCAGATCCGCAGCCTTCACATAGGAGCACAGCAGCATATCCGGCACCTCTGTGTCCAGCGCGGCGGCCAGCTCCTCCTCGCTGTCGAAGCTTCTCAGCGTGAGCCGCGCTTCGCCTCTGGCTTTCGTGTTGTAGCTCAGCCCCAGCTTGTTCAGGGCGTCCCCCGCAGCGTCGCTGCGGAGGTACCACAGGCTCAGCTCGGGTCCTGCGGCAGTGCCGTAGACCCTGTCCGCCACCAGATATATCAGCGCGCAAAGCGCGGCGGCTATGGCAAAGGTCAGTGCCGCCAGTTTCAGCCTTTTCATTCCGGCTCCGTTCCGGGACGGGCCACGCCGTCCCCACTTGGGTTGCGGCAATATTCTATCATATTCGGCTTTTTCTTACAAGTGATTTGCTATCCCGGCGGCTCTGTGCTAAAATCAATCCTTGATAATTCACAACGGAGGACTGCTTGAATGAGATATAAGGCTGTACTTTTTGATATGGACGGTACCGTGCTGAACACGCTGGGGGACCTGACCGACGCGGTGAACCATACTCTCAGGCTCTACGGTATGCCGGAGCGCCGGGAGGATGAGGTAGCCTCCTTTCTCGGCAACGGCGCCGCCTTCCTGCTGAAAAGCTCTGCCCCCGAGGGGACAGATGCCGGGCTGCTGTCGCGGATGCTGAGGGACTACGCCCCCTGGTACGACGCCCACTGCCGTATAAAGACCGCCCCCTATCCCGGCATAGCGGAGCTTATGGCCGCCCTGAAGGCCCATGGCGTAAAGCAGGCGGTCATCTCCAACAAGCAGGACACGGCGGTGAAGGCTCTGGCCGCGGAGCATTTCCCGGGGCTGCTGGAGCTGGCCGTAGGCGAAAGCGCCTCCGTGCGCCGCAAGCCCTGCCCGGACGCGGTGAACGCCGCCCTGGCCGCCATAGGCGTCAGCGCGGGAGAGAGCATATATATCGGCGACACCGAGGTGGATATCCAGACCGCTCAGAACGCCGGCACAGCCTGCGCCGTGGTAAGCTGGGGCTTTCGCAGCCGTGAGCAGCTTGAAGCCGCCGGAGCCGAGCTCATCTTCGACGCAGCCAATGAGCTTGAGCAATATCTTCTGGGCTAATACTTCTTCACTATTCACTATTACTTTTTCTCTCGCCGCTCCCCGCTGCCCCTTATTTTTTCAGTCTGCCTGGACTTATGCCGAAGCTCTCACGAAAGGCCCGGTGGAAGGAGGAATAGTCCGCGAACCCGCTGTCGGCGGCGGCCTTCCCCGCCGGTACGCCCTCCCGGATAAGCCGGGCGGCGCACATAAGCCGCTTCTGACGCACATAGGCGTGGACGGTGCTGCCGGTCTGGGCCTTGAACAGCCGCATAAAATGATAGCGGCTGAGGTACACCCGCTCCGCCAGAGCCTCCACCGTCAGCTCCGAGCTCAGGTTCTCGTTGATATAGGACAGTGCCTGCTGTATCTTGGGGTCCCTCTCCCCCGTCTCGTCCACCGGCTCCACCGCCGCCATGCGGCTGACGTGGACTAGAAGCTGGATTATCAGTGCCTCCCCCATCGCCTCCGCGCCAAAGCGCCGGTCACCGGCCGCCCGTTCGTAGGCCGCCGCCGCCGCCATAAGCTCCTCCCGCTGTCCCGGCTCCGGCGTCAGCAGATAGCTGCCCCGCTTATCCGCTTGGTCGAAGCTTTCCATCAGCCGGGAGCCGGGCAGACGTCGCTGAAAGTAGTTCCTGTCCAAATATATAATAATGCGCTCATAGGGCACCGTCTTGTCTATCAGCGCCCGGTGTATGGTGTGGTGCTTCACCAGCAGCACCTCGCCGGGCTTCATGGCGTAGGTGCTGCTCTCCACGGTGTAGTCCACCCTGCCTGACAGCAGCAGCACCAGCTTGTCGAACTCGTGGAAGTGGAAGTCCAGCTCCTGCCCGGCGGTGTCTCTCAGATGGAAATAGTGGTAGCTCTCCTCCAGATACCCGGCCCTGCTGATTTCCCGCTCAGTTTTCATGGCCTCGCCCTCCTTGCCATAACTATACAGCACTTTTTGCAATGTTTCAAGCATCATCTGCAATTTACATTGCAATTTTGCGAAATATAATAGGAGTGAAATTAATTAAAAGGAGAACCGCCATGTCAAGCTTCAAGCGTTTCTTTAAGAATTACTGGTTCATAATCTGTATGCTCACCGGCATCGTAGCCGGCTGCATTACAGGCGCCGTCTGGCCGGGAGCCACCGCATTGGAGCCTTTGGGCACCGTGTTCATAAACCTGATGTTCTGCGTGGTGGTGCCCATGGTGTTCTGCTCCATCGCCTCCGCCATCGCCAACATGGGCAGCATCAAGAGGGCCGGCAAGGTGCTGGGCACCACGGTGATAGTGTTTTTGGTAACCGCCGCCATCGCCGCCTTTTTAATGTACATAGTGGTCAGGCTCATCCCTCTGGTGCAGGGCGAGTATCAGATAGTTGAGGGCGAGGTCGGCGCCACATTGGGCGTGGCGGATATGCTCATAAACTTCTTCACCAAGCCTGACTTTACGGAGCTGTGGAGCCGCAGGGCCATCCTGCCCCTTATCGTGGCGGCCATACTCTTTGGCTTCGGTGTGCAGATGTGCGGCGGACAGGAGACCCCGGTGGCGAAGCTGCTGGCCAGTCTCTCTGACTGTCTGATGAAGACGGTGAAGCTTATCACCTACTACGCGCCCATCGGCTTCTTCGGCTTCTTCGCGTACCTTGTGGCCACCTATGGCCCCGAGCTTATCGGCGACTACAGCCGCACTCTGGTGATATACTACGTGATGTGCTTTGCCTATATGTTCATATCCTCGCCTATATACGCCCGCTTTGGCGGCGGCAAGGGCGCGGCCAAGGTCATGTTCGCCCATCTGTTCCGTCCGGCGGCGGTGTCCTTCGGCACCTGCTCCTCCGTGGCCACTATCCCCACCAATATGGAGGTGGCGGAGGAGACCGGCATCTCCAAGGACGTGTCCGAGATAGTGCTGCCTCTGGGCGCCACCATGCACATGGACGGCTCTGCCATGAGCGCTATCATCAAGGTGGCCTTCCTGTTCGGTATCTTCGGTCTGGACTTTACCACCGGCCGGGCTCTGCTGGCTATATTCGTGGCGGTGTTCTCCTCTGTGGCCATGTCCGGCATCCCCGGCGGCGGCGGCACCGGCGAGCTGGTGCTGTGCACCATCTTCTTCCCCGACCAGCTGGCCATAGCCTACCCCATAGCCATCGCCCTGGGTAATCTGGTCGATCCCCCCGCCACCATGGTCAACGCCGCCGGCGACTACGTGGTCTCCTTCATCGTCTCCCGCTACGTGGACGGCAAGGATTGGCTGCAAAAGAAGCTGGCCAAGAAGGAAGATTCCGTTGCCGCTTCCGCAGAATAAATAACTGAGAAAACGACGACGCCGGGCTTAACGCCCGGCGTCGCATCAGCTTGTCAAAAAAGCCTTTTTGACAAGCTGAAAGCATTTCAAAACTTTCTTCAAAAGTTATGAAATGCGTATTATTGAACGTGAAAGACACCCCTGATGGGTTTCTTTCACATTTTTTCCTTTCCGTCGTCGAGACACTTTCATAAGTTCTTTGACAGTCTGCGACGACGCCGGGCTTAACGCCCGGCGTCGCATCTTTTTATCTTGTCATTGTAATGCTGAATCAAAGGTATCCTGAATGCGTATCAGCGTCATCTCAAAATCCTGCCGGTTCTTCTGGACTGCGTTTTGCAGCTGCAGCCCGGTGAACAGAGACAGCAGCCCCGCCAACGCCGTAAAGCCGCAGACGATAAGGGTGGGGAAATTGGGCACCAGCCCTGTCCGGGCGTACTCCGTCAGCACCGGGATGACAAACACGGCCGCCAGCAGGAACAGCAGCAGGGCAAACAGTCCAAAGAAGGCGAAGGGCTTGTAGTTTCTGTACAGCCGCGCTACGGTAAATATCACCTTTAGACCGTCGGAGTAGGTGTTGAGCTTGGACTCGCTGCCGTCGGGCCTGTCTCTGTACTCTATGACCAGGTTCTTGATATGCATATTCTTGTCAAGGGCGTGGATGCTCATCTCTGTCTCTATCTCAAAGCCCTTGGACAGCACCGGGAAGGACTTGACGAACAGGTAGCTGAAGGCGCGGTATCCGGTCATAATGTCCTTGATATCGGACCTAAACAGGGTGTTTATCCCCCAGCGCACCAGGGAATTGCCAAAATTGTGGAAGGGCCGCTTGTTCTCCCGGAAGTAGGAGGATGAAAGCCTGTCCCCCACCACCATGTCGGCCTTGCCGTCCAGCACCAGCTCCACCATCTGCCGCCCGTACTCCGCGGGATAGGTGTTGTCGCCGTCCACCATGATATAGGCCTGGGCGTTTATCTCCCGGAACATCCGCCTGATAACATTGCCCTTGCCCTGCATCGGCTCTCGGCGAACCACCGCCCCGGCCTTTTCGGCAAGCTCCGCCGTGTTGTCGGTGGAGTTGTTGTCATACACGTATATGACGGCCTCCGGCAGCTCCTTTTTCCAGTCGCTTACCACCTTCTCCACGGTCATGCTCTCGTTGTAGCAGGGTATGAGTACAGCTATTCTATCCAAGTTCTGGGCCTCCCTCCGGGTCGTTTTCTTTTACATTTATCCGCGTCCACCCTATGATAAACGGCGTGACCGCCAGCATTGGCAGCGAGTATCGCATGGAAGTGGATCTGGGCGAGGCGACACATACCAGGAAGTTTATAAGTCCGGGCACTACAGGAATGAGCGCCGCCAGCTTCTTCCTTTTCAGCAGCAGCACGAAGCAGGCCATCAGTATCCATGAGTACAAACCGGGCATCAGCAGCATATAGCTCAGCGGCGCGTTCATACTCAGCTCCCTTATACGTTCCAGCGGCTGCGCGGGGCTGCCGTCAAAGACGTGATATATCCCCAGCTCGTCCAGCTCGCTGTAGTGCACAGTCTGGAAATGCGCGTCGAAGCACATATCCGCCGGGGCAAAGAACCCGTAGCTGATCAGCAGGAAAGCCTCCACATAGGCAGAGGGGTGCTTCAAAAGCATCTTGAACCAGGTCTTAAAATACTCCGGCAGCTTGGAGTCGTCCCCGCGATACCTTCCCTTTATCGGGTCGGAGAGCACGGGGTCATATTCATTGAGCCGGTCGTAGTCCAGAACACTGTTGATAACGTCCCGCTCCTCCTGAGTGACCTCGTCGCCAAAGTAATTGACGTAAAGCGCGGTCTGCTGAAAGGGGATGCTGAGCATCTCGGCGACGGAGCCGCGCTTTATCCCCAGCGCCGGGTACAGCACCCTGGTAACGCCCTCGAACAGCAGCAGCACCGCGCACAGTACCGCCAGCATCCGCTTTTTGTCCTCCTTCTTCAGGCAAAAGACCAGCAGGATAAGAGCAGGCGCGAACTCGTATATCCCGTTATTGCGCAGCAGCGCCGCCAGCAGTGCCGCCGCCGTGAGCGTCAGGGCGGATCTGGCTTTCAGCCGCCGGTTCAGCACCGCGCGCGCAATGCATAGCGTACAGAAGGCGGCGGATTCCGTGTACAGCAGGTCCTTTTCAAACCACTGGGCATAGCCGCCCCAAAGCGGCACCAGCGCGAAAAACAGCAGCCCCGCCACACACAGGCCCCTGTCCGCGCCCATCTCATACATCAGCTTTACGCTGAGAGAAAACACCAGGGCGCCCAACAGCGTCTGGAGCAAAAGGTAAAAATACGCGCCCAGATTAGCGTTGCGGAAAAGCATACCCAGAGACACGCAGCCGCCCATTATCGCCGTGCTGAGCGGCGGGTGGTGCGTAGACCATTCCATACCCTTCAGCCCGAAATACTGTGAAAGCTGGGCAACGGCGTCCGACGCGAAGGAGCCGGGATAATCCGCTATCGTCCACGGCAGCCAGCATATGAATATCAGCAGAAAGCCCAGCCACCATCTGTATCGCCAGGGCTGCCCGCCGGCGGGCCGCGTCATAAGATAGAAGGCGAGCTGCAGCAGCACATAAAACAGCAGGAAATATCCGAACATCACAATCGCCGACAGCAGCCGCTGGAAGCTTCCGGCGAAGAAGAAGTCAAAGCTCTTGTCGTTGCCTGACAGCTTCAGCGCGAAAACATACAGCACCGCAAATACGGCGGCCAGCGCAAGCGTCCACCCGTCGTGCCTGAGCCGTTTCAGCGATGTGAACCTGACGGCCGCGAATACGGCGGCCAAAGCCAGAACATCGGTAAGCCCGCTGAGATAGCAGGCGTCCGAAAGCATTACAAAAAGTCTCCAGGGCTGGGCCATGCCCACCGGGACGTCCACCACCGTCATCCTGCACTTGAGAGAAAACAGTATCACCAGCGAGACCGCCGCCCAAAGCAGCAGCCTTGCAGGCGCGGTCTTGCTTATCCCCTTATCCGCGTTCATTCAGCTCCCTCTCTCCTCTCGGCAAGCGCTCCGGCGCAGCCCCGCCCGTTTTTTAATAATAGCAGATATTTCCTCAAAAGGCTACCCCCGTCAACAGTTTTTTTGCCTCTCCCGCAGGGCTTCCATTTCCTTTATTCCCCGCTCATATTCGCCTGTATTTGCACAAGATATAGCGTATGCTGGGCATACAAAACACAACATAAGGAGGTTTTGTTATGCAAGTCATACGCAGCCGACCGGCCACCCGCCGGGGCGGCATAGTCTATCTGGATACGGAGGACCTGGCTCCCAACCCGGTGCAGCCGCGAAAGCAGTTTGACCAGGAGTCCCTGTCGGAGCTCAGCGAAAGCATCAAGAGCTACGGCATACTAAACCCGCTTACCGTCCGGGTGCGGGGAGGCCGGTACGAGCTGGTGGCCGGTGAGCGGCGCCTGCGGGCGGCGAAGCTGGCGGGGCTGACGGAGGTGCCCTGCATCCTGCTGGATGTGAACATGGAGGACGCCAGTCTTATCGCCCTGGTGGAGAATTTACAGCGGCGGGACTTGGACTTCATTGAGGAGGCCGCCGGCATAAGCCAGCTTATCCGGATGTTCGGCATGAGTCAGGAGGAAGCGGCCCGGCGCATAGGCAAGTCCCAGTCGGCGGTGGCCAATAAGCTGCGGCTGCTGAAGCTGCCCCGTGACGTGCTGGATGCCCTGCGGGAAAACTCACTCACCGAGCGCCACGGCCGTGCCCTGCTCAGACTGCCCACGGCGGAGGCCCAGCGGGCCGCTCTGCGCTTCATCGTGGAAAACTCCCTCACCGTAGCCGCCGCCGACGCCTATGTGGAGGCCCTGCTGGCAGAGCCTGAGAGCGGGGAGGAGCCGGAGGAACCGGACAAACCGGAGCACCGGCGTACCTTTGTGATGAAGGACGTGCGCATTTTCCTCAACACCCTCAGCCGCAGCATCGACCTGATGAAGCAGGGCGGCATCGAGGCGGGGATGCGCCGGGAGGAGACGGAGGACTCCCTGATACTTACCATATCCATACCGAAAAACCGACAGAAGGAACAGGTATAAGACAAGTCGCCGCCGCCATAATTATTATGGAGGCGGTGATTTTTACGCCGTATGGCGGCGAAACGGAGGTTTGCCATGAACAACTACTACTCCGAGCTGACCTATAAGGAGGTCATCGACGTGCACTCGGGCTATCGGCTGGGCTATGTGTGCGACCTGGAGTTTGACGGGCGGGAGGGACAGCTCACCGCTCTGATCACTCCCGGCCGGGCAAGGCTTTTCGGGCTGCTGGGCCGGGAGGACGACTACATTCTGCCCTGGGCCTCCATAGTCCGCATCGGCACCGATATCATACTTGTGGAGGCCAAGGGCGAGTTCCAGCGGCGTAAGCGTCAGTGGCGGCTGTTTTGAGGCCGAATACGGCAAAAGCTATTGGCAAAACTCATTTTCTGCGCTATACTCAAGGCAGAGTAACGCGGAGGTTTTGCCATGAAAAAACTTGTCGCAGCGATAATACTGGCGGCGCTGCTGCTGAGCGGCTGCGCCGGGAGGGACGCGGGGCGCAGCGAGCCCTGGGTGCTGCCCACCATAGAGCCGGCCCCTACTGCTCCGCCCAAGTCCACCCCCTCCCGGGCGGAGGGCAGTCTTTCCCCGGAGCAGTATATATGGAATGAGGCTGAGAGCGTCAATATGTCCGACCCCGGCGCGGGCGAGGCCGCCATCCCCGGAGAGTACAGTCATGAGGACAGCTTCGCTCTTTTTGAGGGTCAGTTTTTGCCGGATAATATCTTTAATGAGAGCTACGCCAAATACAGCAGGCTCCGTTTGCAGAAAAGCACCCATCAGGTGCTCACCGACGAAAGCGGAGCGCTGGCCGAAAACGCCTATGTGGAGTATAAGTTTCTGCCTAAAAACGGTGACGAGAGCAAGAGCCTGACGGTGATGGCGGAGCTCTGCGGCTACGACAGGGTCATGGATATCTACTCACGCTCGGCTTATCCCCACGTGTATTACCCGGAGGGCGTGACGCCCCGGAGCTCTGTGTATTACCTCAACTACTTCATGCTGTTCAAGGTGGGTGAGACCCGGTACGCCCAGTGGCTGCTGCTGCCCTCCACCTATTTCTCCTACGCGGAGCGGGTGCGCTCTCAGGCGGAGGATGCCGGGGAGGCGCCGGATATACAGCGGCAGGTGCTCATGACCTTTACCTGCGGCAGTCAAATGGGCGATGAGGAGTTTATCGCGGCGGTGCTGGCCGTGTATCAGTACGGCTCCGGCGTCCGCAGCGTCCCCAGTGACGCGCCCCCCACCCTCGCCCCCGGCGACAAGGGATACGCCTGAGTCAGAAGAAGCTCGCTCCATTACACTTTCCGCTGGCGCGGAAAGCTCCATATCCGCTCCCTCCTTCTTCCTTTCCGAATCGAACCCACTTTGTTGGGCTTCGATTCGGTATACGCGGGGCAGCAAAGCTCGCTCCATTACACTTTCCGCTCGTCCGTAACGATTCAAAGACTTGCTCTTTGAATCGTAGAGGAAGATTTGCTGTGAATCTTCGAGCCTTGGCGCTTGCGCCATGGTGAGCCATTCACTGCAAATCTGACGCCGGAACCGGCAGTCATAATCAAACAGAATAATCTGGAGAAAACATGGAAAATACCCAAGAAAAAAGAGAACGTGCGGTGCTGGTGGGTCTTTGCGCCAACAGCATGGAGCAGCGCGAGCGCTCCACGGAACTGTCCATGGAGGAGCTGGCCGCTCTGGTGGAGACCGCCGGCGGCGACACCGTGGCCATGGTCATGCAGAACCTGCCCTCCCCCAACCCCCGCAGCTTTATTGGCGACGGGAAGGTCATGGAGGTCAAGGCCCTGCTGGACAGCAACGACTGCGGCCTGGCAGTTTTTGACAATGAGCTCTCCCCCTCCCAGCACCGGGTGCTGTCGGAGGAGCTGGGCGTGAAGGTGCTGGACCGCTCGGGGCTGATACTGGATATCTTTGCCCAGCGGGCGCAGACCCGGGAGGGTCAGCTTCAGGTGGAGCTGGCCCAGTATAAATATCTGCTGCCCAGACTGACGGGTATGTGGAAGCATCTGGTGCGGCAGACCGCCTCCGGCGGCTCCTCCCCCATCGGCACCCGGGGCCCCGGCGAGACCCAGCTTGAGTCGGACCGCCGCCATATCCGCCGCAAGATACAGAAGCTGGAGGAGGAGCTGGCCTCGGTGCGTAAGGTCAGGGACACCCAACGCCGTCTGCGGGAGAAA
>CAYSFK010000064.1:0-10999 GCA_964430345.1 uncultured Oscillospiraceae bacterium | reverse complement strand
CCGTCGAGCTGCTCAAGCAGCACAACGACCGGTTCGACTACAAGGTCGACTGGGGCACCGACCTCCAGACCGAGCACGAGCGCTTTCTCACCGAGCAGATCTTCAAGCGTCCCGTGTTCGTCACCGATTATCCCAAGGAGATCAAGGCGTTCTATATGCGCCTGAACGACGACGGCAAAACCGTCGCCGCTGCGGACTGCCTTGTGCCCGGCATCGGCGAGATCATCGGCGGCAGCCAGCGCGAGGAGCGGCTGGAGGTGCTGACCCGGAGAATGCATGAGCTGGGCCTTAATGAGCAGGACTACTGGTGGTATCTGGATCTGCGGCGCTACGGCAGCTGCCGCCACGCGGGCTATGGCCTGGGCTTTGAGCGGCTGGTGATGTACCTCACCGGCGTCAGCAACATCCGCGACGTGGAGCTGCACCCCCGCACCACCGGCAACGCCGACTTCTGAAAAGATAAGTAATAAGTAATAGTGAAGAGTGAATAAGTGAGGTGCCGCCTTTGGCGGCGGATTATTGTCTGTGGGCTCTGCCCACACCGCACCTATTCACTCTTCACTTTGTTTTTTACCTGATGCTTGGCACCCAGGTTATCAAAGGGGGGTTATATCCCCTTATACATGGGGATTATATCCCCCATAATGACTTTTGTCAAAGTGAGGGATGCGAATGATTAAATTTGACAGGCTGTGGGCGACTATGTCGACAAAGGGAGTATCTACCTACTATCTCAGAGAGAAGTGCGGTATCGACAGAAAGACCATACGACGCCTGAAAGCCAACGAGAATACGGAGACGAAAACTCTGGATAAACTGTGTGCGGTGCTGGACTGCCGCCTGGAGGATATTGCAGAGTATATAAACGAATAAACGCAGCTCCGGAGCGAAGGACGGCAGTCCAAGCTCCGGGCTTTTTATTTGCAGAGGCGCATTTGGCGGCTTCGTGCCTCTGCCATTTTCGGCGGGCCGCCACGCAGGGCGGCCCCTACGGGATGGGCGGGCCGCCACACAGGGCGGCCCCTACGGGATGGTCGGGCCGCTAGGTCATCAGCATTCCCAGAGTCAGGATGCCAAGGTTGCGCCGGTATATCTCGTCGAACTGGCTCAGCGGCAGGGGGTTGACTCCAAGACCGGCCTCTATGGTGTAGCCGGGGCGGTCGAAGTCCTGGATGAACCAGTCCTTGTAGCCCGCAAAGCCGGACAGAAAGGGCGTTTCCTCCACCGCGTAGCCGGAGACGGCGGAGAAGCTGCCGGCGATGTTCCGGGATTCGGCCGGCTCATAGTTCAGATAGCGCCAGTATATCACCTGCCCCTGGGTGTGATAGGCCAGCGTCAGGGCCGGGGAGACTGCGCGGGTGTAGTCGTACATGGCGCGGCTCTCCGGCGCGGTGAGCGGCCCGGAGCCCACATAGTCCGCCGGAGCCGGGGAGACGTAGCCCTGGGCGAATTTGTTGGCCCTTGCCTGCTCCCAGCCCGCAGGGTACTGGAGATTCAGGTCTGTGCCCCGGATATTGGCCTTCCAGCCGGAGGGGAAGGGTATGGCGGGATAGTCTCCGGCGATATCCATAGCCCGCCGGTAGAAGTCCCCGCCTTGCAGCTCGCCGGTGACCAGGTCCATACCGTCCGGGTTCACGCAGGGCACCATGAACAGGGCGGCATAGCCGAATATCTCCGCCGCGTCAACATTAAAGATGCTGCCGCCTGTGGCGTAGGCCGCCGCCAGCTCCTCCGCGAAGCGCATCAGCAGCGGCGTGGTTATCCACTCGTTGGCGTGATGGCTGCCGTTATAAAGAGCGCGGTTTTCGCCGCCGCCCATGGAGAGGCTCAGCAGAGGCCGACCCATAACGCTGCGGCCCACCTCTCCGGCGCGGATGAAGGGATAGCGGGCGGCAAGACCCCTGACACAGTAGCCCAGCAGCGCCGAGGACCAGCTTATATCCGTGGGCACCACCGAAAAAGGCAGAGGTATCACCAGGGTGCTGCCCACCCGGAGATTACGTTCCTCTATGCCGGGGTTTGCCAGAGCTATGGCGCTTACCTCCACGCCGTACTCCCGGGCCAGGGCGAAGAGCGTGTCCCCCGGCCGCAGCTGCCGGAGGGTGTAGCCGGTATACCAGGGCAGCAGCGCCCTGTGGGTCTGGCCTCCGGCCACCCCGTCTGCCGTCAGGCCGTTGGCGCTCTGAAAGCGGGTGAGCGCCCCTCTGGTGGCCGCGCCGAAAACGCCGTCGGTGTCCAGGGGCCCGAACCCGGCGCGGTTAAGGGCCAGCTGCAACAGCTCCACCGCCGGGCCCGCGCTGCCCGTCCTCAAAATACGCATACTGTCTCCTTACTTAATAAAGCTGTTCCAGTATATTATTTTTCTGAGGTGAATATGTGCCGGAGACTTTACAAACTAAGGATAAAAAGGTAGAATTATGCACAGATAAGGATAGGGGGCAGGCCGCATGGTAAAATGGAAAGAGGGCGCAGGCCGCGTGTTGGCTGCGTATTTTGGGCGTATCCTGTGTATCGCGCTGGCGGCGCTGATGCTTGCTGGCTGCGGCGCTCCCGCGGCTACGGCAGCCAGCCCTGAGCCCAGCCCGGCGCCGACGGCTATGCCCACGGCCGATCCCGCGCCCACAGCGAAACCCAGGTCTGAGCTGCGCCTTACCGGCGGGGACATACTGGACTGGGTCTGCGGCGTCCCCTTTGAGGATCCGGGCTGCGTTGCGCTTGACGCCGGCGGCGGGGACATGACCGACACGGTGACGACCGAGGGGGAGGTCGTCTGCTGGAAGCTGGGGGATTACCAGCTTTCCTATGAGTTTACGGACAAGTCGGGCAAGCAGCTCAGCGCCCGGCGCATAGTCCACGTGCGTCCGGCGGAGCTGCCGGAAACAGTGGTCAGGGACAAGGTGATATATCTTACCTTTGACGACGGCCCCTGCGGCTTCACCCGCGACGCGCTGGACACGCTGGATAAATACGGGGCCAAAGTCACCTTTTTTATAGTAGCCGGAAACAAGGAGGAGTACCTGGAGCTGCTGCCGGAGATAAAGGAGCGGGGCCATAATATCGGCATCCACTGCTACAGCCACGACTACGGCTGGCTGTACAGAAGCGAGGAGGGCTACTTTGAGGACCTGATGAGTGCTCAAAAGGTCGTATACCAGTATACAGGGGAGTATGCCGATGTGTGCCGCTTCCCCGGCGGCAGTACCACCGCCGGTTATCTGACCGGCACCATGGAGGGCGGCTATGAGCAGCTCAATGAGATGCTGCACAATATGGGCATGAGATATTACGACTGGAACATACAGCCGGAGAACAGGGAGCTGGGCAGCACGGGCACGGCGGTGAACTTCCGTGTTGGCGTCCCCGGCAAGGAAACGCCTGTGTGCCTCCAGCACGACACCAGGGTATACAGCGTGTTGGCTCTGGAGGAGATGCTGGCCTGGGGCATTGAAAACGGCTACAGCTTCGAGGCGCTGGACAACACCGTGCCGGAGGTGCACTTCTACTGAGGAAAAATAAATACTTGCCATAGACGGGCCGGGTATGTATAATGACTATGGGTGTTTGTACCCATAATCTGACTGCGTGCCCGGCTCTCCATTGCCTGCGGTAAAACCGCAAAAAAGCCGGTCACAGCTTTAATAAGGAGGAACAGCGATTACCCTGAGACTCGGGGTGCGGCATTGTGGAGACATACCGTAATGCGTCCGGCACAGTCGGACGTGAGCGCGGCAGGGCGGAGGCCGGCGGCGCGGAGTCGGGAAAAATGGCAACTGTTGAACTGAGAAACCTGAAGAAGATCTACCCGTTCGTCAGCGGAGAGAACAAGAAGAAGAAAAAGGGCGAGGAAGAGCCGGAGAAGAAGGTCAACCTCCAGATAACGGAGCAGGGCGTTGTGGCCGTGCAGGAGTTCAATCTGGAGATAGCCGACAAGGAGTTTATCGTTCTGGTAGGCCCCTCCGGCTGCGGCAAATCCACCACTCTGCGCATGGTGGCCGGTCTGGAGGAGATAACCGAGGGCGAACTGTACATCAACGGCAAGCTCATGAACGACGTGGCGCCCAAGGACAGGGATATCGCCATGGTATTCCAGAACTACGCGCTTTACCCCCACTGGACCGTGTATGAAAACATGGCCTTCTCGCTGAAGCTGCGCAAGGAGAAAAAGGACGTTATCGACAAGAAGGTCCGGGAGGCCGCGGAAATACTGGATATCACCCAGTATCTCAACCGCAAGCCCAAGGCCCTGTCCGGCGGCCAGCGGCAGCGCGTGGCCATAGGCCGCGCCATCGTCCGGGACCCCGCGGTGTTCCTTATGGACGAGCCCCTCTCCAACCTGGACGCCAAGCTGAGAAATCAGATGCGCGCCGAGATAATCAAGCTGCGCGAACGTATCAATACTACCTTTATCTACGTCACCCACGACCAGACCGAGGCCATGACCCTGGGCGACAGGATAGTCATTATGCGCGACGGTTACATCCAGCAGATAGGCACACCTCAGCAGGTGTTTAATAACCCGGAGAACCTGTTCGTGGCAGGCTTTATCGGCACTCCCCAGATGAACTTCTTCGACGCGAAGCTGCTGCTGGAGGGCGGTAAGTACTTTGTGGAGCTGGCCGGCTTGAAGGTGGAGCTGAGCCCGGAGAAGCAGGCCCGTCTGACCGCCAACAAGGTGGAGGCTCAGGAGGTCACCTTGGGCGTACGGCCGGAGCACACTGTGCTGACGGAAAACGGCGTCCCCGCCAAGGTGGACGTGTCGGAGATGATGGGCTCCTCCGTGCACCTGCACGTGACCGCCGAGGGCAGGGATGTAATTATTATCGTCCCGACCACGGAATCCTTCGTGCAGTATAATATAGGTCAGGCCATAAGCTTCGGCTTCAGCGGCAGCGTGGCCCATGTATTCTCCAAGGAGACGGAAAAGAACCTGGAGTGGTAATTATAAAAAGACGCCCCCCTTTCCAGCCGGAAAGGGGGGTTCCTCTAATTTTCTGCCGCGTTGAGGATAAGCTGCGCGTTTTGGTATGCAGCCTCGCTCCAGGGATAGCCGCTGTCGCTGACTCCGGCGGACTCCAAGGCGTCCTGGGCGTTGTCGCCCTGAAGCTCCGGCAGAGTGTCGGACAGGAAGCTCATGCTCTCGGTGAATATTGAAAGCCGGTCCGCATCCTGAGCGCTCATCCATTGGCTGACGGCGGATTCGATCTCCTCGGCGCCCACGGCGCAGTCGGTCGACCAGTCCAGCAGCGCCGCGGCGCAGCGTGTTGCCCTCAGCGAGCAGCCGGAGCTGCCGGGACGCACACTGTCGGTGATATCCGTAAGCAGGGCGTCCAGCGCCTGGAGCTGGGCGGCAGTATCAGCGCTATTGTCGGCGGGCGCGTCGGCGGGAGCGGGAGTCTCCGCCGGGGCGGCGGTGAAGAAGGGCTCCAGCGCCGGGGTCTCCTGAACGCTCACCTCCACCTCGTCGGTACAGGCGGCCAGACTCAGCAGCATAGTAAGCGCTGTCAGCAGCAAAATAAGCTTTTTCAAAGTTGTTCCTCCATATATACTGTGTCTCTTAGGGTCTTTGATAGTATCACCGCAGGGCGGCAATTTCAAGCAAAGAATTCTTAAATCTCGGCGATGTCCCGTAATAATCCACAAAAGAAGCAGGCCGAATATGGTCAAGTTCTCTAAATAGAACGAAGTGAAAAAAAGCCTTGCTTTTTCCTGCGGGCTAACCTATAATGCACTTGAACAGATTTTTAAGCTTCGGTACTGAGATGCCGGCAAAATCGCTCATACGGTAGGGGTGCGTCTGTGCGTCCTCATCTTTGTGTGTCTTGCCGGAAAGCGGCAGGGCATTTTTTGTTGCGAAAAACCAATACGGGGGTGGGACGGCTGTGAGGCTGAAGGCTCAGATAATGGACGAGGCGGCGCTTAACCGGGCGCTTATGCGCATCGCCCACGAGATAGCGGAGAAGAACAAGGGCGTGGACAATGTGCTGCTGGTGGGCATACTCCGCCGCGGCGGGCCCATCGCCGACCGTATTCGGGCGAACATCGAAAAGATAGAGGACACAGTCCTGCCCTGCGGCACCATAGACATAGGCTTCTACCGGGACGATCTGAGCGTCATCTCCGAGAGCCCCACGGTGCGCCGCACGGAGCTGCCCTTCGACGTAAACGACAGGGACGTGATACTTTTCGACGACGTGCTCTACACCGGGCGCACCGCCAGAGCCGCCATTGAGGCGGTGTTCTCCTGCGGCCGCCCCCGCAGCATACAGCTGGCGGTGCTGGTGGACAGAGGCCACAGGGAGCTGCCTATTCGGGCGGACTATGTGGGCAAGAACATCCCCACCTCCCGCAGCGAGCTGGTGGAGGTCAGGCTTCCGGAATACGACGGGGAAACCGGCGTTTACCTCATGGAGCTGGAGCGAAGCTGAGTTGCCATATCCCAGAGAAGCTTACACAACGGTAACGATAGTTTACCAAGCGGCACAAACAGTGCCGATACGTCAAGCGCAATACAATTTTATATAAACAACCACGGGAAAAAGAAAGGGAGATTTGAAATGAATCTGACTTACGGGATCAAGGACAAGCCCAAGTTCGGGCAGGTAGTGCTGTTCGCTATACAGCAGCTGCTGGCCATCATGGCGGCTACCATCGCGGTGCCCGCAGTGGTCAATCAGGTGACCGGCTCGGATATGACCGCCTCCGCCGCACTGTTCGGCGCCGGCTTCGGCTCCATCGTATATTTGCTCTTTACCAGAAGCGGCAGCCCTGTGTTCCTGGGCTCCTCCTTTGCTTTCCTTGGCTCCATGTTCTCCGCCTTCGGCGGCGCGGCCTCCATGTCCATCGGCTACGCCGGCCTGGTGATAGGCGCCTTTATGGCCGGTCTGGTGTACGTGATAATCGCCATCGCGGTGAAGTTCTGCGGCGTCAAGTGGATAGGCAAGCTGATGCCCCCCGTCATCATAGGGCCCACGGTGGCCATCATCGGACTGAGCCTTGCCTCCAACGCCGTCAGCGACGCGCTGAAATCCAGCGTGGAGGGCGGCTCCACCTACGTGGCCCTTATCTGCGCGCTGATAACCCTGGCCGTCACCATGGCCGCCTCCACCTACGGCAAGAAGATGATGAAGCTCATACCCTTTATAATCGGCATACTGGCGGGCTACGCCGCGGCCAGCATCTTCGCCCTTATCGGCAAGGCCACCGGCAACGCCGCACTGGTGGTCATCGACTACAGCGCCCTGACCACGGTGGATTCCTTCGTCTCCCTGCCCGCGTTTTCCTTCACCAAGGCCGACTTTGCCGGCGTCACCGGCACCTACCTGCTGACCCTGTTCGCCGCCTATGTTCCCGTGGCCTTCGTGGTCTTTGCCGAGCATCTGGCCGACCATGAGAACCTCTCCACCATAATCGGCGTGAACCTTATCGAGAACCCCGGTCTGACCCGTACCCTGCTGGGCGACGGCATCGGCTCCATGGTCGGCGCCTTCTTCGGCGGCTGCCCCAACACCACCTACGGCGAGTCCATCGCCTGCGTGGCCATCACCCGCAACGCCTCCACCGTCAGCATCTGGGGCGCGGCCATCGCCTGCATCATCTTCTCCATGATAACCCCGCTGGTGGCCTTCCTGCAGACCATCCCCGCCTGCGTCATGGGCGGCGTGTGCTTCGCACTGTACGGCTTCATCGCCGCCAGCGGCCTCAAGATGCTCCAGCCCGTGGACCTCAACAAGAACCGCAACCTCTTTGTGGCCTCCGTTATATTCATCGCCGGTGTGGGCAACATGACCGTCAGCTTCGGCGCGGTGGAGATTCGCACCGTGGCCTGCGCCCTGATACTGGGCATACTCACCAACGTCATGCTCTCCAAGGAGAAGGACGAGGTCCCCGCCGAGAAGTGATCCCGGCTCTATGAAAATGAACCCCCGCGCCGTGAGGCGCGGGGGTTTTGTTACGACTGCCGGGTGACACGGAGTATCATCCTTGACACCTGTTCGCTGCAGTTGACCGGATTCAGCGTTGTGCCGGGGTGTAGGGAAGGAAACACCCTGAACAGCTCGTCGGCGAAGCCTTGGCCTATCTCTGCTATTCCGTCGAAATCCAGGATAATGTTCTGGAAGCGCTCAAAGCGCAGCATCAGCCGCTTGGCCTGGGAGCGGGAGACCAGCACTGGGGAGTCGTCGCCGTATTCCAGCAGACGAACGGGAACCAGCGTCTTGGAGAAGCCGTAGTCCTCCGGCGCTTGGGTAAATCTGTCGAACACCTCACTGGACGGTTCGGAATGTCCATAAAAAATGGATATAATAACCGTTGTGCCGTTGTCAAAATCCTCCTCCGCGTCCTTGTACAAAAAGGGTTCCCGTGCGGATTGCCCGGCGAGAAAGACCAGCCCGTCAGACATTATGGCAAATTCGTCCACCACCTTGGAGCTGAAGAAAATGCCCTCGCCGGTGTGACTGCTGGGCTCCGTGGTAAACTTGCCTTTAGCCAGCTCCAGCACAGCAAAGCTCTTTTCCTCCAGGTTCAGAGCTGCCGCTATCTTGGCAAATATGCCCACGCCGTCATCCATTATCCAGACCGTGGCCTTAAAACCGTTTTTCTGGAGCATTAGCCCCACCTCGGAGCCCTGAGAGTGGTCAATGGCGTTGTTGAGCATCTCGGTAAACGCATACATCAGATTTGTCCGGGCAATATCCGGCAGCTCTGCGAAAAAGGGCGCGGCGTGCCGCTTCCAGACCACATCCTCGGAAAGCCCTTCCACGGGGAAGCTGAGGGACAGGCAATCCTCCGCCAGCTTGTAGACGCTGCGCCTGCCGTCCTTGATTTTTGTGACACGTCCCTGCGTCTCCAATTGACTAAGATATCTGTATATGCTCTGAACGGAGAGCTGTTCCTTCTCTGCCAGAGCGGCGGGGGAAAACCCGTCCTCTTCCCGCCCTATGCCCTCGATTATCCCGGTAATAACGGACTCTCGCTTTTCCTTGCTGATAGACACTTTACACCCCCACGATATAAACTATAATAATCACGACATAAACTATAATATAAACTATAGTTTAATTATAGTCAATATATATCTCCTTAAACTTGAATCCCATGAGAATATCCGACTTCTCATGGGATCCAAAAAATATAATTTATAATTGCCTGCCGTGCGGCGCTAACGTTCCTCCCGGAAATAGGCCAGGCCCAGGGAGGCGGGGGGCTGGTCCTCACGCTTCTCCCGCATGGAGGTGACGATAAGCACCAGTATGGTCACCACGTAAGGGGCCATTTTGTATATCTCCTTGATGGCCAGATTGGAGCCGCTGGGCAGAAAAACATGGAGGATGTACAGACCGCCGAACAGGAAGGACGCCAATACGCTGACGCTGGGCCGCCAGACTGTGAAGATGACCAGCGCGATGGCCAGCCAGCCCCTGTCGCCGAAGGCGTTGTTGGACCAAATGCCGCAGGCGTAATCCATCACATAGTACAGGCCGCCCAGGCCCGCTATCATGCTGCCCACGCAGGTGGCGGTATATTTGTATTTGTTCACGTTTATGCCGGCGGCGTCGGCTGTGGCGGGGTTTTCACCCACGGCCCGCAGATTCAGACCCACCCGGGTGCGGCTCAGCACATAGGAGGCCAGCAGGGCTATCACCACCGCCAGATAGGCCAGAAATCCGTAGCTCAGAAAAAGCCTGGCAAACCAGCCCTCCGGCGACGGGCCGGAGATAGAGCGGCTGAAATAGCTGCTGGTGGCGGAGAGGACAATAGAGGGGTTCTCACTGCCGGAGAGCTTTATCAGTGAGCCGCCGAAGAAGTTGCCGAAGCCTACGCCGAAGGTGGTCATGGCAAGACCGGTCACGTTCTGATTGGCTCTGAGGGTGACAGTGAGAAAGCAGTACAGCAGACCCATCAGCAGTGAGCCCAGCAGGCAGGACAGCATGGGTATCGCCACAGCCAGAACGCCGTTAACGCTGCCGCCTACGCTCTGCTCGTAAAAGAAAGCGCCGATAACGCCGCTGATGGCGCCTACGTACATGATGCCCGGTATGCCCAGGTTCAGGTTGCCGGATTTCTCGGTGAGTATCTCGCCGGTGCTGCCGTAGAGCAGCGGTATGCCCTGCACCAGCGCTCGCGGAATAAAGGTCAAAAGATTAAACATCTGCTCAGCCCTCCTTTTTCTGCGTCCGGCGGAAGCTCAGCTTATAGTTGATAAAGAACTCGCAGCCGATGATAAAAAACAGGATTATTCCCGTAAGTATATCGGAGTAGCTCTCGTTCAGGCTGAACTGAGTGGCTATCTCGGAAGCGCCCTTGCCCATGAACACCAGCAGAAAGCTGGAAAAAATCATGGTGAAGGGGTTAAACTGGGCGAGCCAGGACACCATGACGGCGGTAAAGCCCTGGCCGCCGGCGATATTGATGGAGAGCGTGTGGTTGACGCTGCCCACCAGAATAAGCCCCGCCACGCCGCAGAGAGCGCCGGAGAGCAGCATCGTGCGGATGATGACCTTCTCCACCTTGATGCCTACGTAGCGGGCGGTGCGCTCGCTTTCTCCCACAACGGAGATCTCGTAGCCGTGCTTGGTGTATTTCAGGTAGATATACACGAATACCGTCAGCGCCGCCGCCACCAGCACCGGCAGCAGCTGCTTCTTCTCCAGCAGCACCGGCAGCCAGCCCGCCTGGGTGCTCTGGTTTATAATGCCCATCTTGCCGGAGCCTCTTGAGGATTCCCAAATTATCACGAAGTAGGCCACAAGCTGGGTGGCCACATAGTTCATCATCAGCGTGAACAGAGTCTCGTTTGTGTTCCAGCGGGCCTTAAATACGGCGGGAATAGCGGCCCAGACCGCGCCGGACAGCAGCGCCGCGGCGATCATGATAAGATTTACCTGCCAGTTGGGCAGCTTCCCCCCCAGCAGAACCATGCAGGTGGTGGTGGCAAGAGCGCCCATAAGCACCTGCCCCTCCGCGCCGATGTTCCAGAAGCGCATCTTGAACGCCGGGGTCA
>CAYSFK010000063.1:0-11160 GCA_964430345.1 uncultured Oscillospiraceae bacterium | reverse complement strand
TGGTATGCCCGACAAGATTCGAACTTGCGACCTTCAGAGTCGGAGTCTGACACTCTATCCAGCTGAGCTACGGGCACATATGAGTTATTTACATTGAGCCGAAAATTTGCTATAATAAGTTTTGCGCGGTGAATCAGGCGGCTCTTTCCGGCTGCGAAGGGTATTATAGCAAACTTGCCGGATAAAGTAAAGAGGCGATTCAAAAGTTTTCCGCTCACTACTATTTTATAAGGAACGATACTCTCAATGAAGCATCTGAATACCGGTCACAGATACATATGTATACTGCTCTGCCTGTGCGCGCTGCTGTCTCTGGCCGCCTGCGGTGAAACAAAGCAGTCACAGCGGCAGGTCTTTGCCATGGACACGGTGATGACCCTGACCGCCTACGGCAACAATGCAGAGATCGGGCTTAACGCCGCCCAGAGCGTTATCCAGTCCATGGATACCATGCTGGACCCGGATCTGGATACCAGCATCGCCTATGCCATTAACAACGCTCAGGGCGCCAACGTCTCTGTTTCGGCACCTGTGGCATCCATGCTGAGCACGGCCAGAACGGTCTACGACCAGAGCGGCGGCGCCCTTGACCCCACGCTTTACCCGGTGATAAAGCGCTGGGGCTTCGCAGACGGCAGATACTACGTGCCCACCGACCTGGAGCTGGCATCCGACCTTGCGCTGAAGTGCTTTGACCAGATGGTGCTGACCAGCTTCCCCAGCTCCGGCACCTATACGGTGTCCTTCCCCTCCTACGCCCAGATATCCTTCGCGGCGGTGGCCAAGGGCTGCGCCGCCGAGAACGCCATAAAGGCCATGAAGCAGGCCGGAGTGACCAGCGGCATAGTATCACTGGGCGGCAATGTTCAAACTCTGGGCCAAAAGCCCGACGGCACAGACTGGCAGGTTGCGGTACAGGACCCCAACAACACATCCAGCTATCTGGGCGTGATAAGCGTGGGCGAAACGGCTGTAGTCACCAGCGGCACCTATCAGCGCTTCTTCACCCGCAACAACAAGACCTATCACCACCTGATAAACCCCAAGACCGGCACTCCCATAAGCAACTCCCTGATGTCGGTCACGGTGCTGTGTGAGGACGGTACGCTGGCGGACTGCCTGTCCACCGCCATGTTCATACTGGGTGAGACCGCCGCGCTGAACTACTGGCGAAATTACGGCGGTTTTGAGATGATACTGGTGACCAAGGATAATCAGATAATCTGTACCAAGGGGCTTATAGAGGAGTTCACACTGGCAAATGACAGCTACACGCTGAAATATACCGAATAAGACAATGGAGCTTGATACTTCCGTCAGATATATTAAGGGCATAGGTGAGAAAAAGGCGCAGGCATTCAACAAGCTGGGCGTCTTTTCTCTCTATGACCTTATTTCTTTTTTCCCCAGAAGATACGAGGACAGGAGCAGCTTCAAGGAGATAGCCCAGACCCTTGAGGGAGAGACGGTATGTGTAAGGGCGCTGGTGGCGGAGGAGCCCAGGCTGTCCCGGATAAGAAGGGGCCTGGACATAGTCAAGCTCCGGGCGGTAGACAACAGCGGCTCCATGGAGCTGACCTTCTTCAACCAGCCCTACGTAAAGGATAACCTCCACAGAGGCGACAGCTGCTGCTTCTACGGGAAGGTCGAGCTCAGCGGCGCAAGACGCAGCATGGTAAACCCGGTCTACGAAAAGGAGGGCTCCGCAAAGGGCGCGGTGGGTCGTATCGTGCCCGTCTACAGGAGCCGCGCCGGACTGGGGCAGAACGTGATCCGTCAGGCTGTAGAGGTCGGGCTGGACAGCTGTCTTAGCGAGCTGCCGGAGACCCTGCCGGAGGCGCTGCGGGAGCGCTGCAGATTGGCCGCGGCCCGATACGCATACAAAAACATACACTTCCCCGCTGACTTCGACGCACTGGAGCTGGCCCGGCGGCGGCTGATATTCGAGGAGCTTTTTGTACTGGCCTGCGCTCTGGGCAAAATGCGGGGCCAGCGTCGGCAAGAGGACGGCATCCGCATAGACGCGGCGGACATGGGTCCCTTTTGGAGCGCCCTGCCCTTCTCCCCCACCGGGGCCCAGCGGCGGGCCATTGACGAGGCCACGGCGGATATGCGCTCCGGCAAGGTAATGAACAGGCTTGTACAGGGTGACGTAGGCAGCGGCAAGACCCTTGTGGCGGCGGCGCTTATCTGGCAGTGCAGCCAAAGCGGGCTGACAAGCGCCATGATGGCGCCGACAGAGATACTGGCGGAGCAGCATTATAACAGCCTCAGCGCTCTGCTTGGGCCTCTTGGTCTGCGTATCGGAAAGCTTACCGGCTCTACGAAAGCAAAGGAAAAGCGGGAGCTGGTGGCTAAGCTCAAGGCGGGCCAGCTGGACCTTATCATCGGCACCCACGCCCTGTTCAGCGAGGATGTGGAATACAACCGGCTGGCTCTGGTAATAGCCGACGAGCAGCACCGCTTTGGCGTGAGCCAGCGCTCAGCTCTTATTAGCAAGGGCCAGAGCCCCCACGTGCTGGTAATGTCGGCCACGCCCATACCCCGGACTCTGGCTCTGATAATCTACGGCGACCTGGATATATCGGTGATAGACCAGCTGCCGCCGGGGCGCACAAAAGTGGACACCTTCGCGGTGGACGAGAGCTACCGCCAGCGGCTCAACGGCTTCATCCTCAAGCAGGTGCAGCTTGGCGGTCAGGTATTCGTGGTGTGTCCCATGGTGGAGGAGAACGAGGAACAGCCGCTTAAGCTGAAATCCGCCCAGGAACACGCCCAGGCCCTGTCTCTGGCCTTTCCCCAGCTCCGGGTGGCCTGCGTCCACGGCAGGATGAAGGCACGGGAGAAGGAGGCGGTGATGGCGGCCTTCGCGGCGGGAGAAACGGACGTTCTGGTTTCTACCACGGTGATAGAGGTGGGCGTGGATGTGCCCAACGCGTCGCTGATGGTGGTGGAGAACGCGGAGCGCTTCGGACTCAGTCAGCTCCATCAGCTTCGGGGCCGGGTAGGCCGGGGGCAGCGCAAGAGCTACTGCATACTGGTCTCTGACGGGCAGGGCGAGGAAGTGCGCTCACGGCTGGATATAATGTGCAAGACCAACGACGGCTTCAAAATATCCGAGGAGGATCTGCGGCTTCGCGGCCCCGGTGATTTCTTCGGGGCACGGCAGCACGGCCTGCCGGAAATGCACGTGGCCGACCTGGGGGCGGATATGGATATACTGAGGCTCGCTCAGGACGAGGCAAGGCTTGTGCTGGAAGGCGACCCCGATTTAGAAACGCAGGAGCACCGGGAGCTCCGGGCACGGGTGGAGCGGCTTTTCTCCCTGGGAGCAGACAGCTTTAACTGACGGCTTTTGCTTAATAATAATTAAAAGCGCTTGACGCAGACCTCTTTTAGTGATAAAACTTTTCAGCACGAAATACTATGGAGGCATCAATGAAAAGACTGTTTACATCATGCGCCGCTCTGGCGCTGGCAATTTCTGTTTTGGCCGGCTGCGGAGGGCAGGAGCCCATAGAGGCCGAGGCTGTAACGACAGCCCCCCAGCTCCCTGCCGCGGCGGAGAGCGAACCGACGCCCGAGGCCACGCCGACGGAGGACGGGCAGGAACCGTGGGTAGGCATATACGAGCCCATAATCAGAAGCTACTATGACACTCTCAGTAAACCTCTGGACGCGGAGGCTCTGTTCAATTCGGAGCTGTGCTTTCTCTGTCTCTACTCCTATGAGGGCGACCCGCTTATGAATGTGGGCTGGAGATACGCCGACCTGGACGGGGACGGCAGCATGGAGCTGCTCATAGGCGCCATAAGCGAGGACGAGTACCTGAAAAATGTACTGTTCGATCTGTACACCATTGCGGACGGTCAGCCGGTGCAGGTGCTCCAGTCCCAAGAGCGGCAGCGCTATTTTCTGGACGCTTCGGGCAGAGTGATTACCGACTGGGCAAACAGCGCAGCGGAAGCCGGACAATACGAGCTTGAATACAGCGCGGGAACATTGACCGAGCTGGGCCCGGTGGAGAGCCCGGAGCTTATTGACCTGGGGCTGACGCCTATTAAGGATTATTTGAGATAAGAAAACACTAGGAGCCGCTGAGACTGCAAAAGCAATCTCAGCGGCTCCTGGTATTAAGGCTCGATATTACTGAATTTTCGGAATCATTACTCGTCCTTGCCGGACTTCTTGATGTAGATGATAATGACCACCATGGCGATGATAGCCACAACGCCGGTTATTGCGAAGAAGATAAGAGAGGCGCTGAAGCTGTAGCGGCTGTTGCCGGAGTTATTGGAGTTTACATCCGTATTGGGCTCCGCCGTGGCCGCCGGCTGCATAGAGGTCAGCACAGTGGAACTGGGCAGGGGCGAGACCGCCGGGGCAGCCGTGGCGGCGGCAGAGGTATAGCGCACGGCAACCATCTGCGAATAGGTGGCGGCACTGTTGGAGTTATTCTTGCTGTTGGTCACAGCCACGCAGTAGTAGGTGACCCCCTCCGTCTGGGGCGGAGTATAGCTGCTGTCGGTAGCCCCGGCGATGGAGACGATATTGGCGCGGCTGTCCGTGGTGGAAGAATACCACTGATAGCTGAGCTTGCCGCCGTCGGGGGAGGCGGCGGTAACGGACAAAGTCGCGTTATTGCCTACCTGTGCTTCCACTCCCTTGGGCTGGGCGGAGATGGTGGCCGCCTTGACGGTGCCGCTGGGGGCCGTGGTAGCGGTGGGCTTATTAGTATTGTTGGTATTGGCAGCTGTGGCCACGCGGATGACGGCGCCGTTGGTAAAGCTGGTACCGCCGGGGCCTGTGAACTTGCACTCAACGCTCCAGCCATCCATGTTCTTGGGGATATTGCTGAGCACCAGCATTTCGGAGTCCAGACCGGAGACCTTGACGCTGCCGAAATAGCCGGGTGCGTCCTGAGCCAGAACGGTATTGGTGGTGTCCGCGCTGACTATGCGCCATACGAAGCTGGTGGCGTTCTCTGCCCTGGCAATGAACTTGGCCGTGCCGCCTACCTCCACGGTCTCACCGGTGGGATGCTTGGTTATCTTCGGGGCAGTGGTAGGCACCGGGGTGGCTGTAGGCGCGGCGGTGATAACGGGAGCGGCGGTAGGCGTGGGCGTGGGCGCAATGACGTTCAGGGTGAAGGTTATGGAAAGCGTACCCTCCGCCGTAGTAATATTCAGGCCGCAGGGAAAGCTGCCCGCTTCACCGGCGGAGCCGGAAATGTATATTTTGGTGTCGTCGTTATTCAGCAGCACGCCGGAGGGCAGCCGCCCGCTGGCTATCGTGTACGAGCTTATCTGGGAGGCGGCAGTATAGACCGCGGTCTTGTCTATAGTCTGGCCCAGATTATAAGAATATGTATAGTCAGCCCCGGCGGGCACGGCCATAGCCGACAGCGCAAGGCAGACTATAAGGGCAAGCAGCGCAAGCAGTTTTATCTTTCTTTTCATCATTTTGACCTCTTTTCGGGATTTCTTCGACAATTATATCACAGTGCTTATTTCGCCGCAAGGGCAGCGGCAAATCAATTTACATAATATTTCTTAAATCCCCTGCTTACATGACGACATAAATCCCCGGAAGGTTCCATATCCAGTAAAAGATATGCCAACGGTGGTGCGTCAAAATGCATCCCATTCTGTCGCATCACCGTTTTCGTGTGTATATAGCTCTTTATTTGCCGCTGCTGCCCAGCCTGCCGTCAGCCCGGCTGCTTTTCTCCGACATTACCTCCTCGGCGGAGACCTCCTCCAGCTCTATCTCCGGGATGAGGCGGACATTGAACTGACAGACGGCCTTGGAGTACGGCACCAGCACCGCGTCCTCGGTTCGCTCCACCTGATCCACCGACTTTGTTATGTAAACCGGCAAAGGGTTCCCGTTATACATGGCCACAAACCACTCCCCGCGGTAGCCGCTGTCAACCACGCCGGACTGGACTATGCCGCACCACTTGGAGTTGCTGCCTCGCTCCTCGAACTTGACGCCCAGGCTCTTGTCAAAGGCGCTGATAAGGCCGGTGGGTATATAACGGGTGCTGTAGGGGGGTATCTCAAAGTCCTCCTCCTCAAAACAGGCGTACAGGTCGTAGTCCGAATCCTCGTCACGCTTGGAGGGCAGCACCGCCGTGGGGCGGAGCCTGGCAAATTTAATACTCGGCATATTATTCTTTCATTCCTTTGTTGTTATCATTTATTACGGACATTATCTTCCTGTCGTCGTAGAAGCAGTATATGGCCACGGCGGCGGCCACGAACGCCATCGCCACCAGCGCCGTGAGCCGCACCCCCTGTGCCGTAGCGCCGCCGGAGCCGCTGACGCCCTTGCCCAGCAGCAGGGAGCAGACGATGACCACCACCGCCTGACACAGCTTATTTGCGAAGTTTCTGGCAGCGAAGAACATACCCGCCCGGTTTTCCCCGGTAATAATGCTGTCGTACTGCGCAAGGTCAGCAAAGATGGAGGAGGGTATTATATTCGTAATGGCTATAGGGAAGGCAATTACCAGACCGATAAGTATGGCAAAGGGCACGGCGCCGATGGCCGAGACCACGAAGCCGTAATTATATATGGCGCAGTATAGCAGCACATAGGTGATACAGGCGCCCAGCAGCAGAGGCTTCTTCCCCGACTTCCTGGCCAGGATGTTTACCAGCGGATAGGTGGCCACGCCCACGGCTATGGATATGATAGTCACATAGGTGACCCATTTGTCCTCCAAAGCCAACAGGTTTGTGATGTAATACACCTCGGCGGTATTGAAGAAGGTAAAGGCTATCCACATCACCAGATAGCCCACGGTGATGACCGTAAAATCGGGATAGGAGAAGGTGGCCCGCAAGGCCTGGAGCACCGACTGGTGATAGGGCTTGGGCGAAACATAGTCCCGCTCTTTTATAACAAAGGCCGGGATGACAGCCGCCACCGCCCCCAGGGCGCAGAATACCGCAAAGGGAATGCGCAGAGCCCACAGCTCGCTTACACCGCTGTTCATAAGTATGCCCTTGGCCATGGAGGTGCAGAACACCAGAGCCGAGGACAGCACGTAAAAGGCGCTGACCATGGTGTAGAGAAAGACCCGCTTCCTGGGCTCGTTTACTATCTCTGCCTGAAGGGCGCTGAAGGGGATGTTATAAAGGGTGGAGAACAGATAGTACAGCGCCAGCATCGCGCCCACCCAGACGGCGTTTACCACGCTTATGCCCCGCACCGGCGGGAAGAACACCAGCAGGCAGAACAGGCCGTAGGGCAGGGCGGCCCAGCGCATGAAGGGGATGCGCCGACCCAGCTTTGCCTTGCAGTTGTCGGAGAGGTTGGCCACCCAGGGGTCCGTCACAGCGTCTATGACGGTGCCCAGGCCCCGGATGATCGCCATCACCAGCGCCGCGTTCAGGAAAAACTGGGGCAGGGTGGTGCCGGAATTCACCGGGATAAAAAAGGTCAGCAGATAGCTGGTGATGATTCCGTTTATGAGGCCTCGGGCAAAGTCACCCAGGCAGAGAACGCATATCTTTCCGTTGGAGATAGTTTTCATATACCCTCTTTCGCCGCGATAGGCAGCAGCTTCTCCCGCAGCAGGCTCTTGAATTTTTCCGGCTCCTCACCCAGAGGGCCGTGGGCGGAGCGCTCGAACCATACCAGCGCCTTGTCCGGGGCGCTTATAGAGTCGAAGTACTCCTGTATCAGCGAGGCGGGGGTGTTTTCGTCCAGCCTGCCCTGAAAGATATAGTAGGGCATTTTGAACTCCATGGCCTCGGCAGTAAAGTTATAATACACCAAAGTGGGCCACATACGGCTCAGGCAGAGCTTATAGCCCCGCAGTACGCCGTACTTCTCCGCCGCCGTCAGCTCCTTCGAGCGCAAGATGGGCAGGGCCGTGCCCTTGAGATAGCTCTCCTTCTTCACCGTGTGTCCGCCGTATTTGCTGAGGATACGGCGCTGGGTCATAAGCCCCTCGAACACCGGGTTATACTGGCCGTTTACCGGCGGGCCCACCCGCTCCAGCTCCGATAGGCTTTTCATGTCCCCGGCCTCCCGGGCTTTGTTCAGGGTAAAGCTATAGGAGCGCTTCTCGTTTTCAATGCCGTTGACCACCTGCCCGTAGCCTACGTAACCGGCCACTCTGTCGGGATAGTCCCGGCAGACAAAGGTACCAAGCTCCGTGCCCCAACTGCCGCCCAGGAGAAATAGCTTGCGCTTTTTAAGCTTTTGGCAGAGATAGTCTATAAGCTCCGCGCAGTCGCTTATAAGCTGCTTCAGGGTCAGGGTCTCCGGGTCGCAGCCAAAGTAGGAGCCTCCGGTGCCCCGCTGGTCCCATGCCGCCACCGTAAAGTCCGAAAACAGGTCGCTGTGCGTTTCCGGGATGGAATACCGATTTGGCACACCGGGGCCGCCGTGAAGGATAAGCAGCACCGGGTTCGCGGCGTCTGTGCCCCAGATATGTATGGTCTGCGGTTGCCCGCCCAGCATTACACGCTCCTTTATGTCTATGGGGTATTTCATGGACAGCACCTTCTTTCCTTGGACATTATACGACAGCTGGCAGAGAATTTCAATCGGGATAATAAAGCATCCCCGGACGGTGAATACGCGAATTCAACCGTACCGGGGATGCTTTATTGCCGGAGGTAATGCCTCAGCCCGCCCTATGGCGTTAAAAGGATAAACCAGCGCTTATCAAAGGGAAAGGCTTTAATATCTGTCCAGCGTCTCCATTACATAGTCCGCAAACTCTCGGCAGGTGGCGCCGTCTGCGCTGCCGGTCATTATAAGCCGGCGCTCCGTATCGCCGCATACCACTAATGCGGCGGCCAGCCTGTCCGCCTTTTCGGGATAGCCGATATGCCGGAGCAGCATTTCCGTTGCCTTGAGGATGCTGGAGGGGTTGGCATAGTCTCCCCTGCCCTCCTCCATCATGCGCAGGGCCGAGCCGTGGACAGCCTCGAACATGGCGTACTCGTCGCCCACGTTGGCGCTGCCGGCGGTGCCTACGCCCCCCTGGAGCTGAGCGGCCTCGTCGGTGATGATGTCCCCGTAGAGATTGGGCAGTACAAAGACCTGAAAGCGGCTGCGGACGCTTTCATTCACCAGATTGGCGCACATAATGTCGATGTACCAGTCGTCACAGACGATATCAGGATAATCCTCCGCCACCTCCCGGCAGAGCCTTGAAAAGCGGCCGTCGGTCTTTTTCATGATGTTGGCCTTGGTCACGATGGACAGGCTGGTCTTGCCGTTCTTTCTGGCGTAGTCCAGCGCCGCTCTGGCGATGCGCCGGGTACCGGCGTCGGTGGTGACCTTAAAATCCATGGCCAGCTTTCCCGGTATCTCCACTCCCCTGCTGCCAAGGACATACTCGCCCTCTGTATTCTCCCGGAAGAATACCCAGTCGATATTCTTATCGGGCACACATATCGGGCGGATATTGGCGTACAGATCCAGTTCCCGACGCAGCGTGACATTGGCGCTCTCCATAGTGCCGCCCTTGGGTGTGGTGGTGGGGCCCTTGAGGATAACGTCACAGCTCTTTATCCGGGTCATGATATCCCGGGGTACGGATTCGCCCTTAAGGAGCCGGTTTTCTATAGTCAGGCCCTCTATGTTCACCAGCTCTACCCTGCCGCTCTCCAGCTCCTGGGACAGCAGCGCCTTCATGACCCGCTGCGCCTGTCCAACTATCATGGGGCCGATACCGTCGCCGCCTATGAGGCCCACCCGGATATGGGGCAGAGCGCTGTAGTTTTTAGGCGCATTGGTACCGGCAATATGCTCGCTGCGCGCTATCTGCTCGGTAAGCAGACGGCGGAAAGCCTCCACGGCGCTTTCAATATAGTTTACTTCGTCCATTTCCCTCTCCCTCTACTGCTCTCTGGTATAGGCCAGCAGTCCGCCGGCCTTGAGAATAGCCCGCTGTCTTTCCGTGAAAGTGCATACAAGCGGAATGCTCTCCCCTGTTGTCTCGTCTGTCAGCGTCATGCTGCCGCTCTCCATACCCCGGTGGACGCCGGTTATCGACAGGCTGTCGCCCTGACTGAGCTTTTCATAGTCCGCGGGATCCTCAAGACACAGAGGCATTATTCCGGCGTTAATGAGATTGGCCGCGTGTATTCTGGCGAAGCTCTTGGCGATAACGGCGCGGACGCCCAGATACAGCGGCACAAGCGCCGCGTGCTCCCTTGAGGAGCCCTGACCGTAGTTCACGCCGCCAAGCACGAAGCAGCTTCCGGCTGCCTTGGCCCGCTCCGGGAAGCTCTCGTCGCAGACGGAGAAGCAGAACCTGGACAGATAGGGAATGTTGGAGCGGTAGGGCAGTATTTTTGAACCGGCAGGCATGATATGGTCGGTGGTGATATTGTCGCCCAGCTTCAAAAGCAGGGGCGCGCTCAGGCTGTCCGGCTGGGGCGCGCTTTCCGGCAGGGGCTTTATGTTGGGTCCCCGCAGCACCTCCACCGAGGCCGACTGCTGCGCCGGAGCCGGGGGCAGCACGGCGCTGTCGTCTATCCTGAAGGCTTCCGGCATGGACACCGGCGGCATCTCTCCAAGACTGCGGGGGTCGGTTATCACACCTGTGATGGCAGAGGCCACCGCCGTCTCCGGCGAGACCAGATACACCCTGGCGTCCGCCGTGCCGCTGCGCCCCTCAAAGTTGCGGTTAAAGGTGCGCAGGCTGACGCCGCCGGAATTGGGGGAAAAGCCCATGCCTATGCAGGGGCCGCAGGCACACTCCAGCAGTCTTGCCCCGGAGGCTATGATATCCGTCAGAGCGCCGCTGTCGGCCAGCATGGACAGCACCTGCTTCGAGCCGGGGGACACGGAGAGGCTGACCTCCGGGTGAACCGTCCTGCCCTTAAGCAGCGCCGCCGCCTTGAGCATATCGTACAGGGACGAGTTTGTGCAGGAGCCTATACAGACCTGGTCTACCTTCATTCCCGACACACTCTCCACCGTCACCACCTTGTCGGGCATATGGGGGCAGGCAATAAGGGGCTCAAGCGCGGACAGGTCTATCTCCACAACTCTGTCATACTCCGCGTCGGCGTCGCTCTCCAGCGGCGTATAGTCCTGCTCCCTGCCCTGGGCACGGAGAAAGGCTCTGGTCATGCTGTCTGAGGGGAATACGGTGGTGGTAGCGCCCAGCTCCGCGCCCATATT
>CAYSFK010000062.1:0-11279 GCA_964430345.1 uncultured Oscillospiraceae bacterium | reverse complement strand
GATTGCCATACATTGGCAAGCAGCATTCCTGCCGCGCTATGTATGTGTTCACTTACATTATAACGCAGCTTCAGTTAATTTTCAATAAATTATGCCATATTTGTTATTTATTTCATTGCTTGGAGTAGTTTTCCAGAATTCACCGCTGCGGGCTTGACATTGCCGGCAGATAATGCTAACATTATTTGACCACATGGTCAGGAAAGGTCGTAATGCCGTGTCAAGGTATCCACATATAAGGATAAAGGCGCTTCGCTGCGGCAGCGTTTTTCTCCCCAAGGCCGCAGCCGAGGGGAGCCGCTTCTATCTGCCCGCAGCCAAGGCGCTGACGCCGCAGCGGGAGAGGGAGACGCGGCCGGTGAACTGCTTTCTTATTGAGCACCCAAAGGGGCGGCTGCTCTTTGACGCGGGTCTGTGCCGGGAGCTCTCTCCCCAGGGCGTATACAGCACCGCCGCCTCCGCCGCGGTGATGACGGCGCCTCTGGCCGGATTCTACCTCCCCACTGTGCCAAAGGGTGAGGCTGTGGACGAGAGGCTGGGGGAGCTGGGGCTGCGGCCGTCGGACATAGACTGGGTGCTGCTGAGTCATTTGGACGCCGACCACGTATGCGGGCTCAGGGCGCTGGGGGAGGCGAAGCACATCCTGTGCTCCCAGGAGGACTACTGGTGGAGCAGCCGGACCGTATACAAGCTGCGCCAGCCCAAGTCGCTGTGGCTTTCGGACAGGCTGGAGACCTTCTGGTTCAAGGGCACGGACATTGGCCCCTTCCTGTGGACCAAGGATTTCTTTGACGACGGCAGCCTTATACTTATCCACCTTCCCGGTCACACCGACGGACAGTTCGGGGCGTTGGTACGGGGGGAGAACGGCTATGTGCTGCTGACGGCGGACGCCGCCTTTGACAGCCGGAGCTGGCAGGAGCTGCGGGTACCAGGCTACGGCTTCAACCCCGAGGCCCAGCTGAAATGCCTGCGCTGGATCCGGGAGCGCAGCATGGATAAGGACTGTATGGCTGTACTGGCCGCCCACGACCCCGCCGCGTCATCGGCGGAGTACATACTATAGAAGTATGACGCCGCTGAATAAAACGCACACCCTCATCACCCGCTGCGCGGGAGCTTCCCCCAATGGGAAGCCTTTAAAGGGCAGCATCAGCGAAGGCTTTCTCTTATGGGAAGCCATAAAATGGCCGGAAACCTGCGTCAGGTTTCCGGCCATTTTATGGTTGTTTAGTTTCTTACTCTGTCTTGCCCTTGCGCTTGATCAGTTTGGGCACGACGACTATGGCGGCCACTGCAGAGCAGGCCAGCAGGCCCACCCAAAGGGCCATGTTGCTGGTGTCGCCGGTGGGAGGACTTCCCGTGCGGTTATACACTCTGAAGTAGGTGTCAACATAGCCATCGGTATAGTTGAAGCGCAGGTTGTACCTGCCGGCACCGAAGGAGTTCTGGAGATAGCGGGAGAAGGTGACGATGGTGCTGCCCTCGGCACACCAGCCCACAAGGTCGCCGGCGCCGTCATACAGCTCGTCGCCGTCACGGGTGAATACATACTTCCCGTCTATGGTTATGCCCAGGAACTTACTGTAGCTGCCGTTGCACTCGAAGGTCATCAGCTTGGAGGAGCCCATATACCAGTACTGGCCCATGCCCCTGGTAAAGGCGTAGTTGGCGGAGCTCTGCACCGTTACGGAGACCGTAACGGTCTTGACGACGGTACTGCCGTTATAGAAGGTGAGCGTCTCGGTATAGGGCGCTGTGGAGGCCCTGAGTCCGGTCTTGGGGCTGACAGCGTAGGACGACCTGCCGCTGCCGGCAGAGCACCTGGCCGCAAAGTTGAAGCGGGTATTTGTGCCAAGGTTGCTGACCACGTCCAGCACCACAGCGGCGCCGGTATTGTTGGTGACGGTAAAGTTGAGGCTGCCCGGAGAGGTGTAGCCCTCGTACAGAGCGGGGAAGCTGAGGCTGTCGGGAGTGACGGAGACCGGCGCGCTGACTGTGAACACCACGGAGGCGGAGAGAGTTCTGGTGGTATTATAGGTGACGGTCACAGTGGCGGAGTAGGTGCCGGCGCTCAATCCCGTATTGGGCTGTATCTTCCAGGCCGTGGTATTGTTGCCCACGCCCAGGCTCATTCCATTGCTGCCGCCGGTGACAGTGAAGTTGCTGCCGTTGACCGCGACGCTGTTGATGGTGACAGCGGTGGTTCCCGTATTGGAGATGGTGATATCCTTAAGGACGCTGGCCGCCGTATAGCCCACGTTGGCCGAAATGCTGGGAATGGAGATACCTACATCGGCGGTGCCGGAGACGGTAACTGTGGCCACATCGGTAGTCTGGCTGACGGCGCCGGAATAGGAGACGACGCACTTGAAATAATACGTATTCGCGGTCTGGCTGCTGAAGGTATATGTGCTGCTGTTTGTGCCAACCTGTTCGGCAACGGTGCCGCCGACGTTGGAGCATCTGTACCATGTATAGGTGGGCGTACCCCCGTCGCTGGCCGTGGCGGTAGTTGTGAGGTTAACGGAGCTGCCTGTGAGTATGGTAGCGCTCTGGGGATCCCCGCTTATTGTGATGACTGGCGCCGCAGTGACGGTCATAGTAATGTCAGCCTCAGCAGTTCCCCCGGCATAGGTAAAGACTGCTTTTGCGTTGTATGTTTTTGGCGTATTGCTGGCCGCAGCCGTAGGTCTGACAGACCAGTTTACGCTGTCGGTGCTTCCGGCGGTAATACCGGCGCCCGACGTTTTATTCAACGTAAACGCTGCCGCGTCCGTACCGCTCAATGTCACGCCGGTAACAGTCTGCTCTACGGCAGAAGCATTGGACACCTGGAAAAAGATGGCGTTCGGAGCGGTGGTTGACGCGGTCACAGTGCCGAAGTTCACGTCTGCAGCAGAGAGTGCAGGTACGACCGTAACAGTGGCAACATCAGACAGCGCATCGGCTCCGCCGGGCAGGCTGGCGGCGCAGCGGAAATAGTAAGGAGAACCGCTGAGCAGCAAGCTGGAAGCAGCAGGTGTAAATGAAAGACCGGCAGCTAACTGGCCTGAAGTAATATTGCCCTCCGCGTCGCAGGAATACCAGCCAGCCGCAACTCCCGTAGTCGTCACGCTCAATTCCGCAGTCAAGGTAGCCGTGTTTCCTTCTACCACAGTCTTATCCACAGGCTGCTGGGTAAATGACGCAAAGGAACTGTACACAGCCGTGGCGGAGACCGGACTGTCCGGCATATTGAATGTTGTGGGGTCGGCAAAAGTACCGCTGCCGGCCGCAGTTATGCCGTCAAGACCGCTCCAGCCGGAAAAGTATGTACCCGCACTGGGGGAGTTTGCGTAGATTGCTATTCCTGTACCGACCTCGTTAAATGCAGAGCCGGTCTTTATCTGGCCGTTGGTGACGGTAAGGCTGTGGTTATACTCCGCAGTAACTGTGAGCGCGTTTCCAGGCATTTCGACAGTAGTCGAACTTATATTGGGATTGGTGACAGGGCCGTCCCACTCGCGAAACTGCTTCTCCGCGCTGTTCGCTTCCGCGTTTATCGTTACCGGTGTGCCCGCACTGTAAAAGCCAGTGGTCTCGATCCCCGTACCGATAGTGCCGCCAGAAACAGTGAGCTTATAGTTTACATTCGGATTCACAGTAACGTTCCCGTCGGGCATATCAATGGTCAGAGGGTTCGCAACCCTTTCGGCCTCGCTGAGAGTAATCCCATTCGCTGTCCAGTGGTCGAACTCGTAGTCCTCGCTGTCAGGAACTCTAATTACAACAGAGTCACCCTGACCAAGATCCGCCTTGGTCTTAGTGGCCTCCCCATCTATTGATGCCTCGCCTGTCACCGTCAGGGAATGAGCCCCGGCCGCAAAGGCCGACAGCGGGGCCAATGAGCACAGCATCAGCGTACACATCAGCAGAGCTAAGAATTTCTTCATATTCTATCCTCCTATTTAAGCCCCGAAGCAGACTCCGGGGGCGGGATATACTACTACAATTAAATAGTACCACTGTGAAACCGTTTTGTCAATCTTAGAGTTATGTAAATCTATTATTTCCTCTTGCCCAAAGCGGCCATAAGTGTTAGACTGAATTCAGGCAAAAAAGTTTCAGGGGAGGGCGGCTGATGCAAAACATTCTTGTGGCAGTGGATATGCAAAAGGATTTTATCGACGGCGCGCTGGGTACGAAGGAGGCCGAGGCCATTGTACCGAGGGTGCTGGAGAAGCTGCGGAGCTTCAACGGGCCTGTCATTTTCACAAGGGACACCCACCATGAGGACTATCTTCAGACTCAGGAGGGCCGCCGACTGCCTGTTCCCCACTGCATAGAGGGCACAGAGGGCTGGCAGATACACCCGGAGCTGGAGCGATACAGGCTGCTGCCGCCGGTGGACAAGCCCGGCTTCGGCTCCACGAGGCTGCAGACCCTGTTAACCGAAATGGACGCCGGGGAGCCTATAGCGTCCGTGACGCTGATAGGGCTGTGTACGGATATCTGCGTCATCTCCAACGCACTGCTTATCAAGGCCGCCCTGCCGGAGGCCCGCATCATAGTGGACGCGGCCTGCTGCGCGGGGGTCACGCCACAAAGCCACCGTAACGCCCTGGCGGCTATGAGAGCCTGCCAGATAGATATAGAAAACGAACAGGAGAATTGACGGAATGGACGACCTGCGGACACGGAAGAAGAATCTGTTTATGTTCCCGGTGGGCACCATCGGCCGGGACATGGTCTACAACCTCTTTACAAGCCAGCTGCTCACCTTCGTACTGTTTACCCGCTTTCTCACAGCCGCCCAGCTTGGGGCCATTACCGCCATCATGGTGGCCGCGCGGGTGTTCGACGCCCTGAACGACCCCATCATGGGCAACATCATCGAGCGCACCCGCAGCCGCTGGGGCAAGTTTAAGCCCTGGCTGGTGATAGGCATAGTCACCACCTCCGTGGTGGTATACCTGACCTTCAACACGAAATTACAGGGCTGGAGCTTTGTTTGGTTCTTCGGCGTGATGTACTTCATGTACTCCATCACCTACACCATGCACGATATCTCCTACTGGGGCATGGTGCCCGCGCTGAGCTCCGACGCCGACGCCAGGAATCAGTTCACCGCCAGAGCCACACTCTGCGCCGGTATCGGCGGCACGGCGGCCTCCGTATTTATTCCCATGTTTACCGCCGGTTCCTCCGCCATAGGTGGCAGCGCCTCCGTGGCCTACGGGGTGATAGCGCTGATAATCTGCATACTCTCTCCCCTGTTCCTCTCCTTCACCATATTCGGAGCACGGGAGCGGCGGGATGATATGCAGGAGGCAGCGCCCCCCATAAGCCTGAAAAAGATATTCGGCACCATCGTCCACAACGACCAGCTTCTGTGGGTGTCCTTCGTATTTCTGCTGCAGCAGGTGGCAAACGGCATAGTGGTTGGCGGCGCAGGCTCCACCTACATATACTTTGAGTTCGGCTATGAGGGCGGGCTTTACTCCATATTCACCACCGTGGGTATGTCCGCCACCGCCTTTCTGATGATTTTCTACCCGGCCATCTCCAGAAAGGTCAGCCGGAAAAAGCTTATGGGGACAATGATGCTAATATCCACCGTGGGCTTCGCGCTGATGCTGCTGCCGGGGCTTATCCTCCCTGCGGGGACGACGAAATTCATATTCATCGTGGCGGGCTACATGATATCCAACTTCGGCCAGTACTGCTACTACCTGATCATGATGATATCCATTATTAACACCGTGGAGTACAACGAGTACAAGTTCGGCACCAGAGACGAGGCCATTATCGCGTCACTGCGGCCCTTTATAACAAAGCTGGCCTCCGCCCTCACCGTGGCGCTGACCTCCGCCACCTACATTATCTTCGGCGTGACCGATTTCACCAACCGCATATCCACTCTGGAGCAGAGCTGCACCCAGGGTGCCATCAGCGAGGCCGACAAGCTTAGCCAGATAGGAGCGGCCCTTGCGGGAGTGCAGTCCGGCCAGCGGGCGGCGCTGCTGGTATTCATGAGTGTGGTGCCCTTTGTGCTGATGCTGCTGTCCTACCTGCTGTACAAGAAGCACTACACCCTGGACGAGGACGAGTACAAGCGCATCTGCGCCGAGATAGAGGCCAGAAAGGCCGGAGCTCAGCAGTAAATTCACCTGACCAAATGCGGGCATATCATCTCGATACGCCCGCATTATTTATACGCACAGACTGTTTTTCAATGAATATTACCATTACCTTGAAAAGCCGACGGAACTGTGTTATTTTGTATATAACTGGTATGTATATATAATAAGGGGGAGACTGTCATGTCGAAGAAAACAGGCGCGCTTATAAAAAAGGCCCGCACCGACGCGGGGATGACTCAGGAGGCGCTGGCGAAGAAGGTGACCGGGGTATCGGCTTCGGACATCAGCAAGGCGGAGCGGGGGGAGCTGGAGCTGACCCAGGCCGCACTTAAGCAGATAGCCAAGGCCACCGGCGTCACTCAGGCTTCCCTGTTGGAATCCGCCAAGAGCGGCACAGCAAAGAAAACCGCCGCCGCAAAGTCCTCGGCGTCAAAGTCCACCGCCGCAAAGTCCTCCATGAAGGTGACGGCGGCGGAGAAGAAGCTGGTGGAGCTGTACCGGGAGGCGGACAGCGACACCAGGAAGGCCGCGGTAAGTCTCCTGAAGGGGGAGAGCTCCGGCGCGGTGCAGGATATTCTGGGCTCGCTGCTGGGCGGCGGCTCAGGCTCCGGCGACCTGCTGGGCACCATTCTGGAAAGCGCGGGAGACCTGCTGGGGAAGAAGTAAGTCAGTAAAAACTTAATATAAAACGAAAAGGGGCGATACCATGTCTAACATCAGCGATATCACCAGAAACGCCTGGATGCTCAAGGGGCCGCTGGCCAAGCGAGGCTACGACTGGTGGTGGCACTCCTTCACAGCCGAGAACAAGGAAACCGGAGAAACGAAGCCGTTTTACGTGGAGTTTTTCACCTGCAATCCCGACCACGCCAAGGACCAGCCCGTTATTGTCTGGAACCTGCCCAAGGACAAGAAAAAGACCCTGATGCCCTCCTACCTGATGGTGAACGCCGGCTTCTGGGGAGAGGAGCACGGACAGCTGCACCGCTTCTTCGCCTGGAAGGACGTGACCGTGCGGGACAAGGTGCCCTACAGCATCTCCGCGGCGGACTGCTTTTGCAGCGAGAGCCACACCAGAGGCAGCATCAGCATTACACCCAAGGCGGCAACCGAGCACCCGGAGTGGATGTGCGACGCGGGTGAGATAAGCTGGGATCTGAGCATCGACAAGGACGCCGCCTTCCACGTGGGCTACGGCGCCAGCAAGTTCTTCCGGGACCTGAACGCCTTCGAGATGTTCTGGCACGCCGAGGGCATGAAAACCAGATACAGCGGCACGGTCACCCTCAACGGCGTGGAATACGTGGTAAAACCGGAGAGCTGCTATGGCTACGCCGACAAGAACTGGGGCGGCGACTTCACCAGCCCCTGGGTTTGGCTGTCCTCCAACAATCTGGTGAGTAAAAAGACCGGGAAGCGGCTGGAAAACAGCGTATTCAACATCGGCGGCGGCAGGCCCAAGGTGTTCGGGCTGGCGCTGAACAGGAAGCTGCTGGGCGAGTTCTGGTACGAGGGGAAGGACTACGAGTTCAACTTCTCCAAGTTCTGGACCGGCTCCAAGACCCAGTTCGACTGCTGGGAGACCGACGAGGAGATACACTGGCACGTGGTGCAGACCACCCTCAACTCCAAGCTGGACACCCAAATAGTATGCAAGAAAAAGGATATGCTGAACATAAACTACGAGGCACCCAACGGCACCAAGCGCCACAACCGCCTGTGGAACGGCGGCAACGGCACAGGCGTCTTGAAGCTGTACCGGCTCTCCGGCAAGAAGGAGACCCTTATCGACGAGGTCATTGCGGAGAACGTGGGCTGCGAGTACGGCGAATATGACAGATAGACGGGAGGCGCGTACAGCGTGATATGCGGCAAGAACATTGTTATCACCGGGGCCAGCAGCGGCATCGGTCTTGAGACCATGAGGTTGCTCCTGCAGGGGGAGGGCAACCGGATACTGGCGGTGGCACGGCGCACCGAGACGCTGTTCACTATGGGCGAGAACGTGATACCCTTCGCCTGCGACGTCAGCACTCAGGAGGGCGTGGAGGCCATATTCGCCAAGGCAGAAAGCGTCTTTGACAAGATAGACATCTTCTACGCCAACGCGGGCTTCCCCTACTTTGAGGCCTATGATTACACAGACTGGGACAGGGTCAAGCGCATCTTTGACACCAACACCCTCTCCCCTATCTACACCTACGCCCGATACATAAAGCATCTGGACGGTCGGGAGGGACATCTGGCCTACACCATTAGCGCCATGGGACAGATGGCTATGCCCGGCTACGCTCTCTACGGCGCCAGCAAGTTCGCCATGCAGGGCTTCCAGCAGGGCATACGGCTGGAGATGCCCAGGAATCTGAAGCTGACCTGCCTGTACCCTGTGGCTACCGCCACCAATTTCTTCAATGTGGCCAACGCCAAGGAGAAGGTGGAGAAGCCCTTCCCCGTACAGTCGCCGGAGGTGGTGGCCAGGAAGATGGTGGCCGGGCTGGAGCGGGGCGACAAGTACGTATCGCCCTGCGGTCTGTTCAGCTTCGCCAAGGTGCTGATGGCGGTGCTGCCGCCGGTACGGACGGTATACTGGGGCATGGAGAACGCCAAGTTTAAGCACTTCAAAGCGAGGCTGAAGGAAAAGGAGAAAGCCAATGCCCTATGATATGCTGCTGAGCCCCATGAAGATAGGCTCCATGACCGTGCGCAACCGCACCGTAATGACCGCCGCTGAAATGAGTCTGGGCCAGACCGACGGCACACCCACGGAGCGCATGACCGCCTATTACGAGGAGCGGGCCAAGGGCGGCGTGGGCCTGATAATCCCGGGCATATGCCGGGTAAACGACATGGGGGCGGCCTCCACCTTTACACAGCTGTCCATGAGCCGGGACTACCACATCGAGCCTATGCGGGCTTTCGCAGACAGACTCCACGCCCAGGGGGCCAAGCTGTGCATCCAGCTGCACCATCCCGGCAGGCAGGGCTACGCCAGCTCCATCAACATCCTGCCGGTAGTGATACCCGTTGTGAAGCGCTTCCCCGGCGTACTGGATATGCTGTTCAAATGCACACCGCTGCTGCTGGGGCTGGAGGAGAAGGCCGTGTGTCAGTCGGTGCAGGCTCCCAGCAAATGCGAGCTCAGCGACCACGGGGCCACCCGCATCCACGCCATGAGCCGCCGGGAGATAAAGGGTCTGGTGAACGATTTCGTTTCGGCGGCGGAGCGGTGCAAAAAGGCCGGAGTGGACGCGATAGAGCTCCACGGCGGCCACGGCTATCTTATTCAGCAGTTTTTCAGTCCCAATACCAATCTGCGAACCGACGAGTACGGCGGCAGCTTTGAAAACCGCATGCGCTTCATAAGCGAGATAGTGCAGGGCATTCGGGAAAAATGCGGCGCGGACTACCCCATAATCGTGCGCATGACCGCCGACGAGTGCTACGACCGCATAGGCAAGCCCGGCAAGGGCTACTCTCTGGACTACGGTAAGCGTATCGCGAAGTATCTGGAGGAGCTGGGCGTAGACGCCATAAACGTGACCTCCGCCTGCTACGACACCTATAACTACTGGCTGGAGCCCACCTCCTTTGAGCCGGGCTGGCGGGCATATATGGCCAAGGCCATAAAGGAGACAGTGTCCATACCCGTTATCGCCGCCAACTTTATGCGCTCCCCGGAGCAGGCGGAGCGGCAGCTGCAGGAGGGGTATCAGGACTTCATCGGCTCCGCCCGCAGCTTTATCTGCGAGCCCCACTGGATAAAGAAAATTGAGGAGGGACACCCGGAGCGGATAAAGCGCTGCATCGGCTGTCTCAACTGCATATCCAGCTTCATGACCAACGCCAAGGTGGGCAAGCCCGGCTGGTGCGCCCTGAACCCCGGCGTGGGCCGGGAGCGGGACTACAACGCCATGCCGGAGGACGGCCAGGGCAGGCAGGTCATCGTCGTGGGCGCAGGCCCCGCAGGGCTGATGGCGGCGGAGACTCTGGCCCGGCGGGGCTTCAGGGTGACCGTATTCGAGAAGGAGGCCAGACCCGGCGGACAGGTGACCACGGCCTCACAGTGCATCAAGAAGGACAAGCTCTATTGGTGCATCGATGATCTGTGCCAGTCCATAAAGGCGCTGGGCGCGGAGCTTATCTGCTCCCACGAGGCCACGGCGGAGGAGATAGCCGCGATGAAGCCCTGGGCCGTGGTGCTCTCCGGCGGCGGCATACCCCTGCGGCCACGCTCCATATTCGGCATTGAGGGCGACAACGTATACACCGCGCCGGAGATAATCACCGGCGAGAAGCGCCTTGAAAACAAGCGGGTGGTGGTGGCCGGAAGCGGCATGACTGGCCTTGAGACCACGGAGATACTGAACGAGGCCGGATGCAGCGTGACGGTGATAGAGATGGCCCCGGTCATCGCCCCAGGCACCTGGTTCCAGCTGGTGGACGACGAGATGAGCCGCATAGACGGCCACGGCACCGTGTTTTTGCCCGGCAAGAAGCTGGTGGCGGTATACGGCGACCATGTGGTGGTGCAGGACGTGAAAACCGGAAACGAGGAGCGGATAGCGGCAGACGCCCTGGTGCTGTCGCTGGGCGTACGTCCGGCGGGACAGCTGAAAAAAGAGCTGGAGGGCAAGGTGGAGCGCCTTGTCTCCGTAGGCGACGCGGTATCCAGCGGCACCATAGCAGACGCGGTGCGCTCTGCCTACGAGGCCGTGAGGGCGCTGTAAGGCATAAGCCTTACCCTCCTATCACGGCAGCCGATGGGGGAAATGGCGGTTTTGGTATCGGTACGCTTGTTGATAAAACTTACACCCTCATCACCCGCTTCGCGGGAGCTTCCCCCTGGGGAAGCCTTTAAAGCCCTCCCCTCCGGGGGAGGGGCTACGGTAACCGATGGGAGAACGGCGGTTTTGGTATCGGTACGCTTGTTGATAAAACCCTACACCCTCTTCACCCGCTTCGCGGGAGCTTCCCCCTGGGGAAGCCTTTAAAGCCCTTCCCTCCGGGGGAGGCTATAGATAAGCTCCCGTTACGATTTATCATCGTAACGGGAGCGCAGACTGTCAAAAAACTATAATATCAGCCACCGATAACAGAGAAGCGGGGGTGCGCGAGGGGTAACGAAGTGTCGCCGCGGTAGTGAATGATATGCCG
>CAYSFK010000061.1:0-11651 GCA_964430345.1 uncultured Oscillospiraceae bacterium | reverse complement strand
ACACCAAGTTCCGCGGTCAGGTTTATGTCCTGAGCAAGGAAGAAGGCGGCCGTCACACCCCGTTCTTCAACAACTACCGTCCCCAGTTCTACTTCCGTACCACTGACGTTACCGGCGTTATCAATCTCCCCGAAGGCGTTGAGATGTGTATGCCCGGCGACAACGTCGACATGGACGTGGAGCTCATCACCCCCATCGCCATCGAGAACGGTCTTCGCTTCGCTATCCGCGAGGGCGGCCGTACCGTCGGCTCCGGTGTTGTTATCGGCATCAACGAGTAATTCTCCGCTCTGCGGAACAAGCAACAAAGCCCACCGTCATAATACGCGGTGGGCTTTGATTTGCGCCGTGGGTTTTAGGCGGACAGAGAAAGTAATAATTTACATTATTATTAATAAGTGTAAATATCACTTGTCACCCTTAATAACTTATGTTAAAATGTCGATTATTACGCGGGTATTATGTAATCCGGTCAGATATACAGTGAAGGTGCTAAAGTGAAAAAGAAAGACCTAAATAATACTGAAACAGAATACGAGCTCAGCCCCGAGGAGCTGGAGCGTGAGGCTCTGAATAAGGAGAAGCGCATCCGGCGGAAAAAGCGTATGCGCGTATGGGACAGGATCTTCGGTTTCCTGCTGGTCACCGGCATAGTGGTGGGCGTTGCCTGCCTGTCTCTGGAATACATAATCGTCAAGGGACCCTCGGAATCTTTACGGGATATGTTTATCAACACCATGGACGAGACCCGGCGCTTTCGCTTTATACCCAACATCTTTCTCACCGAGGACGAGCTGACCATGCTCCGGCAGAAGGGGGCAGTCTCCAAGGACACCGCCACCGACAAGGAGCTTATAAGCATACCCACTGAGGAAACGGTTTCGGAGGACGGCAAAGACGCTTACGGGCTGGTGGACGACGACGGCGACGGGATAATTTTCCTGGACATCAAGGGCAACGGCTACGTGGGCTATATGACCGTGATACTTGACCCCAAGCGTGTCTTTGTAGGTATGCCCAACGACTACGGCGGCGTAGGCCTTACCCTTGAGGAGATGTGCAAGAAGTACGACGCCATAGGCGGCATCAACGCCGGCGGCTTTAAGGACGACGGCGGCGCCGGTCTGGGCGGTCTGCCCCAAGGCATCACCATTGTGGACGGGTACTGCTATAACGACGAATACGGAGTGACCGACGGCTTTGCCGGCTTCGACAAGGACGGCATCCTCCATGTGGGATACTACACCTATGAGGACTGCGTTGCCAACAATATTGTCAACGCCGTGTCCTTCGGGCCTATCCTCATATCCAACGGCGTTCCCACCGACCCGGAGTATCTTTCCAGCGGCGTCAATCCCAGAACGGCCATAGGCCAGCGGGCTGACGGCGCGGTGATAATGCTGGTCATAGACGGACGACAGGTCCACTCCCTTGGCGCCACCTATCAGGACGTGGTGGACGTGATGCTGGATTACGGCGCCGTCAACGCCTGCAACATGGACGGCGGCTCCTCCACCACCATGTACTATGAGGGCAGATACGTCAACAGCTGCTCCGCCGCCAACGGTCAGGCGCGTCCTCTGCCGGATGCGTTCCTGTATAAGTAAGGGCAAGGGGAGGTAGAAGAATGTCTGTGAAAAGAAAACGGGGCGCCAGAATATACTGGATCTGCCTCGCCTGCTATACCCTTGTCCTCTGCGCGGCAGCCGCCTTTGGGCTGAAGCTGGTCTGGCAGTACGCGGCAGAGTATGAGGCCGCCCGCCCCAACAAGGTCATTGACGAGTATGTGGCCAACCTCAGTGAGAACCTCTGGGACGACAGCATTGCCGAGACCATCGCGGCCATGCCCCACGAGATGCAGAGCGACGAGGACTGCGCCCAGTGCGTCAAGGCCATGCTGCAGGAGGGTATCACCTACCAGCGCCAGGGCAGCAGCGAGTCCGGCACAGTTATCACGTATAATCTCCTCTGCAACGGACACGCTTTCGGAAAAATAAGCCTTATCGAGGACGAGAGCAAGGTGGAGGAGGTCAAATTCAAGATGCTCCCCTGGAAGCTCTACAAGGAGGAGTTTGACTTCAACGGCCTGTATTCCTCGGTGGAGATAGTAGTTCCCAAGACTTATTCGGTGTATCTCAACGGCAAGCAGCTGGGCAGCGAGTATATCGTTGAGGAGGGCATACACTATGATGTGCTGGAGGAGTACTATACCGACTTCGACAGCTTGCCCACCAAGGTCAGGTATAAATACGACAATGTTATCGGCACTCTGGAGCCCACCGTTAAGGACGAGGACGGCAACGACTACGTTATCGACGAGAGCAGGGACGACTCCCAGTATATCAATCCCTGCGACGAGTCTCAGCTTGCCAGGCTTTCGGAATTTGCCGCCGGCTTCTCCAACAATTATCTCAGATTCAGCACAGGCTTGGGCGGCTACGATAAGCTGAAGCCCTATATCGTGCTGGGCAGCGATATCGATGTCAGAGCTCAAAAGGCCGCGCCGGAGCTGACCGGCTATGCGCACACATCCTCCTTTGCCATGGACTCCTGCACTCTCAACGGCGCGCTGGAGCTGGGAGACGGGTTTTTCATGTGCGATATTTCGGCGGCTACCACCATTTATTATCCCGGCAAGGGCGAAGTAAACAATACCAACAATATGCGCGTGATATGCGTTGACAACAATGATGATATCCGCGCCGTCTCCATGGAGATGTACTGAGAAAGGATAAGTATACGGATACTGTCATGCCGACTGTAAAGGGATGTCTGGAGTCCCTGGCCATAATCCTCCCGTCACTGAATCCGGACGAAAAGTTCAGGGCCGTGCTTTCCGGGCTGTTGGAGGCCGGGTTTCAAAATATCGTTATCGTGGACGACGGCAGCGACGGTGAGCACAAGGCCCCTTTCGCGGAGGCCGCCGTCCAACCCGAATGCCATGTGCTTACCCATGAGGTCAACCGGGGCAAGGGCCGGGCGCTGAAAACGGCCTTTGAATACGTGCTCAGTGAGCTGCCTGAAATGAAGGGCATCATTACCATAGACGGCGACGGGCAGCACCTTATAGGGGACATTATCGCCTGCGGTGAAAAGCTGCTGGACTGCGGCGACAAGGTGATAATGGGCTGCCGGGACTTTGACCAGCCGGGAGTTCCCGCAAGGAGCGTAGCCGGCAACAAGACCACCGCAAGGCTGTTCAGGCTGTGCTACGGTATAAAGCTCTCCGACACGCAGACCGGCCTTCGCGCCATACCGGCGTTCCTGCTGAAAAGATTCTGCGCCATAGAGGGCGAGCGCTTTGAATATGAGACAAATATGCTGCTGTGGATGAAGCGCTGGGGCATAGGCTTTGTAGAGCAGCCCATCGCCACGGTATACGACGGGGATAATTCAGGCTCCCATTACGACGCCGTGAAGGACTCCTGGCGTATATTCAAGGTCATGTTCAAGTTCCTTATGAGCTCCCTCAGCTCCACGCTTATCGACCTGGGTGTATTCTACCTGGTGATGCGCTTTCTGGGGGCGTCCTTCGGCAAATACTCCGCCCTGGGCGCCACCGTTATAGCCAGAGCCTGCTCCTCCTTCTGGAATTTCAGCGCCAACGACACCATAGTCTTTGAAAACAAAGGCCACCATAAGCGGGCCCTTTTCAGGTACTACTGCCTGTGCATCCCCCAGATGCTCTTGTCCGCTGGACTGGTCACCATGCTTAATCACCTGTTTGCCAACACCCTGCCCATAGTCGCCACAGCGATAAAGTTCGTGGTAGACACCGTGCTTTTCTTCATCAGCTACCAGATACAGCGGGAATGGGTGTTTTCTCAGAAGGATTAAATCGTACAAGATAAAACAGCAGCCCCGCAAAGCTATTGCGGAGCTGCTGTTGCTGTTTTGATCATCCCTGCAAATTCAAAAAGCCGGGCATCACGGAGAAGCGGGCCTGCTCGCCCACCACCGCGCATTCGCCGTCCAGCGCCCATTCCTGACCGGGAGGGTTGTATACCGTCATATCTCTTGTCTGGAAGAAGTCTATCAGCGGGCAGGAGTAGTCCTGAGCCAGTACGCTGCGTATTATCATATCCAGGTCGATAATGGTCTTGGGCATCCTGATAAGCATGACCTCGAATATACCGTCGCTCATGTTGACGGCGGAGGAGGGCAGGGAGATGGTGCCTGCCACGGAGGTGGAGTTGCATATGGCGCCGAAGATGTAGTCGTCCTCGTAGACGCTGCCGCTTGCCTCAACGCGGATATGGGTGGGCTTTATCTTGTAGGTGCTGATTATAGCGTCGAGAATATAGGCGGTGTGCCCCAGCATATTTTTCAGGTTCTGGTCCGTGGTGTAGGACAGCCAGGAGAAAGCGCCGAAGGCCGCCACATAGCTGAAGAAATAGTCGCCGAAGCGGCCCACGTCATAGCGTTTGCGCCGGTCTCCCGCCATATTAGCGGCGGCCCTTTCGATATCCACGGAGAGCTGGTGGGACACGGCAAAATCGTTGGTGCTGCCGCAGGGGATATAGCCCAGAGGTACGTCTATGCCCTCTGCGGCAAGGCCGGACAGTGTCTCGTTCAAAGTGCCGTCGCCGCCGGTACAGCAGACCAGGTCGTAGTCCCTGCCGAAGCGGGCGGCAAGCTCCGTTGCCTCTCCCCGGCGGGAGGTGACCATGACGGTCACAAGGTAGCCGCTGTCCATGAGACGGCGGATTATGCTGGGGATGTACCGCAGAACAAGCTTCTTCCCGGAGACCGGGTTGATTATCAGCATAGTCTTTTTTGAGTAGGGAATGGGGTCAAGAATATCGCCAGTATCCATTATTGCTCCTTATACAGATAAATGGTATCACAGCCCCGCGGCAATCAGGCACAGATAGGCGGTGGGTATGGAGAAAAGCAGGCTGTCCGCCCGGTCAAACATACCGCCGTGGCCGGGGATAAGGTTGCTGAAATCCTTGACGCCTATCATACGCTTGAGCAGGGATTCCGCCAGGTCGCCTATCTGACCCATGGAGGAGGCCAGCAGGGAGGTCACCAGACACAGCCAAAGCGGAATGGGTACGAACAGCTTGAAGATGAGATAGACCAGCACACCGCTGAGCAGTGACGATACCGCGCCGCATATGCTGCCCTCGACGGTCTTGTTGGGGCTGACGCTGGGCGCAAGCTTATGCTTGCCGAAGCGGGTGCCCCCCAGCAGGGCAAAGGTGTCGCATACCCAGGTGGACAGACAGGCGACGATAAGGGTCTGCAGCCAGATATGACTGACGCTTATGACCATCAGCAGCCCGAACAGCACACAGGGATAGGTGAGCCCCGCCAGAGTGAACAGCGCGCCCCTCCCGGCAACTTTTTTGTGGAGCACTCCGGAAAACAGCGCCAGATACAGGCAGAACACAAACAGCACCGTGTACCAGAACAGGCCCACACCCAGCAGGGTAAGCAGGGCCTGAGCGCCCAAGTATACGAACAGCACCCACAGCGTACAACTGGCGTCCAGCTTCTCCACGTTGACGCTGTATTCGTAGGCGCAGAGCCCGCCCACAGCGGCGAAGAACAGAACTCTCGTAAGAGGGGACAGAAAAACACACAGAAAGGCGGCGGACATCAGTACCACCGCGGAAATTACTCTTGTTTTCAAAAGCCGGACCTCTCCACAACTGAATTATTAAGATTCCTTAATAAATCTTAAAATACCATATCTCCACAGGAAACTCAATATACAGATTGTAAATTAACCGGGACTTAACAGGGGAGCGGAGAATACAAAAATACCCTTTTTAATATTGTGTCCAAATAGAAGCTGTGCTATTATATAAACATATTAAATACTCGGGAGGAAAGATATATGTACATAGATAAAAAAATCTGGATGGCACAGTCCGATAAAAACCTCTGCCTGCTGCCCAAAATGGCTAACCGCCACGGGCTCATTGCCGGCGCCACGGGTACGGGCAAGACCATTACCATGAAGGTCATGGCCGAGTCCTTCTCCGACATGGGCGTTCCGGTATTTCTGGCGGACGTGAAGGGAGATTTGACCGGTATGTGCGCTCCGGGCAGGGACACGGAGGATATGCGCGGCCGGGTCGAGCGCTTCGGTATGCAGGGCTTTGAGCTTAAGTCCTATCCCAGCCGCTTCTGGGATATATTCGGCGAAACGGGGCACCCGGTAAGGGTCACGGTGTCCTCCATGGGGCCCACGCTGCTCACAAGGCTGCTGAATCTCAGCGAGGTTCAGGGGGGCGTTTTGAATATCGCCTTTAAGGTGGCCGACGACAACGGCCTGCTGCTGCTGGACCTGAAGGATCTGCGGGCCATGCTCCAGTATCTGGGCGACAACCGGGAGGAATTCACCACCGAGTACGGCAATGTCTCCGCCGCCAGCATAGGCGCCATACAGCGGGCGCTGCTGGCCTTTGAGGACGAGGGCGGCGAGATATTCTTTGGCGAGCCGGAGCTTAACATAGCGGACTGGATGCGCACCGACAGCGACGGCCGTGGCTACATCAACATCCTCTCAAGCCAGCGGCTTATCCAGAGCCCCACGGTCTACGGCACCTTCCTGCTGTGGATGCTTACGGAGCTGTTCGAGCGTCTGCCCGAGGTGGGTGATCTGGACAAGCCCCGGATGATATTCTTCTTCGACGAGGCCCACCTTCTGTTCACAGACGCCCCCAAGGCACTGGTGCAGAAGATAGTACAGGTGGTAAAGCTTATCCGCTCCAAGGGCGTGGGCGTGTACTTTATAAGCCAGAGCCCCTCGGACATTCCCAACGACGTGCTGGCCCAGCTGTCAAACCGGGTGCAGCACGCACTGAGAGCCTATACCCCCGCCGAGCAGAAGTCCGTCCGGGCCGCTGCCAAGGCTTTCCGGGTGAACCCAGCCTTCAACACGGAGCAGGCTATCATGGAGCTGGGCGTCGGCGAAGCTCTGGTCAGCTTCCTGGACGAGGACGGCATACCCAGCGTGGTGGAGCGGGCCTCCATTCTGCCGCCTCAGAGCCTTATGGGCCCTGCCGAGAAGGACAAGGTGCAGCGGCTTATCGTGGCGGACGAGTTTGACATGAAGTACAAGGAAGCGGTGGACAGGGAGTCCGCCTATGAGATACTGAACCGTGCCGCAGTTGAGCTTCAGCGCCAGAAGGAGGAGGCCGCCGCCGAGGCGGAGGCCGAGAAGCAGCGCCAGAAGGAGGAGGCTGCGGCGGAGAGGCTGAGACTTAAGGAGGAGGCCGCCGCCGAGAGGGCCGCCCAAAAGGAGGCGTCAGCCGCGGAGAAGCAGCGTCTCAAGGAGGAGGCTGCCGAGCTTAGAGCCGCCGAGAAGAAGGCCAACGCCAAGAAAAAGGTGGTGCAGAGAGCCGCCACCAATGCCGCGTCCTCTGTGGCAAGCTCCCTCAGCGGCAACATCATCAACGCTGTTACCGGCGGCAAGACGGTCAGCGGCGGCACAATCGCCAAGCGGGCCGCCAGAAACGCCCTCAGCTCCGTCATGCGCTCCGGCTCCAGCTCCATAGTCAGAGGACTTTTTGGCAATATCAAGTAATAAAAAACATAAACCAGCGGCAAATCGCGTGATTTGCCGCTGGTTGAAGCTTGCCAAAGAAGTCCTCGCGGCCTTCTTTGGCAAGCTTCAACCGCCGAGCATTTTGGCCGAACACAAAATGCCGCTTCGCTCTAAAAGCTTGATACATCAAGCTTTTAGACGGCGGGTTATTGAATCACGAGGCGGGCCTTGCCCCCTCGCGCACCCCCGCTTCTCTGTTATCGGTAGTTGATATTATAGTTTTTTGACAGTCTGAAAACAGCGGCAAATCGCCTGATTTGCCGCTGTTTTGCGTTGCTCCGTTATGCGGGTTCAAAGGATTTGCCCACCTGTATGCCCTGGGCGTCGTACTCTATATCCTCCATAAGCTTGGGGTCAACCTTGCTGCGCTTTTTAATGGTCAGCCCCTGTCCCTGGAGGTTGAACACCCATATCTTATAGCCGGGGGCATCCGGGTCGGGCTTGTTGAACACCCCCGTCTCGTTGAGGCGGCAGAATCTGGCGCGCCCTTCCGGGGTATCCAGCAGATCGCCGGGGCCGTTGTAAAACAGCTCGTCCTGCTGGGCGTCCTTTTTGAACTGCTCCCAGTCCTCGTCGCTGACCTTCATAACTTCCTTGGGGTCTATCATAGCTGTCCTCCCATAATGTTTATTTTCCCTGCTGACGGCACCAGGTATTCATGACGGCGGAGGCGGGCAGATGCTTTACCAGCTTCACCTGCACCTGCTCCGGCAGGCCCAGCACCGAGGTCGTCCTGCCCAGCGCCATGTCCTTCAATGCCTTGTCAATGACCTGCTTTGCCTCGTAGTAGCGGTTATAGTAGCTTATAGTATCGTCGTGGACGGCGTGCTCGAAAAACTCGGTCTTTATCCAGCCGGGGCAGACAGCCATTACCCGGATGCCCCGCCCCTTCAGCTCCTGACCCAGAGCCTGGGAGAAGCTGAGCACATATGCCTTGGAGGCGCCGTAGACGTTGATGTAGGGCACCGGCTGCCAGGAGGACATGGAGCCCATATTGTATATCCGGGCGCCCTCTCTCATATACGGCAGGCTCAGGTGACACATGGCCGTCAGCGCCCGGGAGTTCAGGTCTATTATATCCAGCTGGGTCTTCATGTCCATATCGGTGAATACGCCGAAAAGCCCGAAGCCCGCCGCGTTCACCAGCACAGCTATATCCGGCTTCTCCTTCTCCAGCAGCTGGCCGTATATCCGGAAGCTGTCCATATCCAGCAGATCCAGAACGATGGGCCGCACCCTCGCCCGGCATTTGGGCTTCAGCTCCTCCAGCCTGTGCTCCCGCCGGGCAATGACCCACAGCTCGTCAAATTCTTCGTCCTTGTCCAGCGCGTATACGAACTCCCGCCCCATCCCGGAGGACGCCCCGGTTATGACCGCTATCTTCATACTATACCTCTTTCCGGCCTGTCATTCGTTAATGAACAGCACACCCAGCGTTTTAGGCCCGCAGTGGGAGGACACGGTACAGCCGGCCGTGGTGCGATGTACCTCAGCGCCGGGCACCGTTGAGCGGACCAGATCCTCCAACTCTGACAGCGTCTCCTGGTCCACCTCGCCGGAGTCGGTGATAAATACGTGCCCCGGCCTCACGGTTTTCCCGGCCAGCCGCTCCTCCATATACTGCCTGTACACCGAGGCCATACTGCCCCGGTATTTTTTATATACCTCAAGCCTGCCGTCTCTCATTTGCAGAGCGGGCTTGAGCCTCAGCAGGTTCGCGCCCAGAGCGGCGATGCCGGAGCAGCGGCCGCCCTTCCACATGAACTCCAGAGTATCCAGCACGAAGCTGGTGTCCACCTTGGCTGTCAGCTCTGTCAGCCGTGGGGCGATGTCCGCGGCGCTCATGCCCCTGTCCCGGCACTCCGCGGCCTCTATAGCCAGAAGCCCGATGCCCGTGGAGAGCATACGGCTGTCTACCGGGTATACTCCCGCAAGCTCCGCAGCGGCGATGCGGGCGTTGGCATAGGAGGCTGAAAGCTCTGAGCTTATATCCAGATGTACCACCTCAAAGCCCTCAGCTACCAGCGGGGAGAAGAAATCAATGAACTGCTGCGGCGGCGGCGCGGAGGTTTTGGGCAGCGTCCCGTCCTTTCGGAAGCGGGCGTACATCTGGGCGGGGGTGTATTCCGGCGTGTCGGGAAAGCTCTCCGCGCCCAAAAGTATGGTCAGGGGTAAGGTCTTTATCCCGTAACGCTTCAGCAGCTCCGGCGACAGGTCGCAGGTGCTGTCTGCGGTTATTACGATGCCCTTTGCCATGTTGAATATCTCCTTAATGTCAGTATAGCAGACACTATACCATTGCGGAAAAACAAATTCAATAATTTTAAGTAAATTTATACCGAGTACCGGCGGGGAGTCCTTCCCCGCCGGCTCGGCTTATCAGTATGCCTCTATTTCTTTTATGGTCAGATCCCGCCCGGTCAGCGGTGTCAGTTTTCTGCCGCCGCAGGAGGGGCAGACCAGCTTTGTAAGGTCTGCGGGAAACTCCGCGCCGCAGTCCACGCAGCGGGCTATGCCCCGGACGGTCTCTATCTCCAGAACGGTGTCGGCGTAGGGCGTTGCGTCTGTGACGGCCTGCCAGCAGTCGGCCATGAAGCTTGGCAGCACCCCGCTGAGCATACCTATCTCCAGCACCACCTTTTTCACGCCCGCAAGCTCCTGCTCCCTGACGATGCCGTCCACGGTCTTAAGCAGAGCGTCGCATATACCCAGCTCGTGCATTACTTTTTAATAGCCTTTTTCACCAGGGTGCCGGCCTTCTTCACCACTCCCTCGGCCACCTTTATGGGCATGGTCTCATAGGTGCCGGCGTGCCAGTCCCTGACCTTTTTCAGCTTGATGGCGTCGAACTTGCAGCGGGTGGTGCAAAGTCCGCAGCCGATGCACAGGTATTCGTCCACCTTGGTGGCACCGCAGCCCAGGCAGCGGGCGCACTCCCTGCGCACCTGCTCCTCGGTGAAGGTGACTCTGGCGTCGGCAAAGGTCTTGGCCTTGGCCTCGTTGTAGCCAGGGGCCTGTCTGTGCCCGTTGTCAAAGCTGCCTACGGGTATCAGCGCGCTCTTTTTGTCCAGCGCAGTGTACTGTCGGCGGTCGCGGCCCATGGTGAGGGTCTGGCCGGGGTGTACGAAGCGGTGCAGGGATATGGCGGCCTCCTTGCCGGCGGCGATGGCGTCAATGGCAAACTTGGGGCCGGTGTACACGTCTCCGCCGACGAAGATGTCCGGCTGAGCGCTCTGATAGGTGAGCGCGTCGCCCAGAGCCAGACCCTTCGGATTCTTTTTAAGCTCCCCTGTGTCAAGTCCGCCCCAGTCCACGGTCTGGCCGATGGCGCTTATCACGCTGTCCACCTTGATAAACTCGTACTTGCCGGTGCCCACGGGCTTGCGGCGGCCCTTGGCGTCGGCCTCGCCCAGCTCCATAAGCTCCACCATCAGCTCCGTGACCTTCCCGTCACTGCCGCTGAGCCTTGCGGGGGCGCAGAGGAAGCGGAACTTCACGCCCTCGGCCATGGCCTCTTTGACCTCCTCCGGGTCGGCGGGCATCTCCGCCTCGCTGCGGCGGTATATGATATAGGTCTCCTCCGCGCCCAGACGCACAGCCGAACGGCACACGTCCATGGCCACGTTGCCGCCGCCGATAACGGCGCAGCGCTTACCCACGGCGGGCTTGTTTCCAAGATTGACCTCCCGCAGGAACTCCACGCCGCCAAATACGCCCTCCAGCGTGTCACCCTCGACGCCCAGAGGCTGAGACTTCTGGGCGCCAATGGCCAGATAGAAGCCCTTGTAGCCCTGGTCCCTGAGCTGCTGTATCGTGACGTCCCTGCCTACCTCTACGCCGCAGCGGAACTCCACGCCCATCTCCCGCAGTATATCTATCTCGGCGTTGAGCACGTCCTTTTCCAGCCGGAAGCCGGGAATGCCCAGAGTGAGCATACCGCCGGGGACGGGGTTGCGGTCAAACACGGTGACAGGGTAGCCCTTGTTGGCCAGATAATAGGCACAGCTCATACCGGCAGGGCCTGCGCCTATAACGGCTATCTTCTGAGTGTAGGGACGGCCTATTTGGTTTACCATCTTGGGCACGAAGC
>CAYSFK010000060.1:0-11756 GCA_964430345.1 uncultured Oscillospiraceae bacterium | reverse complement strand
TTGCTTCGCCTCCTATGTGTTGTTGTACTAAGCAATTAGTACATTAGCACAACCACACAGCTTTGTCAACAGTTTTTTTGAAAAAAGATTTGAAAAAGACGCAGAGGCATTTTTCATATGCCTCCGCGTCTTTATCAGCCCCCGCCTACTATTCTGTATATGGGCAGCCCTGTCTCCGCGCTCATGGGCTCCACCTGCTCCGCCAGGGCTCCGGCGTCGTAATAGGTGTGGATAAAGTCCAGTGTGGTGCCAATATCCTGGTCGATGATATACAGTTTGTCGTTGTCCACAAGGTCGCGGTAGGGGTTTTCCACGCCGTAGCGCTCCAGCACCCGCACCGTCTCCGGGTGGCGGCAGCTCCAGCCGCCGATAAACACCAGCTTGTCCGCGTAGCCCGGCGGCGGAGTCTCCAGAGGGCCGTACAGATTGTGCTCCAGCGCCAGATATTTATAGAAGTACAGATGCTCGTCGTCCTCCAGCACCTTCGCCATGGCGGCCTTCTCCGCGCTCATGTCCTCAATGCTGCGGTGACTGTCCAGCACACAGACGCCGCGGCAGGAGCGGTAGCCGATAAACAGGCTCAGCAGCAGCACCAGAGAACAGAAGACGCGCTCGCTTTTCAGCCGCTCCGGGTCTATGAGGAAGCTGAAGCCCACTGCCATGGCCAGAAACAGCCCGATGTCCACCCGGTTGGCCAGATATCTGTCGGTGTATATGAACAGCATATACACGATGAAAAAGCAGCCCAGCAGCCACAGCGCGGCCAGCCAGTCCTTAACGCGCCGCCTGCCGCAGACCACGAAAAACAGCAGCAGGAACGCAAAGCCGGCAAAGGGCCGGTTCTCATAGAAGCCGTAGATGCACTTATCCAGAAAGACGCCCAGACACTCCCCAGGGGTGGGCGGCGTCATATAGTCGTCCCGCCGGTCTATGACCGCCTGCATCTTCTCCTCAGTGAATACCTCTGTATCGTAGAAGTTCCAGCTTCCCATAAGCTTTACGGCGGACTCGTTCCAGCCCAGCTCGTCGTATACCGGCTGCATATCCTGATATTCCGGCAGGCCGTAGTCGATAAGAAAGCTGCGGGTCCAGTCAAAGGAGATATAATCCCTGTATTCTCTGGTGTTCCAGGCCAGACTGTTGACGCCCATCAGGCCCAGACACAGGGCCAGCAGCAGCAGGAAGGGCGCGGCGTAGCGCAGCAGCTGTCCGGCCTTGGCCTTTAAGGCCTCGCCGGAATGCTCCCCGCCTATCTCCGCCAGAGCGTGGATGCCCAGCCCCGCCATCAGCAGGGCGCACATGAAGAATTCCTCGAAGCGCCACATAATGCCCTGCGCGGCCAGAGCAATGCCCAGCGCCAGAGGCAGCCGCAGCACGGCGCCAGTCTCATTGCGCATGGCGTACAGCATCAGGCACAGCCCGCCCACCGTGGTCACGGCGGCGGCCTTGGAGAAGTTCATGCTCAGATAGCAGTCGGTGCCGAAGGCCGACAGCAGCACCGCCGTCATCACCAGGGCCGGAAACAGCTTAAAGCGCCGCAGCAGCACCCAGGTCAGGGCCGTAAAGCCCAGCAGCAGCGCACTGTACTGGCACAGGGAGTACCACTGCACCCCGTCGCCGCCCAGAGTGTACAGCGTTTTCAGCAGCCAGCCCAGGCAGATGTTAACAAAGGGCACATAGGCCGACTTGTGGCTGAGCTGTCCGTCCACGAAGCGGGTCATCAACACGTCGTCGTTAGTCTCGAATATGGGCTGAAAGCAGCTCAGCATCAGCGCCAGAAACAGGGCGTTTATCCCGAAGGCCAGCAGCAGCCTGAGCCCGCCGTCCCTCGCCCACTTCTCCTTAAGTCTCATGCGCCCGCCTCCCCGCTGACTATGCGGTATATCCCCAGCCCGGTGTCGGTGCTCAGAGGCTCCACCGTTTCCGCATGAGCCTGACTGTCATAGTAGTCCCGGATATACTCCAATGTTGCATCAATATCGTCGTCTATGATATAGGCCAGGGGGTTGTCCACGATATCCCGGTATGGATTCACTATGCCGTACAGGGCCAAAGTGTCCGCCGTCACGGGATGGCCGAAGTCCCAGCCGCCCATGAGCACTATCCTGTCGGCGTAACCGGCGGGGGCCGTCTCGAAGGGTGAGTATACGGCGTCGTCCACCGCGTCTATTTTGGCCAGATATATATGCCCGTCGTGGGCCAGCAGAGTCTCCACCGCCGCGCGGTCACGGGCTTTGTCATCATCGTCACTCTCGACCCAACGGAAACTGCTCCTGCACAGAAGAAAGCTGAAAAACAGCGCGCAGACCAGCGCCAGACCGCCCAGCACCCGCTCCTTCTCCATCCGCGTCCGCTCCAGCGTCCCCAGCAGCACCGCGCTCATAGCCAGAAACAGCCCCAGATCCACATGGTCTATCATGTAGCGGCCTCGGTATATCAGGTACATATACAGCGCCGCAAAAAGCCCCAGCTCATACAGCAGCGCAGCCCAGCCGCGAAGCCGGTGGTCTCCGGCCCCCAGCCACAGCAGGGCGATGAGCAGGAAGCCGTACACCGGCAGAGTCCTGAAAAAGTCGGGTATGCACCGGTCCAGCAGCTTACCCAGACACTCCCCCGGAGAGGGGGCCGGAAACAGCTCGGAGCGCAGCCGTATCAGCGCCGCCATGGTCTCCCGGCCGAACTTTTCCGTATCGTAGAAATTGCTGTTTCGGTAGAGCTCCACCGCGTTTTCGTTCAGTCCCAGAGCCTCGTACTGTTCCGGCATAGTGTCGTAGGCCGGGATGCCGTAATCGGTGAGGGCCACCCGCACGGCGTCAAACTCCGCATATTCGCCCCGGCGGCCGCTGCTCCACGCGGCCTCGTCCCCAATGTACAGCCCCGCCAGCACGGCGGCCAGCAGCAGAAAGGGCCCGGCGAAGCGGAGAAATCTACGGCCCTTCTCCCGGCGGTCAAGACCCCCGTCGCCAAGAAGCCCCAACAGCCAATACAGACCGCCCCCAGCCATCAGCGCCGCGCAGGGTATGAACTCGATATCCCGCAGCATGAAGCCGAAAACTGCCAGAGCCCCGCCCAGCATAAGGGGCAGCGCCCGTTTCCCTTTCCTGTCCGCCGCGTCCAGCATCAGTGCCAGTCCGCCCACCGCGGCCACGGAGCCGGTCTTGGTGTAGCTCACCACGGTGTAGGCGTCGGCCCCGAAAAACAGCAGCAGCACCAGCACCGCTATGGCCGCGTCCGTAAAGCGCAGCCGCCGGAACACTGTCACGCTCAATGCGGTGAAGCCGGAGAACAGCAGCAGGTACTGTCCGTAGGTGTGCCAGGGCGCGCCGTCGCCCAAAAGCTCGTATATGCCCTTCAGCAGCAGGGCCAGCACAGCGTTTATATAGGGGATGCAGGCGCTTTTGACCGCCCGCTGTCCGTCCACAAAGGCGGCCAGCGCCAGATCGTCGTTGCTCTCGAAGCCCGGCGCCATCAGCAGCAGCGTCAGCGCCAGAAAGGCCCCATTCAGCAGCGCCGCGCCCAGCAGCCTCAGCGCTCCGCTTGCGTACCATCTGTCTTTCAGTGTCAAAGGCTCCCGCCTCCTCTCAAACGCTCTCGATAAATCTCATGAATGCCGCACGACCGCCGTCGTCCCTTTTGAAAACCCCGGCCTGCTCCAGCACTGTCACAAAGGTCAGGCCCACTTCCTTTTGAAGTATACCCATTACGTTCTCATTTGTGAAGCGGTATCTGTCCTGAAGCTCCTCCGCCCAGGGGGCGTGCTTGGCGGTGCTCTCGCTTTGATACAGGTCGCCCCCGGAGCACAGCAGCGAAGCCAGCTCCGCAAGCTCGCCCCGGAGCCGTCCGGGCAGTATGGCAAGGCCCATCACTTCTATGAGCCCGATGTTCTCCTTTTTGATATGGTGCAGCTCATTGTGGGGATGAAAGAGCCCCAATGGGTACTGTTCCGTACACCGGTTGTTGCGCAGCACCATGTCCAGCTCGAAGTCCCCGCCCCGCCGCCGCGCTATGGGGGTGACGGTGCTGTGGGGCTGACCGTCGCTCTCAGCCAGTATCCCGGCCTCCGGGTCGCTGTACGCGCGCCATGCCTTTAGCACCCTGTCCGCCAGCTCCAGCAGTCTTTCCCTGTCGCCGCAGCGCAGCCGCAAAGCCGACATGGGCCAGCGCAGTATGCCCGCCTCCACGTCCTCGAAGCCGGGAAAGCTCAAGCGCGTCTCCATATCCGCCCGCTCCATGGCGAACTCATAGCGCCCGCCCTGAAAATGGTCGTGGCTCAGTATAGAGCCGCCCACTATGGGCAGGTCGGCGTTGCTGCCCAAAAAGTAGTGGGGGAACTGCTCCGTAAACTCCAACAGTCTGGACAGGGCCGCCCGGTCTATGCTCATGGGCTGGTGCCGCTCATTGAGTATGATGCAGTGCTCATTGTAATACACATAAGGGGAATACTGGAAATAAAACCGCGCCCCGCCCAGCGTCAGGGGTATGAGCCGGTGGTTCTGCCGCGCCGGGAAGTCCGCCCTCCCGGCGAAGCCCTCCGCCTCCCTGCACAGCAGGCACTTGGGGTAGCCGGAAGCCGCCCGGCGTCCGGCCTCGGCGATGGCTCTGGGGTCCTTCTCCGGCTTGGAGAGGTTTATCGTGATATCTAAAGCGCCGTACTGCGTCTCAGTGACCCATCGGATATCTCTTGCCACTCTGGCGGTGCGGATATAGTCCGTGTCCCCGCTCAGCTTATAGAACCAGTCGGTGGCCGTTCGGGGGCTCTGCTTGTAAAGCCGGTCAAAGCGCTCTATGACCTGGGCCGGCCGGGGCGTCAGTATGCCCATAAGCCTGGCGCTGAGCCCGTCGCGGCTGTGCGCGCCCTCCGGGATAAAGCCCCGGCTGACGGCCTCGGTGAGTATGGCCTCCAGCACCTCCTCCAGAGGCGCCTCCGGCAGGGGAGATTCGGGAACGGTATAGTCCTCCAGTCCCAGCGCTTCCAGCAGGGAGTTAATGGCCCATACCCGGTCTGACTCCTCTATGAGCCCCCGGCGGACGCCGTAGTCCGCCAGCTGTGAAAGGCGTTCGTGTACGCTCATTTGCCCGCCTGCTTTATGGACAGGGATATCCTGTGCTTCTTTTCGTCCACCTCCAGCACCCGCACCTTCACCGTATCGCCAACGCTCAGCATCTCGCTGGGGTGGCGGATAAACTTGTCGCATATCTGGGAGATGTGCACCAGCCCGTCCTGATGCACTCCGATATCCACGAACACACCGAAGTCTATGACGTTTCTCACGGTGCCCGTAAGCTCCATGCCGGGCTTAAGGTCTTTGATATCCAGCACGTCCTGCCGCAGCAGCACAGGGGGCAGCTCGTCTCTGGGGTCCCGGCCGGGCTTGAGCAGCTCCGCCACGATATCCCTAAGCGTAGGCTCGCCCACGGCGCATTCCTCCGCCGCCCGCGCCGCGCCGAAGCGCTCCAGCCTCGCCGGCAGCTCCGCTATATTCCCGGCGGCCACGTCCTTCAGAGTGTAGCCGCACAGCTCCAGCAGCTTTTCCGCCGCCCCGTAGCTCTCCGGGTGTACGGCGGTGTTGTCCAGCACCTGCCTGCTCTCCGGCACCCGCAGGAAGCCGGCGCACTGCTGGAAGGCCCTGGGCCCCAGCTTGGGCACCTTGGTGAGAGCCTTGCGGCTGGTGAAAACGCCGTTTTCCTCCCGGTATGTCACGATGTTTTTCGCGGTGGTCTTGGTCAGACCGGACACCCGCTGCAGCAGCGAGGGTGAGGCGGTGTTTATATCCACGCCCACCGCGTTCACGCAGTCCTCCACCACGCCGGTAAGAGTCTCCTCCAGCCGTGCCTGGGGCATATCGTGCTGATACTGGCCCACGCCTATGGCCATGGGCTCTATCTTCACCAGCTCCGCCAGCGGGTCCTGCAGTCTTCTGGCAATGGACACGGCGGAGCGCAGGTTCACGTCATAATCCGGGAACTCCTCCGCCGCCAGCTTGGAGGCGGAGTATACCGAGGCCCCGGCCTCGTTTACCATGGCGTAGGACTGGCCGCCGCCCAGCTCATGGAGCATCTGGGCGGTCATCTGCTCCGTCTCCCGGGAGGCGGTGCCGTTGCCTATGGCGATGTGCTCCACGCCGTGCTTGCGTATAAGCCCGGTCAGTGTGCGTATGGCCTCGGCCTTTCTGGCGGCGGAAAAGGTGGGGAACACCACGGCGGTGTCCAGCACCTTGCCGGTGCCGTCCACCACGGCCACCTTGCAGCCGTGGGCATAGCCCGGGTCCAGCCCCATGGTGACCCTGCCCTTGACCGGCGGCTGCATCAGCAGAGGCTTCAGGTTCAGCCCGAAGTTGTGGATGGCGCCCTCGCAGGCGGTATCTGTCAGGGCGTTTCTGGCCTCCCGCTCCATGGAGGGCCAGATAAGCCTGTCGTAGGCGTCGTCGGCGGCGGCGCGGACAAAAGCCATGGCGGCGCTGCCGGGCTTGACGGCGGCTCTGCGCACCCGCTGCAGGGCCAAATCTCTGTCCAGCTCCAGCGCCACCTTCAGAAAGCCCTCTTTCTCCCCCCGGTTCATGGCCAGTATCTGGTGGCCCTGAAGCCGGGAAACGCCCTGGGAGAAGTCGTAGTACAGCCGGTATACCGTGTCCTCCTGGGTGTCGGCGGTGGACCGAAGCACGGCTCTGGCGTCTATCAGCTCCCGCAGCGCCTTTCTTATGTCGGCCCTGTCGGAGATAAGCTCCGCTATAATATCGGAGGCCCCGGCCAAAGCGTCCTCAACAGTGTCCACGCCCTTCTCCGGGTCTATATAAGCCTTCGCCAGCTCCTCCGGCAAAGGCAGCTGTGGGCTCTGCTCATATATCTCCAGGGCCAGAGGCTCCAGCCCCTTCTCCTTGGCGATGGTGGCCCTTGTGCGCCGCTTGGGCTTATAGGGCCGGTATATATCCTCCAGAGCGGCCAGAGTCTCCGCCCCGTCGATAGCGGCGGCCAGCTCCGGCGTAAGCTTGCCCTGCTCCTCAATGGTCTTTTTCACAGTGTCCCGCCGCTCCTGAAGCCCTTTCAGGTATTCCAGCCGCTCGGAGAGTGTGCGGAGCATGGTGTCGTCCATGGCCCCGTGAAGCTCCTTACGGTAGCGGGCGATAAAGGGAATGGTGTTGCCCTCATCCAAAAGCTGTATAACGCTGTCTATCTGTGCTTGGGGGCGCTGCAGCTCCCGGGCAAGTATCTGGCTGATAGTTTCCAAGCCGCTTCTCCTTACAGTAATAGAATCATCGTATTCTACCACAAACATTAAGCAGCCGCAAGCTCTGAGATACACAGAGCCTGCGGCTTAAATTAGATGCACAGAGCCTGCGGCCTGCAGCGGCTCATGCTTTTATTATGGTACTCACAAGCGCCGCGGCTTTATACCTGCCGCGGTCTGCTCGCGGGATGCTCAGACATAATGTGCTGCGGCTGTGCTAAACAGAGTGGCGTCTCGCTTCCCGGACGCGTCCTCTGCCCTGTATCAGTCCTCCACCACCACTACGCCGTCAGCCTCCACGCTTATCATCATCCCGTCCTTTACATATTCCAGAAATTCCTTGCCCAGCCTGTCCACCACAGGCATACTGGCCTGTGACCAGACCGCCGCCAGTATGGCGCCGGAGGCCGCCAGGGAATCTATGCTCTCGGAAAAGAGCATACAGGCGGGGTTTTTGCCCAGGTCGCATATAGTGAACAGCGCCATGCCGCCGGTGGTGGAGCCGATGGTCTGGGGCAGGCACATGGCCTTGCCGATCATGGGCTTTTTATAGAGATCGGCGTTATTCTGGTCGCCGCAGCGCACCTGCTTGTCGCCGAACATCATGGCCGACTGATAGCTGGCCAGAGTGTTGAAGCCGCCGGTGGACACCAGCGCCTCCGCCCTGACCGTGCCCTTGGTGATAACGCGGCCCTTGAACGTTTTGCTCATGGCTTCGCCTCCTTTGTCAGCATCTCAAGGATCTGGGCGTCCGTGTAGTAGCGGGCGGTGGTATAGGTGCGCAGCTTGTTGGAGGAGGTTATGACCGGCATCTTCTTCACCAGCGGGTTATTCATGTACATCAGGGGACACACGCTGCTGAGGATAACGCCCATTTTTGAAAGCCGGGCAGCATATTCCGTCTGCTCAAAGACCTTCAGCACGGCGGGGGCGGCGGTGAACACCGTGGGGATAAGCACCTTCTCCCGGCCGGACTCCTTCAGCCCCTGTTCTATGGCCTCGGTCCAGTCGGTGAGCTGGCGCATGGTCATGTGGGGACAGCCTAGGAAGCAGAGCTTGGGCTTGGCGTTCAGGTCCTTCCAGATGCAGGGATAGCCCGCCTGCACCCGCTCCAGCTCCGCGTCGTCCACCACATAGACCGGGGCGTTCTCCAGGATAAGGCTCTCGCCCTGCTCCACGGCCTCCGGGGTCAGATGCTCGATATGGTACAGGCCCACGGAGCCGTTGGAGGCGGTAGCCGCGCCGAAGTCCTTGAGCCAGGCGCAGCATTCCTCGTCCAGCTCCCGGCCTATCCACTTATCCAGGCCCTTGATATAGGGCACCTTGTCCATGACCCTCAGGCCGATGGCGGAGCCCAGAAGCTGGGCCTCCGGCTTTTTGGAGGTGCGTATCTCCACCACCCAGTCGGCCCGGCGGCCCTCGTCGGTGAGAAAGCCGAACTCGGGCACCATGCCCATGATGGAGCCCATCAGCTCTATTATGCCGGAGTTGCGGTTGCAGCGGGCGCCCAGCACGGAGTTGGCGTACACCACGGCGGAGGACTCGGCCCAGCTGAGCACCTCGCCCCGCTTGGGGATATTGCCCACCTGGCTGAGATAGCAGGCGCAGGTAAAGGAATCCCGGTCGATGAGGCCGAAGCTGTCCAGCTGCTTTTCCAGCAGCTCCTGCTTGGAGTACATGAATTTGGAGATGATGTCCTGCAAAAGGCTCTTGGGTATTTTGTCGTCCAGGGGTCGGGGGTCGGCGGTAAAGGGCTGCAGCGAGGCCGCCCCCTCCTCCAGCAGCCGCTGGTAGAGCTTATATACCGGCTTCATTATGCTCACGCCGAAGCTGATGACCGTGTGGCCGTACTGTCCGGTCACCGGCACCATCCGCGTGGCGTCGAAGGCGTCGCCGTAAAGCACCAGCGTCTCCATGACCTTGGCCATGGTCTCGCCTCTGGAGCCGTCAAGCACGGCCTGCTGCTCTGGGGTCAGTATCATAACGCTTTCACTTCCTTTTAAGTACGGGGCGCGTTAATAAACGCGCCCCGGAGTGTTGTTATATGGTCGGACCGGATATCTCCAGCTCCACGTCGGACACGGGGAAGCTGGCGCAGGGGTGGATGTAGCCGTAGTCCAGGTCGGCAGCCCGGCGGCCGTCGGTCTTTTCGGGGATAAACACTTGACCGGACAGCAGCTTGGAGCGGCACCAGCCGCACTCGCCGGAGCGGCAGCGGGAGGGCGCGGTTATACCGGCCCGCTCTATGGCCACCAGCAGAGGCTCGTCGGCGGAGGCCGTGGCGGTGAACTCCTCGCCGTACTTCTTTATCTTCAGGCTGAAGCTCTTGCCCCGCTGCTCCTGAGGATAGCCCGGCTGCTCCCAGGGGTTCTTGATGGCGCCGAAGAGCTCCCGGCGCACAAACTTCCGGCGCAGACCCAGCTTGGCGATCTCCCCGTCCAGGAAGTTGTACATGGCCTGAGGGCCGCACATGAATATGCTGTATTCCCCGTCGCCGCCGTACTTCTTAATAAGCTCCGCGGTGATGAAGCCGTGCTCATAGCCCTCCTTCTCCTCGTCGGAGAGCACATGGACTACGTGTACCTTGTCGCAGGCGGCGCAGACCTCGTCCAGCTCCTGCTTATAGACTATGCCCTCGGCGGTGCGGGAGCCGAAGATAATGGTCAGATCGAAGTCCTCCAGCCCGTCCCGGACAGCGTAGGCCATGCCCATAAAGGGGGTGATGCCGGAGCCGCCGGCAAGGGCTATCACCTTCTTGGCGTCCCGCAGAGGCTCATAGTACAGGTGCCCCTGGGGGCCGGAGATGGTGACCTTCTGCCCCGCCTTCCAGTTGTCCTGGATATAGGGGGAGACAAAGCCCGCGTCGTCCCGCTTGACGGTAATGTTATATTCGCCCCGCTTGGCCCAGGCGGGAGAGGAGCACAGGGAATAGGAGCGGGTGGTGACCGTGTCGCCGATGGCCACGCTGACGCTGACGTACTGCCCCGCCCGGAACAGGGCCAGAGGGCTGCCGTCGGCGGTTTTCAGCACCAGCGTCTTGGCGTCGGCGCCGTTCTGGCGGATCTCGGCTATCTCCACCTCCTGCTTGGGGGGATGGTGGCGCTTGGCCTTCTCGTTGGTGGTGAGGGTCTTGGGCAGGGGGGCGGCAGAGCTGGCCTGTATGGCCTGCTCCCGGACCTTGGTCATGTTTTTGAACTTGAGCATATCCAGCTTTCCGATAAGCCCTACTTTAACATTCAGCGGCATTTCAGTTCCCCTCCTCTTCCTTCTTCATATCCGCAAGGGTCAGCTTGGCGATGGTGTGGCCGCTGAATATGGCGGAGTTGTAGCCGTCGCCCCGGACGCTGGCCGCGCCCACGAACTTCAGGCCCTTTACCTCGTACTCGGAGCGCATCATCATCATGCGGGGCATCATGCTGTCCCAGTCGCGCAGCTCGTAGCCGTAGGCCGCGCCCTGGGGTACGCCCACGAAGTTGCACATGGTCCAGGGGGTGGCGACCTCTATCTCCTCGATATACGGGGTGATGCTGACGCCCAGCTTTTCCTCGAAGCGGTCTATCATCCGGCGGGCCAGCCGGTTCTTGGTGGCCACATAGTCCTCCTCCTCCACATTGGCCCAGTCGTCGCCCATATAGGTGGTGGTCAGGGATATGACGCAGGTGCCTTCCGGAGAGAAGCGGGGGTTTACGGTGTTGTAGCAGACAGAAACCATATTCAGATTTGTCTCCATCTTCTTGCCGGACTCGTACTCCTTTACGGAGTCCGCGCTGACCGGCATGAACACGGAGTAGTCCTTCAGCCCCAGCTCCTCGGCGCTCTTATCAAGGCCTATGTACACCACGAACATACGGGCGGAGTAGGTGCGGGCGTTGCAGAGCTTTATCATCCGCTCCGGTATCACCTCCGGCGGCACCATGGAGGCGTAGACCATAGAGGGGTTGGCGTTGCAGAGCACGTGGCGTGTCTCCACGGTGCCCCGGTCGGTCTGTACGCCGCAGACGCCCTTGTCGTCGCCGAAAAGTATCTTCTGGGCGCTGCAGTTGAACCAGGCCTCGCCGCCCATGCGCCGGAAGCTCTCCAGCATACCGGTGGTCAGCTCGTGGCTGGTCTTGTCCGGTATCCATGCGCCGTAGCGCACGTAGAGGTTGACCATGTTGGAGTATTGCAGATAGGACAGGTGGTCGGAGTCCACCGCCAGATAGCCCCAGTAGGTGTTCATGATATCCTGGGCCAGCGGCGGCATCTTCAGGGCCTTCAGCACCTGATTGACGCTGTAGCTGCCAAGCCTCAGGAAGTTGGGGAAGTGCTCCTGCATATACTTGGGGTCTGTCTTGCCGCCCACGGCCAGGGAGTAGTTCCCCGCCTCCAGAAACTCCTGGCCCAGCTCGAAGAAATCCGCCACGGACTTGCGGCAGCCGGGCACGTACTTCTCCATGGCGTCGGTAAAGGCCTCCACGCCGCAGGGCAGGGTGGCGTCGATATGGGTCTTGCCGTCGCTGGCGGTGGTGATGACCCGGAAGTTCTCCGGCAC
>CAYSFK010000059.1:0-11901 GCA_964430345.1 uncultured Oscillospiraceae bacterium | reverse complement strand
AATTACCTGATGACTATCGGCATCGCTGATTTCATCGATATTATCATTGTGGCGTACCTGATATACAAGGCTATCTGGTTCGTGCGCAGGACCAACTCCTACAACCTTGCTAAAGGGCTTATCATATTTCTGGTTGCCCTGTGGTTGTCGGAGCTGTTCAAGCTGACAATGATCAATTTTTTGCTGCGCCGTACGGCGGAGCTGGGCCTTATCGCGCTGGTCATACTGTTTCAGCCTGAGCTGCGGCGTCTTTTGGAGCGCGTGGGCAGCGGTTTTACCTCCAACAAGGCCGGGGCCGGCACCATTATGGATACAGCTATCAATCAGACGGTGATAGCCTGCCGGGATATGGCGGAGGCAAGGACCGGCGCGCTTATAGTGTTCGAGAGAAACGTCACCCTTAATACGGCTATGAGCACGGGCACGGTCATTAACGCCGAGGTCACGGCAGAGCTGCTGGAGAACATCTTCTTCAACAAGGCTCCCCTCCACGACGGGGCGGCCATCCTTCGGGACGGGCGTATCGCCGCGGCGGGCTGCGTCCTGCCCCTTACACAGAGCACAAATCTCAGTAAGGACCTGGGAATGCGCCACAGGGCGGGCCTGGGCATGAGCGAGCAGTCCGACGCTGTGGTCATTATCGTCTCTGAGGAATCCGGAGCCATATCTGTTGCGCTGGATGGGATGCTAAAGCGGCATCTGACAGGTGAGGCGCTGGATAAGCTGCTTAGAAATGAGCTTATCTCCGATGAGGACAGTGAGGACAAGCGCGGCGCTTCTTACATCATGAAGAAGCTGATTAAGGTGATCATCAATGAAGACGACAAACACGATGAAAAAAATATATAACAGCAAGGCCTTCTGGGTCATAATCTCCCTGCTGGCCTCTCTGGCTATATGGATATACATTACCAGCGTGGAGACGGATGAGTATACCCAGACCTTTCGCGGCGTGAGAGTGGAGCTGCTGGGCGAGGATATCCTGCGGGAATCCAAGAACATGGTCATCACTGACCTTGACACCAGCACAGTTACGCTGCAGGTGGTGGGGCCCCGGCGTATAGTTGGCTCTCTGGACTCCGATAAGCTGGTGGCCCAGATAGACGTAAGCAAGCTGTCCCGCTCCGCCTTCACTTCCCAAACCTACACTATTGTGTACCCCGACGGAACAGAAACGGGGAAGCTTCGGGTCACAAAGCGTACGCCGGACACTGTCAGCTTTATGGTCTCCCCTCAGACCTCCAAGTCCATCCAGGTCAGAGGCAGCTTTGACGGTAAGCTGGCGGACGGATACACGGCGGAAACGCCGGTGTTTGAGCCCGCCACCGTCACGATTACCGGCGCCGAGACCTATATCAAAAATGTTGACTACGCCTGGGTCACCTTCGGCGACAAGGAGGTCAGCAGTACCTATGAGGTGGAAACTGGCTTTACCCTGATGGACGTTAACGGCGACCCGTGCTCCACCGCCGGTATAAGCTTTTCCGACGAGGTGGTGATGGCCAGACTGCCGGTGCTTATATTGAAAGAGGTCAAGTTGGATGTCAACATTATCGAGGGCGCCGGAGCTACAGCGGAGAATACAGTCATTACAATCGAGCCCAGCACCCTTGAGCTGGCGGGGGACTCCGCCATACTGGACGGCATAAACAAGATAATCCTGGACACCATAGACCTTACGGATTTCTCATCCACCTTCAGTGAAACCTATACGATCCCGCTGGACAATCAGCTTAAAAATATTACCGGCGTCAAGGAGGCCAAGGTGACCGTTGAGATAGCCGGACTCAGCACCAAGACCTTCCGGGTCAGCAATATCTCCTGCGTCAATGTGACCGAGGGCTACACCGCAGAGATAAAGACCGAGGGCCTGGAGGTCACCCTCCGGGGCAAGGATGAGGTGCTGGCCCAGATCAAGGACGACAATATCCGCGCTGTGGCGGACCTTGCGGATTATAAAGAATCCACCGGCACCTATATGCCGGATGCCAGAATATATATTGACGGCTTTACGGACGTGGGCGCTCTGGGCGAAAACCTGGTGACCGTAGAGATCAAAAGGGGAAGCTGATGACTCAGGACGCCATAGTGACGAAATGCCTGCCCGGCGGCATGGCAGAGGTAGCGGTCACCCGCAGCACCGCCTGCGGCAGCAACTGCGGCAACTGCGAGAGCTGTATATTTCAAAGCGAGCTTAAAACGCTGGCGAAGAATAATATAGACGCAAAGCCCGGACAGCGTGTGCTGATAGAAAGCCGCTCCTCCAGAATATACGGGGCGGCGCTGCTGGTGTATATCCTGCCCATAGCTCTTACACTTATTGGCTTTGCGGTGGCCTATATGCTGGGCGCGGGAGAAGGCCTGTGCGTGGCGTCCAGCTTTTTGGGTCTTTTGGTCGGCGCCGCGGTCATCGTTTTGAGCCAGCGGGGCAAAAAGAAAAAGCCCATCACCTTCGATATAGTCCGCTTCGGCTGAGGCGGGTCCCGGCGGAATACTACAAAAGGAAAGGCGAGAGCATGATAAAAAGCATGACCGGCTACGGCAGCGCCAAGGGCGGCATTGACGGGCTGGGTATAACAGTAGAGCTGAAAAGCGTAAACAACAGGTATCTGGATGTGTCGGTACGCCTGCCCAGAAGCTTTCTATTCGCGGAGGAAGCGGTAAAGTCGGCAGTGCAGAAGCATATCAGCCGCGGCAAGGTGGACGTGTTCGTCAGCCTGGACTCATCCGACGGCGGGGATATGACTGTAAAGGTCAACGAGGCGCTGCTTCGTGGATATATGGAGGCCATAGAGCACATAGCCGGGGAGTACTCCCTGCCCAATGACCTGACGGCCATGTCGATAAGCCGCTTTCCCGACGTGCTTACAGTGGAGAAGCGGGACCTGGACGCCGAGGAGCTGAGCCGAGAACTGAGCCTGATAACCGTGAGGGCGCTGAATGACTTTGACTCCATGCGCCTGCGGGAGGGCCAGCGGCTCCGGGAGGACGTGCTTGCCAGGCTTTGCAGCATAGAGCAGCTTGTGGCTGTTGTAGAGCGTGAAAGCCCCAAAACAGTTGTCGAGTACAGAGCGCGGCTGGAGAGCCGCATGGCGGAGGTGCTGGGCAGTGCCGGTATCGACGAGAACCGTATCCTGGCCGAGGCCGCCGTCTTTGCCGACCATATCGCCGTAGACGAGGAGACCGTCAGACTGCGCAGCCACATCTCCCAGCTCAGGGCCATGCTGGACAGCGGCGAGCCCACCGGCAGGAAGATAGATTTCCTTATACAGGAGTTCAATCGGGAGGCCAATACCATCGGCTCCAAGTGCCAGAACTCCGACATCGCCCATGTGGTTGTGGAGCTTAAATCCGAGATAGAGAAGATACGCGAGCAGATACAGAACATAGAGTAAGGGTGGCCCGGATGAAACTTGTTAGTATTGGCTTTGGCAATCTGGTCTCCCAGCAGAGGATAATATCCATCATCAGCCCGGAATCGGCGCCTATCAAGCGCATGGTGCAGGACGTGAGAGAAAGGGGCCTGCTTATTGACGCCTCCTTTGGGCGCAGCACCAGGTCCGTTATAGTGATGGACAGCGGCAATGTAATACTGTCGGCGCTGCCGCCGGAGACAATAGCGGCGCGCTGCGAGGATAACAGAGGAGAGGATAAGAGTGAGGCAAATGAAGCAAACGGGTAAGCTTTTCGTTATCTCCGGCCCCTCCGGGGCGGGGAAAAGCACCGTGGTCTTTAAGGCCATAGAGGGTAGGGAGGATATCTGCTTTTCTACCTCCGTCACCACCAGAAAACCCAGACCGGGAGAGACCGACGGTAAGGAATACTTCTTCGTGGAGCTTGACAGATTCCGTGAAATGGTGGAAAATGACGAGCTTCTGGAGCACGCGGAATATGTGGCCAACTCCTACGGCACCCCCCGGGCCTATGTGGAAAAGCAGCTCAAGTCCGGCATGAACGTCATATTGGACATCGAGGTTCAGGGCGCCAGGCAGGTCAACGAGAAAATGCCGGAGGCCGTGAAAATATTCATCATTCCCCCCTCCATTGAGGAACTGAAAAAGCGGCTGGAGGGCCGTGGCACTGACACGGAGCGGGCCATCGAGGCCAGGCTTATCCGCGCCCGTCAGGAGTACAGAGAGGCCGATTTCTATGACTATATCATTATTAACGACGACGCCGACAAGGCGGCCGGGGAGCTGGCTGCCATCATAGTGGCGGAGCACTGCAAGGCCGCGGACAGACGCGGCTGTCTGGAATAACTACTCAATTTTAATATTGGCAGGCCGCGGCCTTATGCGGCAGAATGGAGAATCATTATGATGCTTTATCCCCCTGTAGCCGAGCTGGTAGAGAAGATAGGCAGCCGTTACCAGCTTGTGAACCTTGTAGCCAGACGGGCAAGGACCATTTCCGCCGACGCGGAAGAAAAGCAGATGCCTCTGGATAAAAAGGCTGTTTCCTCCGCCATCGATGAGGTATACACCGGCAAGCTGAGCATTAAGTAAGCTTTTATATACCGCTCCTTTTCCGTAATTGAGGTGTCTTATGTCCCAAACTGTGGCAAAAATCGCGGTCTCCGCCGCGACATATTGGCTGGACAAGCCCTACGATTACCTCATCCCGGAGGAGCTGGCGGATAAAGCGGTGCCGGGAGTCAGGGTGTACGTACCCTTTTCACGGAGCAACCGCCGCTGCGAGGGCGTCATCCTGGCGGTGACGGACCGCAGCAGCTATGACAGACTGAAGCCCGTTATGGCCGTGCTGGACAGGGAACCCGTCCTCAGCGACAGCCAGCTTAAGCTGGCGCTGTTCATGCGGGAGCGTTTTTTCTGTACGGTCTATGAGGCGGTGAAGGCAATACTGCCGGCGGGCCTATGGTTTGACGAGCAGGGAAAGCGCCGGGTAGGGGACAAGACCGTGGAAATGGTCAGACTTATCGTCGCCCCGGAGGACGCCGCCGTTATCGCACGGAATAAAAAAAGCCGCTCGCCTCAGCAGGCTAATCTTCTGGAGCTGTTATGCAGCTTTGAATGCCTGCCAAGCCGCGAGCTGCTGCGCTTTACGGGGGCGGGAAAGCAAAGCCTGAAAGCGCTGGTGAACGCGGAGCTGGCAGAGCTGTACCAGAAAGAGGTCTTTCGCCGCGCTGAGCTGCCGCCGGAGGAGAAGTCGCCTCTTCCAGTGCTGAACGAGCAGCAGGAAAAGGCCTTTCGCGGTATAAATTCACTGGCTCTCTCCGGGGAAAGCGGCGCAGCTCTGCTATTCGGCGTCACCGGCAGCGGCAAAACCAGTGTGTATGTGCATCTCATAACACAACAGCTGGCTCGGGGCAGGGCTTCCATACTTCTGGTGCCGGAGATAGCCCTTACGCCCCAGATGATACACACCTTCTCCGCCTACTTCGGCGACCAGGTGGCGGTGCTCCACAGCAGCCTATCTCTGGGTGAGCGCTACGACGAGTGGAAGCGGGTGAAAAGCGGCAGGGCCAAGGTCATTATAGGCACCCGCAGCGCGGTTTTCGCTCCGACGGAGGAGCTGGGCCTTGTTATAATCGACGAGGAGCAGGAGGAGACCTATAAATCCGAAAACTCCCCCAGGTATAACGCCCGGGATGTGGCCAAGTACCGCTGCGTCAAGTCCGGCTGCCTGCTGCTGCTGGGCTCCGCCACGCCGGATATAGTCAGTATGTACCACGCGAAATCCGGCCGCTACGGCCTCTTTGCCTTGGAAAGCCGATATAACGAGATGTGTATGCCCCAGGTGCATATCGTTGACATGAAGCGGGAGCTTCGCCGTGGAAACGGCAGCGATATAAGCTCCCTTCTCCGGGAAGAGCTGCAGGCCAATATCGAGCGGGGCGAGCAGAGCATACTGTTCATTAACCGCCGGGGCGCCAATAAGCTGATAAGCTGCGGCGAGTGCGGCTATACTTATAAATGTCCCCGCTGCAGCGTGTCCCTGACCTATCACAGTTATAATAACCGGCTCATGTGCCACTATTGCGGCTATTCCAAGCCTCTCGACGGCGAATGCCCGGACTGCGGCGGCAAACTGAAGCATATCGGCGCGGGAACTCAGCTCATAGAGCAGGAGCTTAAGGAGCTTTTCCCGGACACGGAGATACTGCGGATGGACACGGACTCCGTGGCTCCCGCCGGCTCCCACGAGCTGTTGTTTGACAGATTCAGACGTGAGAAGATACCCATTATGGTGGGCACTCAGATGGTCACAAAGGGCCTGAATTTCGAGAACGTCACCTTTGTGGGCGTCATCTCCGCCGACCAGAGCCTGTACTGCGGTGATTACAGGGCGGGTGAGCGCACCTTCTCCCTTATCACTCAGGTAGTAGGCCGAAGCGGCAGGGGCGCGAAGCCCGGCAGGGCGGTGATACAGACCTACACCCCCGGCAACGAGACTATAGCCCAGGCCGCCCGACAGGACTATCTTTCCTTCTATGAATCCGAGGTGGAGCTGAGACGCATCCAGGGCACTCCGCCCTTTTCGGACCTGCTGTCCATAACCGTCTCCGGTCAGAACGAGGAGCACGTAGTCAGGGCCTGCCGGGATATTCGGGGCTGGCTGGAAAGCGCTATTCCAAAGGACGAGCCTGCGGTGCTGTTGGGCCCCACGCCCATGGCGGTGGTGAAGGTAAACAACCGTTTTCGCTACCGGGTGAACATCTGCGGCAGAAGCGATACACGTCTGAGGTCGCTGGTGTCAAAGATAGTTATTCAGTGCGGTACGGATAAGCGCTTTGCGGACGTCTCCGTGTTCGCGGACAACGACCCCTACGATTAAATAGAGAAGCTCTGAAAGGAAGCAGCGATAATGGCTCTTAGGAATATTTTAACAAAAGAACAACCCGGTCTGTACAAGACCTGTCGGCCGGTGACGGACTTCAATCCCCGGCTCCACCAGCTTCTGGATGATATGCGGGAGACACTTATGGAGGCCAACGGCGTAGGTCTTGCGGCGCCTCAGGTGGGTGTGCTTCGCCGCGCCGTGCTGGTGCTGGAGACTAATGTGCCAGAGGGCGAGGAGGAGCGGGTCATAGAGCTAATAAACCCAGTCATCTCCGAATGCTCCGGCGACCAGTTCGGACCCGAGGGCTGCCTTAGTGTTCCCGGGCAATACGGCCTTGTGCATCGGCCCATGGATGTAAAGGTCAAGGCCCAGGACAGGTACGGCAACTGGTTCGAGGCCCAGGGCACCGGGCTCACAGCCAGAGCCTTCTGCCATGAGCTGGACCACCTGGAGGGTATCGTTTTCACCTCCCTGTGTGAGCGTATGCTTACTGATGAGGAGCTGGAAAAGGGCGAGTATTCCGGCGAAAAGGCCGAAGAAGACGGCGAAAACTGAGGAGCGTATGCGTATAGTGTTCATGGGTACGCCGGATTTTGCGGCGGCCTCCCTGAAAAAGCTTATAGATGAAGGCTTCCAGATTGCCGGAGTGTTCACCCAGCCGGACAAGCCAAAGGGCCGGGGTATGCAGAGCTCATATTCCCCGGTGAAGGAGCTTGCCCTTGCTCACGGTCTGCCGGTCTACCAGCCGGATAAGCTGCGGGACGGTGAGGCTTTTTCCATACTGCAGGAGCTTCAGCCGGACATCCTCGCTGTGGTGGCCTACGGGCGGATTTTGCCGGAGGACATCCTTGCCCTGCCTAAGTTCGGGGCAATCAATGTTCACGGCTCCCTGCTGCCCAAGTACCGGGGCGCCGCGCCCATACAGTGGGCTGTGCTCAACGGCGACAGTAAAACCGGGGTCAGCACCATGTATTTGGCCGACAGGATGGACGCCGGGGATATCATTTTCTCCCGTGAGACTGAGATAGGGGAGTTTGAGACCTCCGGGGAGCTTTTTGACAGGCTCATGGACATGGGCGCGGAGCTGCTGGTAAAGACCCTTCGAGCCGTAGAGGACGGCACCGCGCCAAGAGCGCCTCAGACAGAAGCCCAGGCCAGCTATACCACCCAGTTGGACAAGTCTTTTTCACCTATCGACTGGAACAAAACGCCAAGAATGATTGTCAAACAGATATGCGGATTGCAGCCCTGGCCGGTCGCCACCATGGAGCTGGACGGACTTGTCTGCCGCGTATTTGCCGCCAGGTATACTGATGAACACACGGACAAAGCCCCGGGGGAGATAGTCTCCGCCGGTAAGGACGGTCTTGAGATCGCCTGTGCCGATGGTGAGACTTTAATGATAACCCAGCTACAGGCGCCGGGGAAAAAGCGCATGAGCGCGGCGGACTTTCTCCGGGGCCACAGCGTAAAGGCAGGCGGCGATGGGGATTAGCGCAAGACGTGCCGCGCTGGATATACTGGAGCGATGCCGCAGAAGCGGCGGCTGGTCCGGCGCCGCTATAGATTCCGCCATAAAAAAGCAAGGCTTTGATAAGCGGGATGCCGCCCTGTGCGGCAGACTCTGTCTGGGTGTGCTGGAGAACAGCCGCCTGTGCGACTTTTATATCGGCTGCTTTTACAGCGGCAGGCTGGAGCCCAAGGTTCGGGATATCCTCCGGCTGGGCGTGTACCAGATAGTCTTTCTGGACAGGGTCCCCGTCAGCGCCGCCGTGGACAGCAGCGTCACACTGTGTAAGGACTGCGGCTGCGGCAGGGCCTCCGGACTTGTCAACGCGGTGCTCCGCCGCGTAGGCGAAAGCGCCGATAAGCTGCCGGAGCCTCCCGGTGAGGGTACGGCGGAGTATCTGGCAGTCAGATACAGCCACCCGGACTGGCTCTGCCGGTATTTAGTCGAGCATTACGGTTACGATTTTTCCAGCGGCTTTCTCTCCGCCAACAACGAGACCCCGGAGCTTACCATTCAGCTTAATACCCTCAAACTAACGGCAGGGGAGTATACCCGCTGCCTTGACAGAGCGGAGATAGCATACCGTGTGCCCGACGCGCCGGAGAACTGCCTCGCCTTGAAAAGCACAGGGGTCACGGAGCTGCCGGGCTTTGAGGAGGGCCTGTTCTATGTTCAGGACAGGGCCGCAAGGCTGGCTGTGTGCGCCGCTGAGCCGATGCCGGGGATGCGGGTGCTGGACGCCTGCGCCAGCCCCGGCGGCAAATCCTTTGCCGCCGCCATCGCCATGGAAAACAGGGGCAGTATAACCGCCTGCGACATCCATGAAAAGAAGCTGGGTCTGGTGAATACGGGCGCAAGGCGGCTGGGCATAGACATTATCGAAACCAGACAAATGGACGCCAGAGTATACCAACCGGACTTTGACAGCAGCTTCGATCTGGTCATAGCCGACGTGCCCTGCTCCGGCTTCGGCGTTATCGCGAAAAAGCCGGAGATACGCTGTAAGACCATGGAGGACATAGCCGGATTGCCTGAGATACAGCGGGCTATCATAGATAATCTCTCCCGATATGTGCGCCCGGGCGGAGTGCTGCTGTACGCCACCTGTACGGTCCTTCAGGAGGAGAATCAGGCCATAGTCGAAGGCTTTCTCAAGAAGCACAGCGGTTTTAAGGCCGAGAGCTTTCCGGGAGCAGAGAACGGAATGCGCTGCTTCTGGCCCCATATCGACGGGACGGACGGCTTTTTTGCCGCCAGACTCAGAAGGACGGACTGATGGAGAAAGATATAGTTTCCATGCTGCCAGAGGAGCTGGAGGATGACTTCAGCGCCATGGGCGAAAAGAGCTTTCGGGCAAAGCAGGTATTCCAATGGCTGAGCCGCGGCGTCCGGGATTTCTCGGAGATGAGCGATCTGCCTCTTTCTCTACGGGAGAAGCTGAAATCGGAATACTTTCTCTACCGCCCGAAAGTGCTGAAAAAGCAGGTGTCCCAGCTGGACGGCACTATAAAATATCTCTGGGAGCTGAGGGACGGCAACGCCGTGGAGACCGTGGTCATGAGCTATAAGCACGGCAACACTGTCTGCGTCTCCACTCAGGTGGGCTGTCGTCAGGGCTGCGCCTTCTGCGCCTCCACCATAGGCGGGCTTGTGCGTTCGCTGGAGCCCTCGGAGATCCTGGATGAGGTGCTGTTTTCCCAACTGGACTCCGGCAGGCCTATATCCAACATAGTGCTCATGGGCATAGGGGAGCCGCTGGATAACTTTGACAATGTTGTGCGTTTTTTACGGCTGGTGAACCAGCCCCAGGGCATGAACATCGGTATGCGGCATATTTCCCTATCCACCTGCGGGCTGACGGAGCGCTTTACGGAGCTGGCGGCCCTGGATATGCAGCTTACCCTGTCCGTCTCCCTTCACGCGCCGGACGATGAGACCCGCTCCATGCTGATGCCTGCCAATCACGGGCGTGGGGTGGAGCAGCTTATGGACTGCTGCCGCCGTTATTATGAAAAGACCGGGCGGCGCATTTCCTTCGAGTACGCCATGATAGACGGCGTCAACGACAGCGAGCGGCAGGCCAGGCTTTTGGCAAAACACGCCAAAAGCGTCTGCGCTCATGTGAATCTAATACCGCTGAACCATGTGGAGGAGCGGCGCTTCCGGCCCTCCACAGCGGGACATATGAAGGCCTTTATCAGTGTTTTGGAGCAAGAGGGCGTCAATGTGACCGTGCGCAGAAAGCTGGGGGAGGACGTAGACGCCTCCTGCGGCCAGCTCAGGCGCAAAATGCAGAAGCCGTAAACATTTGGAGGGAGCCAGGTCAGAATGAGGAGCTTTGGATTATCGGACAGAGGCAAATTCCGAAGAGACAATCAGGACAGCTTTATTATCGAGCGCTGCGAGCCGGGCGCCTGTCTCATCGTCGCCCTGTGCGACGGCATGGGCGGCGCTAAAGCCGGCGGTCTTGCAAGCTCCCTGTCCAACAAGGCCTTCGTTTCCCATATCTACGCCAAGCTGACCTCACGCGTAAGCCGCAGCCCCAACTACAAAAAGGTGCTGCAGGGCGCCTGTGCCGAGGCCAACAGCGTATCCTATGAGTACTCTCAGTTCGACGAGGCCTACAACGGAATGGGCACCACCATAGTAGGCGGTGTGATTAAGGACGACGGCTGTGGTTATATTATTAATGTGGGCGACAGCCGGGCCTACCATATATCCCGCAGGAGCAGCAGCATCTATCAGATAACCAGAGACCATTCGCTGGTCGAGGAGCTGGTGGAGTACGGCGCCATTACCAAGGAGCAGGCCCGCAGCCATCCCCAGCGCAATGTGATCACGCGGGCTCTTGGCGCGGAGGCCGAGGTGGAGTCTGATTATTTTGAGTTTACACTGGCGGAGGGCGACATCCTTCTTCTTTGCTCCGACGGGCTTTCAAACATCGTCACAGACCTTGAGATGCTGGACTACGCCAAGGAGTATCAGGAGCCGGAGCTTATTTGCCGGGCCCTCATGAGCAAGGCCCTCAACCGCGACGCCCGCGATAATGTTACGGTACTGGCCGTAATGAAATAAGTCCCCCCAATGGAGAGCCGAATGGAAAACATGGATAATAACGACAAATATATTGGAAAGCTGCTTGACAACCGCTATGAGATACTGGAGGTCATCGGCTCCGGCGGCATGGCGGTGGTGTACAAGGCGCTGTGCCACAGGCTCAGCCGCTTTGTGGCCGTCAAGATAATGCGGGACGAGATGGCGGCGGACGAGGAGTTCAGGCGTCGCTTCTGCGCCGAGGCCCATGCGGTTGCCATGCTTTCCCAGCCCAACATCGTGGCGGTTTACGACGTGAGCCACAGCGACGATATCGAATACATAGTCATGGAGCTTGTAGACGGTATCACGCTAAAGCAGTATATGGACAGGAAGGGCGCCCTTGCCTGGCAGGAGGTGCTGCATTTCACCAGGCAGATCGCCAGAGCACTGGCCCATGCCCACGAACGCGGCATAATCCACCGTGATATAAAACCCCAGAATATCATGATGCTCAAGGACGGCACCGTCAAGGTGGGCGACTTCGGCATCGCCGC
>CAYSFK010000058.1:0-12037 GCA_964430345.1 uncultured Oscillospiraceae bacterium | reverse complement strand
AGCAAGGCCGGAACATCCAGTTATTGTTGGGTGTTCCGGCCATTTCTCTACCTCAATCAGAGGAAGCCAAAATCAGTTTGCGCAATATCACGATAGTGCTACAGCCTCAATTTCATCCTATCGTATCCGGCATGGGCTTGTCCGCCTCTATCAGAGGCAGATACCAGCTCTCGTAATAATAGGGCCGCTGGTCCTTTGCCTCGTCCCACAGAGCGCCCCAGGGCTTCAGGTACATTCTGAATATAAAGGAGCCGTTCTCACCGTCCAGACAGCCCCCGTTAAGCTCCAGCCGTCCCTGGCCGATGGCCATGCCGCTTTCCGGGGTGAGCACCAGAGTGTTGTCCAGCATGGAGCCCTCCAGGATGTAGCTCCTGCTTCCGGTGGGCTTCACCGCAAACAGGGCCAGGCCCACGTCCCTGGGCATATCCTCGTCCCATATTTCAAGGAGGTAGACGCCGTCCTTCTCCTGCAGCACCGCGCAGCAGTCCCACCAGTAGCCGGTCATGCCCTCCCACTGGCCTTCGGTGTCCGTCATGATCCACCAGCCGTACCACTGCTCGGGCAGGGTCAGCGCCCCATCGTAGGCCTGCCCCTCCTTCTGGGTCACCGGCGGCTTTTCTCTGGGCGCTCTGGCGGCAGGCGCCGTCTCCTCTGTCCCGCTTACACTCTCTGCTGCGGGCTTATCGGCAGCGGGAACCGGCGTCTGTGTTTCCGGCGCGTCTGTCCCGCTTTCAGGCGCGGGCGCTTGCCGCTCCATCGGCGTCACTGTCACCTGGGTCTTGCCGGAGCCGCAGGCGCAAAGCAGCAGCGATACGGCCAGCAGCGAGATCAGCAGCGGTAAGAGCTCTCTTTTTTTCATATCCTCTAACCCAGCTTTACGACTAAATAGTCGTCTATCCTCTTAACGGAGCCCTCATAGGGGTACTCCGGCATAGCCGCGACTCTGGTATCGCCCTCCAGCGCCGCAAGCTCCCGCTCCCCGGCAAAGGGCACGTCGAAGCCCAGATACCAGCGAATGAAGTTCTCGCTGGAGTAAATGTTTATCAGCTCTCTGGGCGGCCCCATCAGCAGCTCCGTGTCAAACTGCTCCTGAGAGTACAGCAGGTTATCCTGCCTGCCGACGATCGCCAACCGACAGTCGCCGTCGAAGCCTTCGGTGCCGCTTATTCTGGCGGTCATGGCCGTGTAGAAGGCATAGGCGTTTTCATACTGCATATGCAGCTTCAGGTAGCACATATTGGCAAAGAAAACATTGCACAAAGCCACCGCGCAAAGCAGCAGCGCCGCGATCTTTGCAAGCCCCCCGCCCTGCCGCCCGCGGGCTCTCTCTATGAGCAGGGCCGCCAGCATATATACGCACACGAAGCTGTACAGCACCAGCGTGTGTATGGAGTCCCCGGCCATCACCAGATACATACTGAATAACGCAAGCGGCAGCACCAGCACTGTCAGCACTATCAGCAGCGCCCAGCGCAGATGCTGTCCCAACGCCGATGTCGAAGGGCTGGCAGATACCGGCAGCAGCAGTACAACCAGTATCGGAAGCAGCGCCATATGCAGATACCGGGAAAACTCCGTGCTTATCAGGTAGAAATTCCTGAATACGAACACGTCTCGGAAGGCCTCATAGGCCATTTTTATCCTGGTGGGCAGGCTGGCTCCATTCACATTCCCGGTCACGTAGTCGTTGAACCCGGCGCCGGAGCAGCGCAGCACCAGCAGGGACAGGCCGTAATACAGTGCCACCGCCATTACCATAGCCGCCAGCGCCTTCAGCCCGTACAGCAGTGTGCGCCAAACAGTCTCCCTGCCGTCCAGCGTCCGCGATATCATGGTCAGTACTATAAGCCCGGCGGTCACGGAGATGTAGGCCTGGTATATGCTCAGGCTGAAGATCAAGCAGACTGCGGCCAGAGCGTATCCGGGCAGCGACTCTCTTTTCAGTCCGTACGCCGCCAGCACCGACAGCAGGAACGCCAGCGCGTAAGGCGCGGCGGTGAACATGAAGCAGAAGGTACCCGTCAGGGACGGAAAGGACAGCACCAGCGCCCCCAATATGACCTGAAGGGGCTTGCTCTTTATCTCCAGCACCGCAACCGCCGCGCATACGGCGGCGGCTATGAGCACTATGCTTATTATCCCGTACAGCCAGGGCATGGAATAGTCGGGAAACAGCAGCCGCGTCAGCTCCAGACCCCAGCGGCCGGAGGTGACGGTAGCGCCCTTGCCGAACAGTGACTCAATATCGTCGTGGTTGGGCAGCTTGTTTGTCAGCGCGAACATATGCGCCGCCAGCCCCGCCAGCACTGAGGCGAAAAAGCATAGCCTGTATTCCCGGTATACGCGCCCGCAGCGCAGGGGCAGACCGCCGTTTTCCATACGCCCTCTCCTTAGCGATTTTCTATGCGGCTGAACAGCTTACTGTAACCGCAGGCGGCCATTGGCACCATCAGCACGAAGTAGCTCATGGCGTACTGGCTCTTGGCCTCGAACAGCAGATGGTACAGTATGCCCCCCAGTATTATCACCAGCAGTATAAGCTGCCGGGTGTCCCGCTTTTTCCACAAAGTCAGCAGGGAAAACAGCACACCCAGAAATATAAGCTGCTGGTACTGGTTCATGAAGTTCAGAGTACGCCGCTCACCGGTGACGCAGAGGGCCTCATATATTTTGCCCTTCTGGCTGTAGCTGCTCTGCACCTGATTTATCCACAGGCTCTCGTAGCTGGGCTCGTTCCACTGGGTGCGCAGCTTTACCGAGAAAAAGCGCAGCGCCTCCCGTGGGTTCTCCCTAAAGTACTCCAGCCGTTCCTTTATTACCTGCCTTGCGTTTTCGGCGGTGGCCTCCGTGTCGGCGCCGCTGGCCCGGAAGGCGTTTACCGTGTGCTCCTCGCTGTACCAGCCCGGCCCCGCGTGGCCCTCGCTGAGTCCCATTGCCATCCAGGCTATCATGGGTATGCCCTGGCCAAAGCTGCTTTGGCTCCGCCTCTCGTACAGGCTCTGGGGCAGTCTGCTCAGTGTGAACACCGAGGCCGCCGCCAGCAGCAGACATATAAGGGATTTAAAGCTTCTGTTTTTCAGCAGGTCCAGCAGCCAGACCAGAGCTGCCGCCGCGAAGAATATCATCATATTCAGCTTCAGCGCCACGGATACGCCCATCAGCAGCGCGCAGAGCAGACCGCAGTAAAATCGGCGCTCCCGCAGGAACTTGGCAAACATCCATATCGCCGCCGCGCCGCAGGCGAAGGCCGGGATATTCCCATACAAAAATGAGCAGCTCAGCACCGCCGGCAGGCACAGGAAGAAGAACAGAGCAGTCATCGTGGTAAGTCTGTCCCTATCAAACAGCAGCGCCGTCACCCGGATAAGGGCGTGATAAGAGAGCATAAGCCACAGCAGGTTCACCCCTTGGAGGGCTATGCAGTAATACCCCTCCGGCAGTCCCGGCAGCAGCGCCCCGGTGGCCCTGAAAAACAGCTCCTCATACAACACGAAGCCCAGCTGGAACGGAAAGCGCACAAAATAGCCGTACATTGCCGTGTTGCTCCCGTCGGCGGAGATGACCGAATAATCACCCAAAGCGGCCCGCTGGGCAGTATAGGTCAGATAATAGGAGTCGCTGTACCAGGGGGCGCAGAGCTTGACGGAAATAATAAAGCAAAGCCCCAGCACCAGCGTCCACGCCATCAGAATAAGCTCCAGCTTCTTCAGGCTCATGCCGCCGCAATGCTTATAAAACAGGTACATCACCGACAGCAGCAGCGCCATTATTATGGCGTTCAGAAAAACGTTGTCCTCGTAAATGGACGCAAGCTCACCGGCGGCGTTCTCCGTGCCGATATCCGCCGTCTCAAAAAAGGCCGCGCCTGTGAGATACAGCATGAATATCAGCATCAGCACCAGCACCGCCGCCGCACCCAGCCTGTTCAGTTTTTCCGCCGCAGCGTCAAATCTCTCCCGTTTCACTGTGGGCCTCCCAATTTTCTTGAATAATAGATTACCACATTTGCCGCCGCAATTCAACGTTTTTCCATAACCGCGGCCGGTGGGCCCGGCGGCCTTGCTTTCTGCCGATTTTTTGGTATACTGTAGGTCATGAACTGCTGCTCCTCATTGCCGGGAAAGGATGAATTACATGAGCGTAACGCTGCTGCCCGGAGCTCTCAGCGGAGCTATATCAGCCCCGCCCTCAAAGTCCATGGCCCACCGGCTGCTCATCTGCGCGGCCCTGAGCCCTCAGCCGGTCACCCTGCTGCTGCCGGAGCTTTCCGGCGACACAGCGGCCACCGCACGCTGTCTGAAGGCTCTGGGAGCAGGGCTTTTTCCGGCGGAAGGCGGGCTGACCGTAGGGCCTTTTTCCACGACGGCGGAGCCCTGTTTGCTCCCCTGCGGCGACAGCGGAGCCACTTTGCGTTTTCTCCTTCCCCTGACCGGCGCGCTGGGCAGAAGCGCAATCTTTCGTATGAGCGGCCGCCTGCCGCAGCGCCCAAACGAGCCGCTGGAGCAGGCGCTTCGTGAGCACGGCATGAGCATCGAGCGCCGGGGAGACAGCCTTATGTGCTCCGGCAGGCTGAGCCCCGGAGAATACGTCATCAGGGGTGACATATCCTCCCAGTTCGTATCCGGACTTTTGATGGCTCTCTCGGCTCTGGAGGGCCCCAGCCATTTAACGGTGACAGAGAGCATGGAATCCGCAGGCTATGTGGATATGACAGTGCGGGCGCTGCGTATGTCCGGCGCAGATATTGAAGCAGACGGCCGGGGCTTTAAGATACCCGGCGGCGGGCTCAGTCTCCGGGGCAGGCACAGCGTGGAGGGCGACTATTCTGCCGCCGCCTTCTTCCTCTGCGCGGGAGCCTTGGCGGGCGGCGGCGTCCGGGTTCGCGGCCTGAGCGTTGACACCGCCCAGGGCGACAGAGCCATAGTCCCCCTGTTGGCGGGTTTTGGTGCCAAGGTCACAAATGACGGCGAAAGCGTGACTGTGAAAAAGCAAGCGCTCCGGGGCATGGAGATAGACGCCGCCCAGATACCCGACCTGGTGCCCGCCTTAAGCGTTGTGGCCGCCTGCGCCCAGGGGGACACCCTGATAAGCGGCGCGGCCCGGCTCAGATACAAGGAATCGGACAGGCTGGCCTCCCTTGCCCGGATGCTGAACGCGCTGGGCGGCACGGCGGAGGAGCGGGCCGACGGGCTGCTTATCCGGGGCGGCGGGCTTCGGGGCGGAATTGTTGAGACCCGGGGCGACCACCGCATAGCTATGGTCGCCGCTATCGCCGCCTGCGTATGTGAAAGCCCGGTCACCGTAGACGACGGCGACTGCGTTAATAAATCCTGGCCGGGCTTCTGGCAGGCCAGAGCGGAATTGGGAGGGACAACAGCGTGAGCAATATATACGGCAGCAAGCTTAAGGTCAGCATTTTCGGCCAGTCCCACTCCCCTGCCGTGGGCGTCACGGTGGACGGGCTCCCGGCGGGGCTTTCCGTGGATATAGAGGAGCTAAGGCGCTTCATGGCGCGCCGCGCGCCGGGGAGGGATGAGCTCACAAGTCCCCGCAGGGAGGCGGACGAGCCGGAGTTCGTTTCGGGTCTGTATAAGGGCCGCACCTGCGGCGAGCCGGTGACGGCGATAATACACAACACCGACGCCCGACCGGAGGACTACGGAGCCATTGCCGACGTGCCCCGCCCCGGCCACGCCGACTATACAGGCTACGTAAAGTATTCCGGCATGGGCGACCCCCGTGGCGGCGGCGGTTTTTCAGGACGGCTCACCGCGCCTTTATGCACAGCGGGGAGCCTGTGTCTGCAATACCTGAAAACCCAAGGCGTGGAGGTATTTGCCCGCATAAAGTCCGTGGCCGATGTGGAGGACGAGGGCGAGCTGCGGGCTTCGGTGGCCCACAAGCCCTTTCCCACCGTGGACGACGGCAGGGGCGAGCTGATGCGCCGCCGCATCAAGGAGGCCGCAGCGGCGGGAGACTCCGTAGGCGGCGTGATAGAGTGCGCGGCCGTGGGGCTGACGGCGGGGGTAGGCTCGCCCATGTTCGGGGGGCTGGAAAACCGCATTGCCTGCGCGGTGTTCGCCATCCCCGGCGTGAAGGGCATAGAATTCGGCGGCGGCTTTGCTCTGACAGAGCTTTTGGGCAGCGAGGCCAACGACCCCTTCGCCGTTAGAGACGACACCGTCGTCACCCTGACAAACAACTGCGGCGGTATACTGGGCGGTATAAGCGACGGGATGCCCCTGCTGTTTCGGGCGGCCTTTAAGCCCACTCCGTCCATATTGAAGCCCCAGCGCAGCGTGTCCCTGTCCCGGCTGGAGGACGTTGAGCTTCGGCTCAGCGGGCGCTTTGACCCCTGCATAGTGCCGCGGGCTGCGCCCTGCGTGGAGGCGGCCGCCGCCATAGCCCTGTGCGACGCGCTGCTGGATAGATGACCCACACGATCTCAGGAGGCCATATGGAGCTTTCAGAACTTCGCAAAATGATAGACGAGACAGACCGGGGCCTGACGGAGCTTTTTCTTCGCCGGATGGAGCTCTGCGCCCGGATAGCTGGGTACAAGGCCGACGCCTCACTGCCGGTGCTGGACGCCGGGCGGGAGCGGGAGAAGCTGGAGCAGGTATGCGCCATGAGCCCGGAGCCTATGCGCGGTTACACGGGGGAGCTGTACTCCCTGCTGCTTGAGCAGAGCCGCCGGTATCAGCAGAGTATACTTGACGGTAAGGGGGAGCTGCCTTGAAATGCGGACTGCTGGGCAGGAAGCTGGGCCACAGCTATTCCCCTGCCATCCATACCATGCTGGGCGACTATGAATACAAGCTGTACGAAAAGGCCCCGGAGGAACTGGAAGCCTTCTTACGGGAGGGGGACTTTTCCGGACTGAACGTGACCATACCCTATAAGAAAACCGTGCTGCACTGCTGCTCGCAGCTATCCCCGACGGCGGCGGCAATAGGCAGCGTCAACACCCTGCTGCGGCTGCCGGACGGCTCACTGTACGGCGACAACACCGATGCTTACGGCTTTGAGTATCTGCTGCGTGAGGCCGGGGCGGAGCCTAAAGGGGAAAAGGCCCTTATCCTCGGCTCCGGCGGGGCCATGCTGGCTCTGCGGCATGTGCTGGAAAAGCGGGGCGCTTATGTGACGGTGATATCCAGGACCGGGGAGGATAACTACGAAAACCTGTCCCGGCACAGCGACGCCGCCCTTATCGTCAACGCCACCCCGGTGGGTATGTACCCGGACAATATGCGCGCGCCGATTGACTTAGGGCTGTTCCCACGCTGCCGCTGGGTGCTGGACATTGTATATAACCCTATGCGCACGGCCTTGCTGATGCAGGCGGAGAGTCTTGGCATTAGCTGTGGCGGAGGGCTTCCCATGCTGGTGGCCCAGGCCAAGCGCAGCGGGGAGCTGTTCACGGGAGCGGCTATAGACGACGGCGCTGTACCCCGCATCTGCCGTGCCCTTGCGCTCAGGGAGCAGAACATCGCGCTCATAGGTATGCCCGGCAGCGGCAAGACCACTGTGGGAAAAGCGCTGGCCCAGCGGCTGGCGCGACCCTTCGCAGACCTTGACGATGAGATTTGCGCCAAAGCCGGGATGAGTATTCCGGAGATATTTGCCGCCGTGGGTGAGGAGGGCTTTCGCCGGATGGAGACGGACGCGCTCCGGGAGCTGGGCAAGCGCTCCGGCTGGGTGATAGCCACCGGCGGCGGCTGCGTCACAAGGCCGGAGAACTATCCTCTGCTCCGTCAAAACAGCCGGATAGTCTGGCTGCAGCGGGATATAAGCGAGCTGCCCACGGAGGGCAGGCCGCTGTCGGAAGGTCTGGGCGCGGCGGAGCTTTTCAGGAGAAGGGAGCCACTTTACCGCGGCTTTGCCGACGCGGCGGCAGACAACAGCGGCAGTATCGCGGAGACTGTGAACAGTATCACGGAGGAACTGTATGAAGCTATTGATAATTAACGGCCCCAACCTGAACCTGCTGGGGCGGCGGGAGCCGGAGCTGTACGGCCGCAGGGATTTCAAAGCTCTGGAGGACTATATTTTGGAGGTCTGCAGCGCTGAGGGCATTGAAGCGGAGCTGTTCCAGTCCAACTACGAGGGTGCCATAGTGGAAGCTATACAGGGCGCCATAGGCCGCTGCGACGGAATTGTCATAAACGCCGCCGCCTACACCCACACCAGCGTGGCCATACTGGACGCGCTGAAGGCGGCGGAGCTGCCGGCGGCGGAGGTGCATCTGACGGACATTTCGGCGAGAGAGGAATTTCGCCGCTTCTCCTACCCGGCGCTGTACTGTCTGGGCAGCTTCAAGGGCATGGGCTTTGAGGGCTACAGGCAGGCCATACTGTTTTTGAAGGAGCATATGGAAAAGCGCCAATGAAAAAACGCCCCATCCGATGGATGGGGCGATTTTTTCTGTTTGTTATCAGTGCTTGTCGCTCTTGTCGCCTACGCCGAAGTGCAGCTCCTTCATGCCCTCAACCTCGTCGCAGATGTCCTTCAATGCGCATACCGTGCAGTCTGTAGGCAGACCCTCCAGTATGTGCGTCAGGGTACCGGTGACGTCGTTGGCCTTCTTCGCCATAGCCTTCATGGCGGCATAGTCGGCCTTGGGGGCGGTGATGAAGATGACGGTGGCGTTGAGCACGTTGGGGTTCTTCTTGTAGGCCGTTATGTAGCTCATGCCCACGGATTTGAAGCTTATACCGGCGGCGATGGCCTTACGGCTGACCCGTATCTGCTCCCGGTAGCTCTCCGGGGACATACGCACCATGTAGCCCTCGGGGTACACATGGTACTTGGCGAACTCTATGTCCTTCAAGGTACGGTAGACGGCCTCGTCGTCGTCGTCCAGTACGCCCACTCGCAGCAGAACTATGCGGGCAAAGTCGCAGTCGCCCTTGAGCTCCCGGATATCGGAGCCGCAGAGTATGACCCGGTCCTTGTCCACCAGCTCACCGCTGGAGGTGAAGAGCACATAGTTTGCCGAGCCCTTGCCCAGCGCGCCCAGCTCAAAGGCGGCGTCCTTCTGGAGCACCAGCTCACTGGAGCCGATGTCCTTCCACGCGCCTGCGGGAGCGTAGTCCCACTGCTTCTGGGGCAGCCCCGCCACAAGAGCCTCTGTCTCTTTAATAAGGGAATTATAAAGCTCCATGCTTAGAATACTATATCGGCTTTCTTGCGGTCGAATATCAGGTTCACGTTCTTGTAGGCCCAGCCCAGAAGCTTCTGATCCAGATTCCAGAAATAGACCACGAACAGAACGCCAACAGTCACAGCAAGCACCTTAATGAGTTTACTGAAAAAATTGCACATATACGGATATGCTCCTTTCCTTAAATGGCTCAGTCGGGATTACTTCTTGGCCATACCCTTCTGGCGGGCATACTCGGCCGCGCCCAGAGCGCCCATGAGCTGCGGGTCGGTCTTGAGGTTGACGACCTTCAGCTTCAGCACGTGCTCGATGGCCTGCTTGAGGCCCGCGTTCTTAGCGCAGCCGCCGGTGAGGGTGATGCTGTCGGTGGCGCCGGCCTTCTTGGCCATGACGAAGCAGCGCTTCGCAACTGCCATCTCTATGCCAGCCGCTATCTCGTCGGTAGCCTTGCCCTCACCCACAAGGGTGATGACCTCGGACTCCGCGAACACGGTGCACTGGGCGGTGATGGGGATGACGTTCTTCGCGCTCAGGCTCAGCTTGCTGAACTCGGGCAGGCTCAGCTCGAAGGAGCGGGCCATGGCCTCGAAGAAGCGGCCGGTTCCGGCGGCGCACTTGTCGTTCATGGCGAAGTTCTTCACTGTGCCGTCGGTGTCGATGCTGATGCCCTTAACGTCCTGGCCGCCGATGTCGATGATGGCCTTCACGCTGGGGTTGGTGATGTGCACGCCCATGGCGTGGCAGCTTATCTCAGAGATGTTCTCGTCGGCAAAGGGAACCTTGTTGCGCCCGTAGCCCGTGCCTATCAGGTACTCCAGCTCCTTGCTGTCCTTCAGGCCCGCAGCTTTGCACACCTCGGCCATGGCCGCTATTGCGGAGGCCTCGCTGTTTATCTTGCTCTTGATAGTGGTGTCGGCTATCATCTTGCCGGTCTCGTCCATTATTACTGCCTTCGTGTAGGTCGACCCCACGTCGCAGCCGCCAAAGTATTTCATTTCTAATTATTCCTCCAATTATTCTTATGCGAGATGCTGAGCTCAGTACTCGTAGCTGGGGTATTTATCCATATCGTAGGGCGTTTTGAGCATATCCTTGCGCTCCATGTTGTCATAGTGCTTTTTAAGGAAGGGCTCAACAACGTTATACAGCAGCTTGCCGTCCAGGTCAAAGAAGAACACCGCGAACAGAGCAATATTGGCAAGGACAACGATGCCTATAAGCTTGCCGATGAACTTGCCGACCTTGCAGCCGCACTTGCACTTACATTTCTTCATTACTGTTCCTCCTATTACCAAGTCATGGAGTCGTCAAAGTCCAGCAGAGACGGATCCAGAGGCTCCTCATGCATGACGGTGGTCATGTAGTCGTTGATCATGCGGCGAATCTCCGCTCTGGAGACTGTGCGGCAATCGGGCAGCGCGTGGGGCATCCAGAAGGCCTTGACGTTCCTGTCGCGGAACTCGTCCTCGAACAGGCCGTGAACGCCCTGCATACCCTTGCACTGCAGCTGGTCATACAAGATGTGATGCATTCCGCCGACGGCCATGCGGCGCATGGGGGCCCACATATGATAGGTGGCCATATCCTCCAGGGTGTGCTCGTAGGAGTCGGTGCGGATGGTCATGTCGAACATGAGAGAGTCCATGTTTATTACGGTGTTCAGGCCCCAGCAGTTGTAGGCCCAGGTGCACCAGTTGGAGAAATACAGGGGGGCGCAGGACCAGGCGATAACTCTGTGGCGGGTCTGGGGGAAGGTGTTTATCTTCTTGCTGACACACTTCTCCAGTATCTTGCGGACCTTCTTGTCGGTCTCGTGCCAGATGGGCAGGTCGCCGAACTGGGTCTGATAGATGCGGTAGAGGGCCTGAGCCACGCCGTTGATCGGGTAGTAGCTGGTCTTGGCGTCAACTTCCCACTTCTCCCACTCGAACTTCTGCAGCTCGTTCTGCCGCTCGAGGCACTCCACCAGCTGATCCCAGTTAAAGGGCACACCGGTCTGCTCCTCGATGAACTTCCAGCACTCCTCTATCTCCTTCATGCAGTGCTTGTGGACCAGGGGATCGTCAAACTGCATGGGCATGGGCATGGCGAACAGGGGCTTGTCCCAGAACCAATCCTGAAGGATGGTGGAGGCGACGGAGCCGTCGCAGGCCTCGTTGACGGAGATCATGAAGGGGGTGTAGTCGGGCATATCGTCCTGCACGAACAGTCCGGCCTCGGCCTGACACATTGGGCAGGGGTCGCCGGGCAGGCCGATGGACTGAACAGCGTCTATGTAGTTGAGCACTGTATGGGAGTTAACGTGGCAGGTGACGAAATAGGGTATCATCTCCATGGGGATGTGTTTGAACTTATCAGCCCAGGGATAGAAGATGCCGCCCCACACTGTCTCCTTGTGGCCTATGGTGTGATACCAGGCGTCGTTCTTCTTGCCGCCGTTGAGGTTGGCGTCGGCCACGAACATACCCATAAACTGGACGATAGTGGCGTTGACCATGGCCCTGTAGTGCCAGGCGGAGCCCTTCATGGCCTCGCCGCGCATACCGGCAAGACCGCGGTCGAACCAGTGGAGCACGGGCAGATAGGTCTGGCCTATCCAGCGGTAGCGCCATACGCCCTTGGCGAAAGGCACCAGACCGCCGTTTTTCATGATGTCGCCCACCATGTTGACGTAGTTGTAGAGCCAGATGTTATAGAAGTAGTACATGGTGTCCTTGACACCGCGCCACTCTCTGTGGTAGAACAGGCCGGTCTTATCCATCTGGAGCTCGCCCAGACGGCGGCCGCCCTCGGCGGCGGTATGGGGCTTGCCGTACCAGAAGTCCTTGGCAAGCTTCTTCACATCCATATTCGCCAGATCGATTTTTTTCTTAG
>CAYSFK010000057.1:0-12076 GCA_964430345.1 uncultured Oscillospiraceae bacterium | reverse complement strand
AAGCCCTACAGCGTGGTGCTCTTTGACGAGGTGGAGAAGGCCCACCCGGACGTTATGAACATCCTCCTGCAAATTCTGGACGACGGCCGCATTACCGACGCCCAGGGCCGCACCGTGAACTTTGAGAACACCATCATCATCATGACCACCAACGCCGGGTCCAACAACAAGTCCGGCAGCGTGGGCTTCGGCGGCTCGGTCAGCGATATGAGCCGGGAGCGGGCCATGAAGGCGCTGAACGATTTCCTGCGTCCCGAGTTTATCAACCGCGTGGACGAGGTGGTCTGCTTCAATCAGCTCTCCGAGGATAACTTCCGCTCCATCGCCGCTCTGATGCTGGGCGAGGTGAGGGACGTTCTGGCCCAGCGCAATATGACCCTCAGCTGGGATGAAAGCCTTATCGACCATCTGGTCAAGTCCGCCTATTCCGTCACCTACGGCGCCCGGAATCTCCGCCGTGTCATCCAGAAGGATATAGAGGACGTGATAGCCCAGCGGGTGGTAGAGCTCCGTGGCCAGCAGATAAGCGCCGTCACCCTCTCCGCCTCCGCCGACAAGGTAGAAGTCAACATTATTTAAAGCCTTCCCTTGCCCTTGATCCCGTCCATAACGATTCAAAGACTTGCTCTTTGAATCGTAAGGGAAGATTTGCTGTGAATCTTCGAGCCTTGACGCTTGCGCCAAGGTGAGCTATTCACTGCAAAGCTGACGCCGGGGAAGGTGGCGCGCAGCGCCGGATGAGGAAACCCAGCAGCAGCCCTCCCACCACGTTTTCCAACAATGAAAGGAGCGCACATGACATCTAAGATCGAAATCATCCTGGGCGATATCACCAGACAGCAGGTGGACGCCATAGTCAACGCCGCCAATCGCTCCCTGCTTGGGGGCGGCGGCGTGGACGGCGCCATACATCGGGCCGCCGGGCCTCAGCTTTTGGAGGAATGCCGGGGTCTCAACGGCTGCAATACCGGCGAGGCCAAGATAACAAAGGGCTACCGGCTCCCCGCAAAGTATGTCATACATACTCCCGGCCCCGTCTGGTACGGCGGCGGCTGCAATGAGGAAGCCCTGCTGGCCTCCTGCTACCGCTCTTGCCTTACTCTGGCTGTCCAGAACGGCTGCCGCACCGTGGATTTTCCCTCCATCAGCACCGGAGTCTACCACTTCCCGCTGGACAAGGCCGCTGCCATTGCCATCGGGGAGATATCCCAGTTTCTGGACTCCGCCCCGGATATAGACCGGGTTCGCATGGTCTGCTTTGATGAGCGCAGCAAGCGGCATTACGATGAGGCCCTGACCGCGCTTATCGATGCCGAGGCCAAAGCCGCCGCCGAGCCATCGCAGGACTGATGGACAGGCTTCTGGTCAGCGCCTGCCTGCTGGGCGTGAACTGCAAATACTCCGGCGGCAATAATGTCCTTCCACGGGAGACACTGGAAAAACTTAGAAACAAATATATCCTCATTCCCGTCTGCCCCGAGACGGCGGGCGGGCTGCCCGTGCCCCGTCGGCCCAGCGAGAGAAGGCACGACATTGTGGTCGACGATCTGGGCAATGACGTCACCAAACAGTTCACGAAAGGGGCGGAAACCGCACAGGTGCTGGCCCAAAGGTACGCCATTTTTTCGGCTCTTTTAAAGGAAAACAGCCCCTCTTGCGGCTGCGGCTTAATATACGACGGCTCCTTTTCCGGCGCTCTCATTCCCGGTGACGGGGTGGCGGCGGAAGCCCTCAAAGCCTTGGGGCTCAAGGTATACGGGGAAAGCCGCGTAGAAGAACTGCTGTGAATGACCATACCGAAAGAAAATATCGGAGGCTGCGCTTGACGCAGCCTCCGTTTTAATCACGCCAGGTTTACATAACCGTTACCATCCGAGTAGAATACCGGCGCCGCCCCGGTTATCAGCAGCACCATATCCGCCGTGTCCGTGGTTTTCCCGGCTCTGCTGTACTGCCTCTGAAAGTTCAGCTTTTCGCTTACTTCGCCGCTGACGGCCCATGTAGGCAGTTGATTTGTTATAAACTCGTCCAGCTCCTTTTCAAGCTGCTCCCTGTCCTCCACGGAGCCCATCCGCTGGTTTTTTACGTACACCCCATAGCTGACGTCCACCCCGGCCGTAGCCCGCAGCAGGGCGTCCGTCAGCTCTGCCGAAGTCCCCAAAGGCCTGCGAATACAGGGCTTCAGCCGTATGGACGACAGGGGAGAGACGGCCTCGCCCTCCAGTATTTCCTCCGCCGCCATAGAGGATACCCGCAGAGCTCGCTCCAGCGCCTCCGGAGAGTACAGCACGTCCGCCTCCTGCCCGCAAACGCTTGCGGCGCAGCAGAAGCGGACGTTCGCCGCCGCCGTCAGAAGCAGGGCCGGCAGCAGTAAAAGCAGTTTTTGCCACATATATTATCACCTCCAAGGTTAACATAATATATGCACGTCCCTCTGTCAAGGCCTTCGGCAAAAGCTCCTATAATGTTATTCGTTCCGCTGCCTGTATCTCCATTACGGACACTTCAAAGGCGGTCTTTTCCTGGGCTCCGCTTTCGGTCAGCTTTATGTAGCGGCGGCTCTGCACCCGCCCCTCCAGCGAAAGCTCCGTGCCCACCGCCCATTCCGACGCGGTGCGAGCCTTTGCGCCCCAACAGATACAGGGCAGATAGTCGCTGCGGCCGTAGTGCCGGTTCACCGCCAGCATAAGGTCGCAGATATCCCGGCCCATGGGTGTAGTGCGCAGGGTGGGCGCCTTGCATAATGTACCCGAGAGACGGACAAGGTTTTCGTCCTCGTCCTCGCAGAGCTCCAGCTCCATGGCCAGCACGGTTATCACCAGCTTGGCCCCTTCCCCCCGGCGGTTATTGAAGGTGCGAAGCTGCCCGGTGACTCGCAGTTTCCCCAAGTCATTGGGCTCCAACAGTTCCAGCTGGCCCCGGCGAACTATTATGTTTAGAGTGTCCGTATTTCCGGACAGTCGCCGCACCTCCAGCGGGAAGGTATAGAACTGCTCGCCTCTGCCGGAGTGGGAATAGACGGGGCTGCCGGCCATCACGCCGCAGAGCCTCGTGTAGTTGTTTTCCGATGTCATGTCCATAGTACAGCCGTCCTTTTCGTCGAGATACTTAAATCTATTCGGCGGCGGCACTTGAATATGACGGCGAAAGCATATATAATGAAGCAAACAATAAAGGAGCGACACTATGGATATAAAAGATATTCTGAAAAAATGCGACCATACCCTGCTGCGGACGGACTGCACCGGGGAGGAAATAAAGCAGCTGTGCGACCAGGCAATAAAATATAACTGCGCCAGCGTATGCATTCCGCCCTGCCATGTGGCCGGGGCCAGGCGTTACGCGGGCGAGGGACTGAAAATATGTACGGTCATAGGTTTTCCCAACGGGTACATGACCACCGCCGCCAAGGCCTTTGAGGCCGCGGACGCCGTAAAAAACGGGGCGGACGAAATAGACATGGTGATCAATCTCTCCATGGTGAAGGACGGCTGCTGGGTGGATGTGACGGAGGATATCCGTCAGGTGCGCAGGGCCACAGAGGGCAAGCTCCTGAAGGTAATAGTGGAGTGCTGCCTGCTGACACAGGAGGAGAAGATACATCTGTGCCGCATCGTCGGCGAGTGCGGGGCGGATTATATCAAGACCTCCACCGGCTTTTCCAAGGGCGGAGCCACCCGTGAGGACGTCAAGCTGCTGCGGGAGAACAGCCCGGAGAAGGTAAAGGTAAAGGCGGCGGGCGGCATAGCCTCCCTGCAGGACGCGGAGGATTTTATCGCTCTGGGCGCGGACAGGCTGGGCACCAGCAGGATAGTGAAGCTGGCCATGGCGCAGGAAAAGGCCCAGGGCGCACCGGAGGAAAGCTACTGATACCGGCTGAGAAGCTGCCGGAGCCAGGAGCATAGCTGCACACCGGGGATGGACAGGATAAGCCACAGCAGGGTGAAGCCCGGGCATATCTGGCCCAACAGGTTGAAGGGCACAGAGGAATAGTCCCAGACCTGCCAGCCCAGCCGGAGGTTTACCAGACAGCCGGTGAAAAACTCCACCGTGGTGATGGCCGCGGCGGAGAGCAGCCACTTGCGGTACAGCGGCATGGCGCTCATGGAGATGAGATACATCAGCAGAAAGCAGGCGCCGCCGCACAGCACCATGCTCCAGTGAGTCCAGCCCCGCCAGATTATCTCCAAAAGGGCGTACAGAAGACCGCCCAGAGTATAGACGATAAGAAATTCCATAAGCCACCTCCGACCCGAGATGGCTTTAGCTTTCCCAAAGCGGCCATTTTGATGCAGACGACGGAATATATATTGAAAACACAGATATCCCACATCTGCGGAATAATAGGACTTGAAATTTCGCCGTCGTTGTTATATACTTTGGCTCAGCGTGCCGGTGTGATGGAATGGTAGACGTAGCGGATTCAAAATCCGCCGCTGGCAACAGTGTGTGGGTTCGAGTCCCACCACCGGCACCATATTGAAAAAGCAGACCTTATCAAAATCGTGTTTTTGATAAGGTCTGCTTTATTGCGGGGAAAAGGCACCCTGGCGCGTTTCTGACCGACTACCAGCGGTTTTCAACATATTCGCAAAAGGCGTACATATCCTTGATTGCGAGCTTTTCACCGCTATCCAGAGTCACCGTGCCGCTCCAAAGGCCGTGTACCTGATGGCTGTTCATCCGAAGAGCCAGCAGGTTCGTATCGGTGTGATGGTCAAGAAAGGGCGTCATGGTCATGTCGAAGCGGCCGTCCTCCGAGACAAAGCGCCAGGGCCGCATATACTTATCGGGCTTGGGAAAGGTCTCCACGTCCACCGCGCCTATCTTATGGGCTTTGCCGTCGTAGAACAGACAGGTCTCGGTGACGTTTTGCTCGCCGCCTATGCCCCAGGTTATCTCGAAGCCGAAGCTGTGCCTGCGTCCTCCGGCGTCCGTGAGCCATGTGGAGCCGTTGCCCCAGTACCAGACCAGCCGGTAGGGGGTATTCACCCGGCCCCAGTCCAGCACACAGAAGGTATCGTCTTTGGAAAAGCTGTATACCGCGTCCCCGCTTTTGACTGTGCCGGAGCAGGGCAGGCAGTTTTGCTTGGTGGTCATGAAAAAGCAGTCGGGTCTGCCGTCAAAGGGGAGCACTGTGGTGATGTTCTCGCTGCCTGCCGGTATATCCATATGGAAGCTGCACTCCACATCGCCCATTTTGAACCGCAGCGTCCGGCTGTCCTCCCGGGTGTCAAAGTCGAACTCCGCCCGGCCTATTCTGTAAGCCAGCCGGTTGGGCGCGTCCCCTCTCGGTGGCAGCGGGTATTTGTCCCTGCCGCCAATAAAGGGGGACATGACGTTTACCGGCGTTTTGCCGCTGCGCAGATCCACCAGCACCGCCGAAACATAGCCCATGACCGAGATATTGGCAAAGCTGAGCTGGAGCATATAGCGGCCGTCGGATATCTGGTAGAAGTCCCACTCCTTGCCCCGGAGCTTGGTCCGCACCAGAGCCCGGTCATATCTGAACACATTGTGCCGGGCCCAGCCTGCGGCCAGAAGCCTGCCGTCCCCGCTGAGAAGCTCTGTGTTCTCCCTGTACTCCGTCTGTCTGCTGCTGCGCTCAAAATCCCGCCAGCCGGTGTAGGTGCGCCGCTCCTGCGTAGTCACTGCTATCCCTCCTATACATATATAAGATATACTTATGACTTACACTTTATGTGCATTGGCAGGGCTCCTCCGCAGACTCCTGCTGAGAGAGCCGCTCAAACAGCCCCAGCATGGCGGCAAGCTCCCCGCTCTCCAGCACACCGTCCGCCAGAGCGGCGGATACGGTATCGAATACCTTGTCGAAGGGGAAGCTGCCCCGCAGGAAGGTGTTCTGGTCCATCCAGCTTTGCAGGGCGTAGACCTCTATTTTGCTCAGCCGGTCGTCCGCCGTGACGGAGCCCAGCAGCTCCTTCAGCTTAACAAGCTGCTCCCAGGAGTAGCTTCGGCGGGGGAACTCGGTCAGACGGCGGCTGCGCATGGAGGCGAAATCGTATCTTCTAATGTATTTGTCCACATCCAGACCACGGCGCATATAGTTTATCAGCAGCTCCGCGCAGGCTCGGCTGTCGCTGTCGGCGTTGTGGTGGTCAAGGGAGATACCCAGATATGAGCTCAGGGTGTTCAGCTTATGGTTTTGAAGCTCCGGGTAGCAGGCTCTGCCCATGACGCAGGTGCAGACGTAGTATGCGTAGGGCTGCCAATCTATCTCGTAGGCGCTGAAGCACTTGGCCAGCACACCCATGTCAAAGGGGGCGCTGTGGGCCGCCAGCAGGCCGCTGCCCATAATGGGCGTCAGCTCCCTCCAAAGCTCCGGGAAGGTGGGGGCGTTTCGCACCAGCTCCGGCGTGATGCCGGTGAGGGAAATGTTGAAGCCGTCAAATTCGGCCTCCGGGTCCACCAGAGAGTAGAACTCGTCCACCACCGCGCCGTCCTCCACCACCGTGACGCCGATGGCGCTGATGCGGTTATTCAGATGGTTTGGGGTCTCCACGTCAAAGGCGATAAAGCGCTCTTTCATATCAGGCTGTCCTTCCTAAGTGCGTATTCCGCTATTATTCTCTCAGCAGCAGCTCGCCTGCGCGGACAGGCTTGAACTGGCCGTCATCCACCGCGCACCGGCCGTTTATGAATACGTAGCGTATGCCGTCGGCGCTGCGCCCCGGCTCCCTGGGGTAGACCCTGAGCCCCTCCGGGTCGAACACCGTAACGTCCGCCATGTTCCCAGGCGCCAGTATGCCCCGGCCGCTGAGCCCGAAGCGCTCTGCCGTCTTGCCGGTCATCTTGTGTATGACCTGCTCCATGGGTATGCCGTACTCCTTGGCCATGAGCAGGAACTTGGGATAGCCCTGATAGGCTGCGCCGTTCTGCACTCCCTTGGGCTCCACCCAGGCGTCGGTCATGAATACGGACAGCTCGTCCTCCATGAGCCGGTGTATAAGCTCCTCGCTGTAGTACTTATCCACGTATACCTTGCCGCTGCCGTTGGAGGCGTCGATAAGCTCCAGATACAGGTCCAGACAGTCCTTGCCCTCGCTTTTGGCTATCTCCGCCACGTTCCTGCCCTCATAGGCCTTGTATTTAGGCTCGTCGTTCACCAGAGCCACGGTAATGTCCTCGTAGTCTATGCCCAGCAGCTTACGCGTTACGTCTATCACCAGCCGCAGCTTCAGCCGGTTCAGGGGGCTTTTCCTCTGCTCCTGACTGAGCGCCATGTACCAGGGCGGGCATATGACCGTTATCACAGAGGCACCGTAGGTCATGGAATAGTTGTCGTAGGCTATCTCAAAGCCGGCCTTGCGGTAGTCATAGAACTTCTTGAGCATGGGATCGATGCTTTTCCAGGAGGAGCGGCCCACGAAGATAAGGTGTGAGTACTCCATGCGGCAGCGGCTCTTCTCCATTATCCGTATCACCTCGTCCAGAGCCAGCTCTATATGGGGCTTGCGGGTCAGCAGGGGATAGTCCATGGCCACCTTGGAGCAGGCTCTGGGATGCACCGTGACTATGCCGCCGTACTCCGCCACTGTGGAGGCGAAGGCCACAAGCTCATCCTCCTTGGAGTACATACCCGGCTCGTACATGAAGCCGAAGCTGCCGCCGAAGGCTCCGTTCTCCATAGCCTCCCGGACGGCGGCGCGCATCTGCTCTATGCCATCGCTGTCCATGGGCGCGCTGTCAAGACCGCTGACGCCTATGCGGGCGGTGCCGTGGCCTATCAGCGGTACCATATTTACGAACAGCCTGCCCTTTGCCCTCTCGGTAAATTCCCGAAAGCTGCCGGGAGCCTTTGCCTCGAACAGTCCCGCGCCCACGTTGCCGCGATGGGGCGAGTTCTTATCCAGACCGAAGGGCGAGAAACCGCAGTTGCCTGTTACCTGCGTAGTAATGCCCTGACGGACAAAGGGCTCGTAGTATACCTGGGCGTCGTCGTAGTCATAGAAAAAGTCGTTATGAGAGTGGGCGTCGATAAAGCCGGGAGCCACGCAGAGCCCGGCGCAGTCCAGCACCCTGTCGGCCTGAGCCTCCACAGCCGCGCCTATCTCGCTTATCCTGCCGTCCTCCAGAAGCACGTCCCCCGTAAAGGGCTTGGCACCGCTGCCGTCGTAAATCAGCGCGCCTTTCAGCAATGTTTTCATATGTATGGCCATTCCTTTCTCTTACTCAAGGCACATAATGACCATGTAAGGAGTGGCCATACTGTGCATGGTTTTCGGTTGCGGCTTCATCGGCGAGAAAATCGCACTGATCCCAATTAAGCTTGAACTCACTTCAAACTTATGACTTCCAATGCGATATTCGCCTTTTTATCCCAATCCAGTATAGCACCGACGGGCAGGCGGTTCAAGCTAAAGAAAACGCGGAGAATTCAAAATATCACGGCGACTTTGCCGGCAGGGGCTTTTCACGGCGGCGGTGCAGGTGTTATAATACTGCTGCTGAAAGGATGGGAAGATAATGAAATACAAAAGCTTTAAAAACGAAATACAGCTGTCCAGACTTGGCATGGGCACCATGCGCCTGCCAATACTGGAGGGTGACTTCGGCAAAATAGACTACGAAAAGGCCGGGGAGATAGTGGACGCCTGTATGCTGGGCGGCGTCAATTACTATGACACGGCCTACATCTACCATAAGGGCCAGGCCGAGGAATTTCTGGGCCGGGCTCTGGCGCGGTATCCCAGGGACAGCTATTATGTGGCAGACAAGTTCAATCTTATGGCCGACCCGGATTACCGCCGCCAGTTTGATACCCAGCTCAAGCGGCTGGGAATGGACAGGATAGACTTCTATCTGCTTCACGACGTACACGTGGAGCCCATGCTGAAAAGCGGCTGCATCGAGTACTTTGCCGGACTGAAGCGGGAGGGCAGGATACGGTATCTGGGCTTCTCCTTCCATGGCTCCCCGGAGGACCTGCGCCGTATGCTGGGTGAGTACCCCTGGGATTTCGTGCAGATACAGCTAAACTATTACGACTGGCTCTACGGCGATGCCAGAGAGCACTACGAGATACTGTCGGAGGCCGGGATCCCGGTGATGGTCATGGAGCCTGCCCACGGTGGACTGCTGGCCAAGCTGCCGCCGGAGGTTGAGGCCCTGCTGGCCGAGGGCGGAGGGGAGCGCTCCCCGGCCTCCTGGGCCATGCGCTGGGTGATGGAGCATGAGAGCGTCCAGGTAGTGCTCAGCGGTATGTCGGAGCTGTCTCAGGCGCAGGACAATCTTAAAAGCTTCAGCGAGGCCTTGCCCCTGATAGCGGCTGACAGGCTGCGTATAGACAAAGCGGCGCAGCTGCTCCGGGGCCAGATAGCCGTGGCCTGTACCGGCTGCCGGTACTGCTGCCCGGACTGCCCCATGGGGCTGGACATACCGGAGCTTATCAAGACCTACAACGACGCCAGGCTGGGCGGCTCCTGGCGGCTGTGGAAGCTGATGGCACTGCCGGAGGAGAAGCGTCCCACCGCCTGCATAGGCTGCGCATCCTGCAAAAACCACTGCCCCCAGCAGTTCGACATTCCCTCATATATGGCGTATATGCGGGACGAGCTGGAGAAGCTGACCAAGGGATAAACAGAGACGGGGGAAGAAATAACGGCATGAAGCACTGCATAATCGTGAAGTTTAATTCCGAGGCCGGGGACAGGGCGGCCCTGCTTCGGAAGATACGCGCCCTGTTCGACGGCGCGGAGCAGATACCCGGTGTGCGCGCATACAGCTTTCGGGAAAACTGCGTACAAAGGCCCAACCGTTTTGATCTAATGATAGAGCTGGACATGGACAGGGAGTCCCTGCCTCTGTGGGACGCCTCCGACTTGCACCGGGATTGGAAAGGGCAGTTCGGCGCTTATATCGGGAGCAAGGCCATATTCGACTACGAGGATTGAAAAAAGCACCCCCAGGAGTTTTACGGCTCTTGGGGGTGCTGTTGGTTATGTGCTTGGATATGCGTTTTTACTCCACGGTCACAAGTCCGTCCTCGCCAACGGTGACCTTCATGCCGGTCTTGACGTAGGACAAAAATTCATCGCCCAGCCCGTCCACCACGGGCATCTTGGCCTCTGTCCACACGTCGCCCAGAATGGCGCCGGAGGCGGCCAGAGAGTCGATAGGCTGGCTGAAGAGCATACAGGCGGGCTGCTTGCCCTTGGCGCAGACTGTGAAAAGGATCATGCCGCCGGTGGTGGAGCCGATGGTGAGAGGCAGGCACAGCGCCTTGCCCAGCATGGACTGCTTGTAGAGGTCGGAATTGTTCTGGTCGCCGCACTTGACCTTCTTATCGCCGAACATAATGGCCATCTGATAGCTGGCCAGGGTGTTGAAGCCGCCGTGACTCACCAGGGCTTCGGCTGTGCAGGTGCCGGGCACTATAACGCGGCCTTTGAACTGTTTCATAGTTTGCCCTCCTTGCTGGTAATGATGGTGAGGACGTCAGCCTCCGAATAAAAGCGGGCGCTGGTGTAGGTGCGCAGCTTGTTGGAGCAGGTGATGACGGCCTTTTTCTTGCAAAGGGGATTGTTCATGTACATCAGCGGGCATATGTAGCTGAGCACCACGCCGCAGCTCTTGAGCCGGGTGAAATAGGTGGACAGCTCAAACTCCCGCTTGACGGCGGGGGAGGCTGTGAACACTGTAGGTACGCTGACCTTCTTGAGACCGTTGGCGCTTAGCTTTTTCTCGATGGCCTCCGTCCAGTCCTGAAGCTGCTTGAGAGTCATATGGGGGCAGCCCACGAAGCACAGCTGGGGCGCGGCGTTGGGGTCCTTCCATATGACCGGGTAGCCGGCCTTGACCCGCGCAAGCTCCGCATCGTCCACCACATACACCTTGGCGTTCTCCGCGATAAGACTCTCGCCCAGCTCCTTGGCCTCGGGGGTGAGGTTGGCAATGTGATAAAGACCCACGGAGCCGTTGGAGGCGGTAGCCGCGCCGAAGTCCTTGAGATAGGAGCAGGCGTCGTCGTCAAGCTCCGTGCCCAGCCATTTCTCCATGCCCTTCACATAGGGCACATCTTCCAGCACCTTCATGCCGATGGCGGAGCCCAGAAGCTGCGCGTCGGGACGGTTCTCGCACTTGACCTCCACTACCCAGGCGGCCTTGCGCCCCTCGTCGGTCAGCAGGCCGAACTCCGGTACGAAGCCCGCCAGAGAGCCCATCAGCTCAATAACGCCGGAGTTGCGGTTGCAGCGGGCGCCCAGCACGGAGTTGGCGTACACCACGGCGGAGGATTCGGCCCAGCTCAGCACGTCGCCCTTGCCGGGCTTGTTGCCCACCTGGTCAAGGTAGCAGGTGCAGGTGTAGTCGTTGTCGTTGGTGATGCCCAGCTTCCTGAGCTGCTCCTCAAAGCGGTCCTGCTGGGAGTACATTATCTTCTTGAATACTATGTCCTCCAGCAGAGTGGTGGGGACATTCTTGTCCAGCGGTCTGGGGTCCGCGGTAAACTTCTGGCCGTCAGTGATGCCGGCTTCGATAAAGGTGTCGAACAGGTCAAAGACAGGGGACAGCGCGTTCAGCCCGTAGCTGATAACGGTGTGGCCGTACTTGCTGGAGACCGGGACCATGCGCTCTGCGCCGAAGGCGTCTCCGTACATGACCAGGGTCTTTACGACCTTTGCCATGACCTCGCCCTTGGAGCCGTCAAGCAGCGCCTGCTGCTCGGGTGTCAGATTCATAGAACCACTTCCTTTTATAGTAGAGTTTTGTATTTTGCTCTTGTGAACATTTTAGCAGGATAAACGGTAAAAGTCAATGAGCAGGGCCACTCCGCCGGACAGGGGGAGAGGGATAAAAAATATTGAAAACAGCGGGAAAAACACTTGCATTAAGTGAGTATTTCTGGTATTATATCAAGGCATTTCACACGGACGCGGACGAACCCCATGTGGCCGAAAGGCTTGGAGGCGAGGTTGAGGCGTCCGGAGGAAAAAACAAATAACGGAGGAATTGAAAATGTCAGTAGTATCCATGAAGCAGCTGCTGGAGGCCGGCGTCCACTTCGGACACCAGACCCGCCGCTGGAACCCCAAAATGGCGCCCTACATCTTTACAG
>CAYSFK010000056.1:0-12163 GCA_964430345.1 uncultured Oscillospiraceae bacterium | reverse complement strand
AGAGGTACGGCCTCATCCCCTTTGCCATGAGCGGCCACACCAACCTGATGGACACCTCGCGGATAGGTGACTTCGTTGACAATATGCGTCTGGCCCATTTCTTCGGCTGCGAGTATATTGTCTCCTCCGTTGGCGAGGCCCATTTGAAGGACAAGGCTGTGGCCTCCAACCCGGTGGTGGCGGAGCATATCCAGGCGCTGGTGCCGTATCTGGAGAAGTACGGCATGAAGCTGGTGCTGGAGGTCCACGGCGACCACGGCAGCGGAAAGATACTTCGCGAGATAGTGGAGCTGGTGGGTTCGGACAGGGTGCTTATAAACTACGACACCGCCAACGCCATTTACTACGGGGACGTGGACGTGGCGTCGGACGTGGCCGGGTGCATTGACAGGATAGGCTATATCCATCTCAAGGACAAGGCCGCCGGGCGGCAGCAGTGGGACTTCCCGGCTCTGGGCAAGGGCTATGTGGACTTCCCCGCCATATTCAAATTGATGGACCAGGCGGACAACCTCAGCCCCTATTCCATAGAGATAGAGTTTACCCAGGCGGGGCCCAAGGACTTGGCGGAGATAAATGCCGCCGTGCTGGATTCGGCGGAGTATCTGCGCGGCCAGGGCTTTGAGTTTTGACGGGAGCTGAGCAATGAGGACTTTGAACATCGGTCTGGTGGGCGTGGGCGGCATGGGCCGCGTACACTACCTGAACATAAAGGAGTTGGAGGGCTGCCAGGTGACGGCGGTCTGCGGCAGCTCTCAGAGGGCCAGAGACACCGCGGCGGAATGGGGCCTGCCCTGCTTCGATACGGTGACGGATATGGCGAACTCCGGCCTTATAGACGTGGCGGATGTCTGCACCCCCACCTATACCCATCACGACCTGGTGATGGAGAGTCTCCGCTGCGGCCTGAACACCATAGTGGAAAAGCCAATAGCCCTCTCCTGCGCCGACGCCGTGGATATGCTGGACGAGGCCCAGCGCTGCGGCGTGAACCTGTATGTAGCCCAGGTGCTGCAATTCACCAGGGAGGCGGCTGTGCTCCGGGAGGCGGTGAAAAGCGGCGAATTCGGCAGGCCACTGGACGCGTATTTCGAGCGCTTGTCCGCCTGCCCCCGCTGGGCGAAGGACGGTTGGCTGTTCGACGTGAATAAATCCGGGCTCCTGCCCTACGACCTGCATATCCACGATCTGGACCTTATCGTCTCCGTATTCGGAACGCCGGAGGCTTACAGCTTCTCCTCCTGTCAGGGTGAGGGGAAGAGCTACCCGGAGCAGTTCCGTGTAAGCTATGATTACGGGCAGCTCCATGTAGGGGCGGAGGCCGCCTGGTTCAACGCGGATATACCCTGGACGGCCCGCTGGCGGGTGTATTTTGAAAACGGAATGCTCATAAACGACGGACAGAGCCTGACGGCCTATCAGTTCGGGAAAGAGCCCAGAGTGTACGACACGGCGGACGAGGTCACGGTGTCCACGGGGATAAACGTGCCACCCTGCGGCTGGTACTACAATGAGCTTAAGCATTTTGCGGAGTGTATAAGAAAAGGCGTACCCTCGCCCTATGTGACGAGAGATCAGCTCCTGACCGTTATGGAGCTGCTGGAGGGGATATCAGCCCAATGGAGAGAATAGAGAAATACTTTGAACGTATAGGACTGGAGCTGCCCGACCGGATCGTTCCGGATTCGCAGCTGCTTAGGAAGCTGCACTATGCCCACTGCACCGCAGTGCCCTACGAGAATCTGGACATACTTCGGGGCGTACCGCTGCCCACAGAGCCGGAGGGGCTGTACAGAAAGATAGTGGAGCAGGGCCGCGGCGGGTACTGCTTTGAGCTCAACGGCCTTTTCGGCTGGCTGCTCAGGCAGCTTGGCTATAAGGTGACTGACTATGCCGCCCGCTATCTCAGAGGGGAGCGGGAGCTGCCCATGCGCCGCCACCGTGTGCTGAGAGTGGAGGCCACGGACGGCGTCTGGTGCTGTGATGTGGGCATAGGCGAGATCTGCCCGCGCTATCCCCTGCGTCTGGAGGAGGGTCTGGAGCAGTGCCAGTTTGACGAGTGCTACCGCTTCGACAGGGACGAGTTTCTGGGCTGGGTGCTGATGGACAGGCGCCACGGTCAGTGGCGGCAGTTTTACTCCTTCACCGAGGAGCCGCAGCTGGACAAGGACTTCATCGCCCTGTCCTTTTACTGCGAGAAGCACCCGGATTCCCCCTTCATCCATCAGGAGATGTTTTCCCTCAAGACCGGGGACGGCCGCATAACTCTGGACGGGCACACCTATAAGGAGTTTCACGGCGACAGGACCGATACCCGCCAGCTTTCCGACGGCGAGCTGGCCTGGGGCTACGCTCAATTCGGGCTCACGCTCTAAATAAAGGAGAGATACCATGGATACAGAAAAATTCAATCAGGAGTTTTATAAGACCTTGGAGCAGGGCATAGCGGCGCTGCCTCAGGAAATGCGTCAGGAGCTGTACCGGCCCTGCGCCGAGATGTGCGCCGGGGGCTTTGTGCTGGGCGAGCAGCAGCGGCAGTTTGAGGAGTGCGGCGGCGACCTGGACGCTCAGTACACCAAGTACGGCCGCTCCGAGTATTTCTTCGCGGATATAATCGAAAGCGGCCACGTCTATGAGATAGGCTATCCCCGCTGCCTGTGCCCTATGGCGGCCGCCGGATTTGCGTCCTCGGCGGCCCACTGTGAGTGCTCAAGGCAGAGCATCATCTACGTGCTCAAGACCCTGCTGCCCTATCGGAGCATCCGGGTGGAGACCATACATACGGTGCTGTCCGGCGCGGACGAGTGCCGCTTCCGGGTGACGGTGGACTGAGCTTATGGAGGCCGTTTTGAATGTCTGCATGGACGTGCTGCGGGCCATTGCCGCCATCCGTACGCCCTTTCTGGACGCCGTATTCTCCCTCATAACAAGACTGGGAGAGGAGACTCTGTTCACCGCTCTGGCGCTGCTTTTCTTCTGGTGCGTGGATAAGCGCAAGGGCTACTTTCTCCTCTGCACCGGACTTATCGGCACCGTTATAAACCAGTGGCTGAAGATAGTCTGCTGCATCCCGCGGCCCTGGCTGCTGGACCCGAAGTTTCAGATAGTGGAGAGCGCCAGAGCGGAGGCCGGCGGCTTTTCCTTCCCCAGCGGCCATACCCAAAGCGCCGGCGGCATCGGCTTTTCTGTGGCCCGGATGTACGGAAAGCGCTGGCTGACGGTACTGTGCGTGGTGCTGGTGCTGCTGACAGGCTTCTCCCGGATGTATCTGGGGGTACACACGCCTCTGGACGTGGTGGTGTCGCTGGCGGTGTCGCTTCTGCTGGTGCTGCTGCTGTATTACCCCATGCTGCGCTCCCAGGACGACCGCGCGCTGCCTATTATTCTGGGCGCCCAGATAGTCCTGTCCGTGGGCTTTTTGTGCTACATATGCTTTGCGCCCCTTAAGGTGCCCATGGACAACGAGAACGTCATAAGCGGCATGAAAACCACCTATGTGCTTTTGGGCACAACGGTGGGCTGCTTCGCGGTGTACTTCTTCGAGCGCCGCTTTGTGAACTTCAAAACCTCCGCCCTCTGGTGGGCCCAGGTGCTGAAACTGGCGGTGGGCCTGGCCCTGGTGCTGGCCGTAAAGGGCGCGCTGAAGGCCCCGCTGCTGGAGCTTCTGAACGGCAGCGGCCTGTCCCACAGCATCAGGTATTTTGTGGCCTTCTTCATCGGCGGTGCGGTGTACCCCATGCTTTTCCGCTTCCTCCCCGGCTATGGTGCCGAAAAGCAGGACTGAAATCTATTCTGAATATGACTCCGCCCCTTCCCGTTGGGAAGGGGCGGTTTCGTATACTCTCACCCTATCAGCCGTACAACGGCGGTGAAGCCCATGCACAGTATAACGCCTATGACCGTGGGTATGGCCGCCGCCAGCGCCGTCCATTTTTTGCTGCCGGTCTCCTTCCATACGGTCAGCAGCGTGGTGGAGCAGGGCCAGTGGTTCAAAGAGAACAGCAGAGTGCTCACCGCTGTGGCCCAGGTCCAGCCGTTGGCTATCAGCAGAGACTTCATCTGCCCCAGACTCTCAGCCTCCAAAAGACTGCCTTGTGTCATATAGGCCATCAGCATTATTGGCACCACTATCTCGTTGGCCGGAAAACCCAGAATAAAGGCTATCAGTATCACGCCGTCCAGACCCATCAGCCGGGCAAAGGGGTCCAGAAAGGCGGCCATATGTGAAAGAATGCTTACGCCGCCTACGGTGACATTGGCCGCCAGCCATATGATAAGCCCTGCCGGAGCTGCCACCGCCGCGGCCCGCCCCAACACAAACAAAGTCCGGTCAAAGACAGAGCGCACTATCACCCGGCCCAGCTGGGGCTTCCTGTAGGGCGGCAGCTCCAGCGTAAAGTGCGATGGAACGCCCCGCAGCAGCGTCCGTGACAGCAGCCAGGTAACGGCGAAGGTCAGAGCTACCCCAAGCACTATCACCGCCGTCAGCAGCAGCGCCGACCAGACAGAGGCGCCGACCCCGCCCTCCGCGGCCACGAAGAACATGGTAAGTATGGCGATAAGGGTGGGGAAGCGCCCGTTGCAGGGCACGAAGTTATTGGTCAGTATGGCCAGCAGCCGCTCCCTGGGCGAATCGATAATGCGGCAGCCTATCACTCCGGCGGCGTTGCAGCCAAAGCCCATGCACATACACAGCGCCTGCTTCCCGCAGGCCCGGCAGCGCTTAAAGGGCTTATCAAGATTGTAGGCCACCCTTGGCAGATAGCCCGCATCCTCCAGCAGCGTGAACAGCGGGAAAAATATGGCCATAGGCGGCAGCATCACAGATACCACCCAGGCCAGCACCCGGTATACACCCAGCACCAGCACCCCGTGGAGCCAGTCGGGAGCGCCCCAGAGCGTGAACAGCTCCGTCAGTCTGTCCTGAACACCGAACAAAAGCTTCGACAGCAGCTGCGAGGGGTAGTTTGCCCCGGTTATGGTCAGCCAGAACACCAGCGCCAGCAGCGCCAGCATCACCGGATATCCGGTGATGCGCCCGGTCAGCAGCCTGTCGATGCGTCTGTCCCGGTGGGTGCTGTCTCCGCCGCTGTGTACCGCGCCCTCGCATATGTCCCCGGCGCAGCGCAGCAGGGAGCTGACCACCGCGTCCTTCAGGGCCTCCGGGCTGCCTATGCCACCCTGCCGCAGCTCCTTTTCCGCCAGCTGCAGCGCCGCTTCCACTTGGGAATCCCGCCAGCCTGTGCCTATATAGCTGTCCGCCCGGTCAAGCAGACCCTCATCCCCGTCCAGCAGCCGCAGGCTGAGCCAGCGGCTGTCCAGTCTGCCGCCGCATTTCTCGAGCACGACCGGCTCCAGCACGGCTATGGCCCGCTCTACCGCGTCCGGGTACTTCACTGTGTATGTCGGCTTTCGGGCTTTGTCCTCCATCATCCCGTCCATGGCCGCCGTCAGCGTACGGAGGCTTCGCTTATCCCGGGCGGCGGTGCCTGCCACCGGCACACCCAGCCGCGCCGACAGCAGCGGCAGGTCTATGCTTATGCCCTTGCGTCGGGCCTCATCCATCAGGTTCACGCAGACTATGACCCGTGGAGATATCTCCATAGTCTGCAGTGCCAGATTCAGGTTTCGCTCCAGACAGGTGGCGTCGCAGACCACCACCACGGCGTCCGGCTCCCCGAAGCAGATAAAGTCCCTGGCCACCTCCTCCTCGGCGGAGTGGGCCATCAGTGAGTACGCCCCTGGTATATCCACCATCACGTAGCCGTGAGCCTCGGTCCTGCAGTAGCCCTGAGCCTGGGTCACGGTCTTGCCGGGCCAGTTGCCGGTGTGCTGGTTCAGCCCGGTCAGCCCGTTGAATACGGTGCTCTTGCCCACGTTGGGATTTCCGGCCAGCGCTATCACACTGTCGCCGGGAGCTCTATTTTTAATGCGCGGCTCCTTCTCCTCCGCGGCCCATGCCTGCTCCATATCCCGCCCCCCCTCATTCCGCCGAGACCAGTATGTCTCTGCAGTCCTCGGAGCGGATGGCTATTACCGCGCCCCGTATCAGGAAGGCGGAGGGGTCCCCGCCGGGGCTGCGGCCCAGGCACCATACCTGCGTATCGTTGGTAAGACCTATATCCAGAAGCCTCCGGCGCATACTGCCGGTGGCCAGAAGTCCCCGAACCACGGCGCTCTGGCCGGGCTTTATGTCGTTCAGCGAATGATTATCCCCCATGACTGGACCACCTCTGTAAAAGATTGGGCGTCCGCAATCGGTATAATAATATCCGAACCCGTCATAAGGCGAGTTCGGATATATACTGCCGTGTCGTGGAAACTCTCCCGCTTCATGCTATTCAAAGGCGGCGTGAAAGGTGAATCACAGGGATGCGCCGTTTTCCCGGGCCAGCTCCGCGTACCACAGGGCGCTGTCCTTGAGTATGCGCCGCTGGCTTTGGTAGTCGATATAAATAAGGCCGAAGCGCTCCCCATAGCCGCTGTGCCACTCGAAGTTATCCGTCAGTGACCAGTGGAAGAAGCCCCGCACATCGCTTTCAGACAAGCCCTCCCCCAGATATTTAAGGTATCGGCGCAGAAAGTCTATCCTGTCTATGTCATGGACGCGGCCGTCCAGATATATCCTGTCGTTGCAGCTCTGGCCGCACTCGGTGATGTACAGGGGCTTGCGGTAGCGCTGCTGTATATAGCCCAGACTGTCTCTCATTATCTCCGGGGTCACCGGCCATTTCAGCGCCGTCCTGGCATAGCCCCTCTCTCTGGTCACGTACTCCGCAGCGCCGTCTCTGCCGGACTTGACCTGACTGCCGTTATAAACGTTGAGCCCTATGATGTCCGGCTCCGCCCGCATAAGCTGCCAGTCTCTATCCGGCACCGCGGCTGCCAGCTTTTCCAGCTCCGAGCCCTTTTCGGCGGCGAGAGAGCCGCGGCACACCGGGTCAAGCACTATATTATGGGTGAAAAGCCAGTCAGTGTCCCGCAGGGCGAAGGTCTCCCGCCGCGCGGCCTCCCGGTCCTTCTCCGTCAGGGGATAGCACAGCCGACCCGTGGAGACTATGCCCACCTGAGCCGTCCCGTCCGCCGCCCGTACGCCACGGGCCGCATGACCGTGGGCCAGCAGCATATTCCTCCAGCAGTGAAAAAGCTCCGCCTGAGTCAGCTTCCTCCCCGGCGCGTGCAGGCCCTGACAGTAGCCCAGCAGCAGCACTATCTCCGGCTCGTTGAGAGTGAAGTAGTTTTTAACTCTGCCCCTGAAGCGCTCTGCCATGAGCTGGCCGTATTCCCCGAACCGCAGTGCCGTTTCTTCTGAGAGCCAGCCGCCCCGCGCCTCTATGGCAAGAGGCGTCTCCCAGTGATACAGAGTCAGCCATGGCTCCACGCCCTTTTCAAGGCAGCAGTCCACAAGCCTGTCGTAATAGTCCAGTCCCTTTTGATTCCACCAGCCTCTGCCCTCCGGGTCTATTCTGGCCCAGCTGGCGCTGAAACGATAAGCCCTCAGACCCATGTCCGCCAGCAGGCCGATGTCTTCCGCGAAGCGGTGATAGCCGTCACAGGCCACAGCGCCGCTTTCCCCGTCGGCAATGCTGCCGGGTCTGCGGCAGAACTGGTCCCACACGCTCTCGCCGCCGCCGTCGGCCAAGGGGCTGCCCTCGGTCTGGTAGGCGCTGGAGGCGGCCCCCCATATAAAATCCTTGGGAAAAGTCATGGCCTTACCCCATTATTACCAGCACGTCCACCACGGCCCCGGGCTCTGCCTGGGGTATGAGTGTGCCTCGCTGCACCGCGCCGTTCACCGTCAGGGACTTGACGCCCTTCTGAACGTTGTCGGGATTTTCCACCCTTATCCTGTACTCTGCGCCCCGATAGCGCCGGGTAAGGGTATAGCCGCTGAGCCGGGAGGGGATGCAGGGGTCTACCGTCAGCCCGTCAAAGCCAGGTTTAATACCCAGAATGGCCTGACTGACGCTGACAAAGCTCCAGGCCGCCGTCCCCGTGAGCCAGCTGTTCTTCGCCTCGCCAAAGCCGGGGGCGTCCCTGCCCGCTATCATCTGACTGTATACGTAGGGCTCCGTACGGTGGGTGTCGCTTATCTCCTCTATGTAGGCCGGACAGGTGCGGCGGTATATCTGAAAGGCCCTGTCGCCGTGGCCCAGCTCCGTCTCCGCGCAGGTGATCCAGGGGTTATTGTGGCAGAATATACCGGCGTTCTCCTTGTAGCCGGGGGGATAGCTGCTTATCTCTCCCAGATTCAGCCGGTACTGGGTATACGCGGGCTGATGGAGAACAATGCCGTACTGGGTATCCAGTCTCTCCTTTACGCTCTCCAGCGCCGCCGCCGCATGACCGGTGGAAACCCCTATGCCCGCCATGACGCACATACCCTGGGGCTCAATGTATATCTGCCCCTCCGCGCACTCCCGGCTGCCCACGGGCTTGCCAAAGGCGTCGTAGGCCCGCCGGAACCACTTGCCATCCCAGCCTGCCTCCAGCGCCGCCGTCTCCATGACCTTCACCGCGGCAAGACAGTCCTCCGCCTCCGCCGTAAGCCCCCTATGCCTGCATATCTCGCCGTAGGCTCTGCCGTATTTCACGAACATCCCCGCCATAAACACGCTCTCTGCCACGGAGCCCTCACTGGAGCCGGTGGTCTGGAAGCTCTGCCCCGGCTTATCGGAAAAACAGTTCAGATTCAGACAGTCGTTCCAGTCGGCCCGGCCGATGAGGGGCAGACCGTGGGGCCCTATATGCGAGCGGATAAAGCCGAAGCTGCGGCGCAGATGCTCCATCAGCGGCTGTGCAAGACTCTCGTCGTTGTCAAAGGGCACCGGCTCCTCCAGTATGCCCCAGTCGCCGGTCTCCTTAATATAGGCCTCCACCCCGGCTATAAGCCACAGCGGGTCGTCGTTGAAGCCGCTGCCTATGTCCGTATTGCCCCGCTTGGTCAGAGGCTGGTACTGGTGGTAGGCGCTGCCGTCGGGAAACTGAGTGGCGGCTATGTCCAGTATGCGTTCTCTGGCCCGCTGAGGTATCATGTGTACGAAGCCCAAAAGGTCCTGGCAGGAGTCCCTAAAGCCCATGCCCCGGCCCATGCCGCTCTCAAAATAGCTGGCGGAGCGGCTGAGATTAAAGGTGACCATGCACTGGTATTGGTTCCAGATGTTCACCATCCTGTCCAGCCTCTCATCGCCGGAGCTGAGCTGATAACCGGAGAGCAGTCCGCTCCAGAACTCCCGCAGCGCCTCCATGGCGGCGTCAAAGTCCCTGCCCTTTTCGTAGCGGGCCATCATGGCCAGAGCCTTGCTTTTGTTTATAACGCCGGGCCGCTCCCATTTTTCATCGGAGCCGTTTTCAATATAGCCCAGCCCCAGTATGAAGCTGTCCTCCTGACCGGGCTGCAGCTCAATGTGCAGCTGCATGGCCCCTATCGGCGCCCAGCCGTGGGCAATGCTGCCGGTGCAGCCGCCGGAAATCACGGCCTCCGGCCTGGCGGGGCTTCCGTAGACCCCCATAAAGGCGTCCCTGGAGGTGTCGAAGCCGTCCAGCTCCCGGTTGGCCCAGAGCACCGCGTAATGGTCCCGGCGCTCCCGGTACTCGCTCTTATGGTATATGGCGCTGCCCAGCTGCTCTACCTCGCCGATGGAGTAATTGCGCTGGAAATTGGTGGCGTCGTCCATGGCGTCCCAAAGGCAGAACTCCACATAGGGGAACAGCTCCAGCACCTTTGCGCTTTCGCCGGTGTTTTTCACGGTGATGCGGCTGAGCAGGCAGTTATCACCTCTGGGCACCAGCAGCTCCTGTCTGGCCTCAACCAAGTCCTTCCCGCTCTCAATGACGGTGTAGCCCAGCCCGTGACGGCAGCGGTAGCTGTCCAGCTTTGCCTGCGTGGGCTGCCAGCCTATGTTCCATACGCTGTCCCCGTCCCGGACGTAAACGTGAAAGCCGTCGGCGTCCAGCGGGCAGCTGTTGTAGCGGTAGCGTGTGAGCCTGCGGAGCCTCGCATCCTTATAAAAGCAGTAACCGCCTGCGGTGTTGGAGACCAGCGCGAAAAAGTCCTCGCTGCCCAGGTAGTTTATCCAAGGCAGCGGCGTACGGGGCGTCTCTATCACATATTCCCTGCGCCGGTCATCAAAATGTCCGTATTCCATCAGCAGGCTCCCCCTATTAACACACAGTTTTACATAATGCGAAATCGATTAAGTCACGAATTCATCTATAGAGACTATATTATTTTCCTAAAAAAAGCAAGGGCTTTTGACTCGAATTATGCAAAATTGAACTAATACACAAATTCAAGTCGGCATATATATGCATCATGACCAAAGGCCTTGAATTTTACGAAAATGTTTCGCGAACACAATATACAAATTTTCGCTGTAAATTTATGAAAGTATAACAAAAATTAAAATGCGGCAATATTTCCGGCAAACAATACTTGCTTTTTTGCACAGGATAGGTTATTTTGTAAACACGAAAACGATTAAGGACGGCTGCACATGATATCCATGAAAGACCTGGCTCAGCACTGCGGCGTTTCCATCGCCACCGTCAGCAAGGCGCTGAACGGCCAGCAGGATATAGGGGAGGAGACCAGAGAGCGCATTTGCCGCGCCGCCGATGAGCTGGGCTACCTCACCAATTCCGCCGCCCGGGCGCTGAAAACCAACAGAAGCTATAATATCGGCATCCTCTTTGTGGATGAGCGCAACAGCGGCCTTGCCCATGAGTACTTCTCCTCGGTGCTGGACAGCCTCAAGGTGGAGGCGGAGTACCACGGCTACGACGTCACCTTCATTAACCGCAACGTGGGCCGGCGGACTACCACCTATTTGCAGCACTGCCGCTACCGCAATGTGGACGGCGTGATAATCGCCTGCGTCAACTTTGACGACCCCCAGGTGCTGGAGCTCATAGCCTCGGAGCTGCCTGTGGTGACTATAGACCACGTGTTCAACAACCGTCTGGCGGTGCTGTCGGATAACGTCAGCGGTGCCGGAGCTCTGGTGAGGTATGTATATTCCATGGGGCACCGGCGCATAGCCTTCATCCACGGCGAGAGGACAGCGGTCACAGAGAACCGGCTTATAGGCTTTTACAGGGCCTGCGAGGAGCTGGGGCTTGCGGTGCCGGAGGAGTATATCAGGGAGAGCCCCTACCACGACGCGGACAGCTGTGCCAGAGTCACGGCGGAGCTTCTCGGGCTGCCGGAGCCGCCCACCTGCATCCTCTTTCCCGACGACTTTTCCTATGTTGGCGGCATGAACACGATAAATGAGCTGGGCCTGCAGATACCCCAGGACGTCTCCGCCGTGGGCTATGACGGGATAAACCTTGCGGAGATGGTCAGCCCCCGGCTCACCACCTACCGGCAGGACACGGTGGCTCTGGGCAAGGCCGCGGCCAGGGGACTGGTTGACCTTATCGAGCGGCCCAAGACCACTCTGGTAGACAGGGTGATGATACCCGGCAGACTGCTGGAGGGCAGCTCCGTAAGGAAGCTGAACTGATTTTGGTGATTACTGCATCGGATGCAGCAAAAATATCACAATATTAAAGGAGGAACAAAATAATGAAAAAGGCAATAGCATTTGCTATAACTAAAAACATGAAACAACAGATTATTGACGAGATCAAAGAAAAGCTGTCAGCGCTGGGCTTACCCGCGCAGTACGGAAGCGATGCGGATATTATCGTTAACGCTGAATTCCTGGATGCCAAATGGAGCACGGGCAGCAAAAAGATAAGCTACGAAGCGTCCATATTGGCGGATGAGCACGAGCGGATTGTCTATATGTTCGAAAAGACAACTGAGAGTGGTCAAGGATTTTCTTTCGGCATGAGTGGCGGATCGTCGTTTCAAAGCGGGAGCACACTATACCGTAAGGTAAAAAGCATCCAATACGGCCCCGACGGTAAGGCTTATGAATACGCGATTGATTTAGGTGCGATTCCCAAGGCAGCCAAGGAGGCGGCGAAGCATGGAGGTTGGAAGTTTAAGACGGTACTGAACAGGAAAAAAGCTTCGTATCCTGTAGATGGCTGAAACAGGTAGAAATATTATGCTCGACACAGGTTCTCCTTCTTTTTTTCAAGCAAGTTTCTTTAACTAAGGATGGTTGACATGAGGAAATACACGGCAAGTATCTAATAAAGGACTGAATAC
>CAYSFK010000055.1:0-12579 GCA_964430345.1 uncultured Oscillospiraceae bacterium | reverse complement strand
TGGACTCCGGCGACATGGCCTATCTCACCCAGAGGGCCCGGGCCATGCTGGACGAGGCCGGCTGGAAGGGCTGCTCCATCACCGTCTCCAACTCCCTGGACGAGCGGCTGATAACCGACCTTATCCGTCAGGGCGCCAAGATAGACTCCTTCGGCGTGGGCGAGCGGCTCATCACCTCCAAAAGCTCCCCGGTGTTCGGCGGGGTCTACAAGCTCTGCGCCGTGGAGGACGCCAAGGGCAATATCGTCCCCAAGATAAAGGTCAGCGAGAACGTGGGCAAGATAACCAATCCCGGCTTCAAGAAGGTCTATCGCTTCTATAACCGTGTCACCGGCATGGCCGAGGCGGACTATATCTGTATGCGCCACGAGACTGTGGACGACACCAAGCCTTTGGAGATATGCGACCCCCATGACCGCTGGAAAAGAAAGACCATGGTGAACTTCAGCGCCGTGGAGCTCCAGCAGCAGATATTCAAAAACGGACAGCTTGTCTACAAGCTGCCCGCCCTAAAGGAGATAAAGACCAACTGCGGCTATCAGGTCAGCACCCTCTGGCCGGAGGTAAAGCGCTTCGACAATCCCCATAAATACTATGTGGACCTGTCGCCGGAGCTGATGGCCCTCAAGGATAAAATGCTTCTGGAGCACGGCCACGCGATCGTATAAAAACAAGTAATAAGTAAGAGTGAATAGTGAAGAGGTAAGGTGTCGGCAAAGCCGACGGTTATTACTGTCGCCGCAGGCGACACCATACTTCTTCACTCTTACTTATTACCTATTACTTTTTCCTCCTGATGTCTTGGCCTACGAAGGGGAGGCAAATATACTCACCGGCTATGCGGGAGCATATCTGGGGGGTATATTTTTTTTGCAGATCCTCGTCAGTAAGGTTGGTGCTTACTACGGTCTTTTTCCCGGCCGTGAGCCGGGTGTTTATCAGTGTGTACAGGGCGCTGAGGGACATCTGGGTCACCATCTCCGTGCCCAGGTCGTCCAGCAGCATCAGATCGCAGTCCAGCATCCGCTTCACCCGCAGTCCGGCGGCCTCCCCGTCGGCGGTGTCCCGGCCGAACTTGGCCCGCTCAAAGCAGTCCAGCGCTGCGGTGGCGGTGTCGTAGCACACGGAGAAGCCCTTGGCCGAGACCACGCGGGCTATGCAGGCAGACAGATAGGTTTTTCCCAGTCCGGTGCCCCCCTGCAAAAGCAGGTTAGGGGAGTCGTAGGAAAAGTTCTCCGCAAAGCTTCGGCAGCTTTCCAGCACCAGAGCCATGGTCTCTCTGGGCACCACGCCCTTGGCGGGGTCGGGCCGGTCCGGGTAGAGACTCAGGTCGAAGCGCTCAAAGCTCTCGTCTCCCCGGCGCATCAGTGTGCCCAGTTCCTTTGTAAGCTCGGCGTTATACAGCCGCTCCAGGCATGAGCAGACGCCGCCTTCAAATATGCCCGTGTCCCGGCATTTTTGGCAGGAGCATATCTCGTCCAGATAATCCGGGCCGAAGCCCAGACTCTCCAACAGCTCCGCCCGGCGGGCCTGCATGGAGAGGTTATCCCGGCGAAGCCGGTCTATCCGCGCCGCGATATCCGGGGCCCGGCTGATGGTCAGCCGCACCAGCTCCGACATCTGGGCGCGCATGGACGCGTCTATACGCTCCACCTCCGGCAGCCTTGCGTATACCGTGCGCTCTCTGCGCTGCCGCTCCTCAGCGTTCCCGGCTTTTATATTCTCAAGCTCAGCTCTGGCCCGGGCCAGCAGCTTCCCATCGTAAGCCATCACACACTCCCTCTATTTCCTGGACAGCTGCTGGGCTATCTCCCGAAGCTGCCCCATGTCTATCGGCTTTGTCTCCGCGGCCTTCCGCTGCTCCTGCTGAGACGGTTTGCGCCGGGGGTCCTTCTGCTCCACCTGGGCTGCGCTGTGGGCGCCCTTCTCGTGCCAGCTTCTGAGTATCCTGTCCATATAGCTCCAGCTCAGCTTCCCCGTGTGGGTCAGCGTCCTGTCCAGCGCCTCGGCCATGGCGTCGTCCTCAAAGCCCTTGTCCAGCCATGAGGAGAGGTAATCCCTCTCGGTCTTGCTGGGCTCCCTGTCCCGGATGCCCAGCAGCTCTGCCAGCCGCCACATGTCCGCCCGGCGGAGCTGGGACTTTCTTATGTACTCCTCCGCCTGGGCCAGAGTGATTATCTCCTGATTGGCCCAGGTGTAGGCCTGCTTTTCTATAAAGCGCATGGAGGGCCGACGCCCCGGCGACAGTGACACGCAGTAGTTCAGCAGCTCCAGTATCACCTCCGGCGGCAGGGCCAGATAGTCGTAAAAGCCGAACAGAGCCTTCATATCGGCGCTGCTGAGGGTGTGGCCCAGCACCTTCTGGGCCTCGGCGACGGTGGCGGCGAAGCCGGGGTCCTCCCCCGCGCGCCGGACTATATCCTCCGCGGTGTACTCCGGTCGCTCCGGCTCCGGCGGCGTGGGCTCCGGCGCTGTCTCAAGCCGGTGGGTCTCTATCCGGCGGAGCTTTTCCAGGGCGGCGTCCAGCTCGCCCCGGGTGCGGCAGAGCACGCGGGCGGCCTGCTCCATATCCTCCCCGCCGTTTTTCAGCCGGTAGAGGTACAGCAGGGCCACGTCCCCGTCGTGGGCGGCGATGAGCCTGTCCAGAACGATGTCGTTTATCAAATTGTCTCCGGCCCTGTCCCGTCCCATAGGCTCGCACCGTCTTTCGTAAATTCATGATATGTTAATATCAGGGTAATAAAGGGCGGTTATAATATGCACCCTGCCCGGACGCTCCCGGCAAAAGGCCGCAAAGCCGCGGATCCCCGCCGATAACCGGTAAAACCACGATTACCGCGCAGCAGTTATTATACCATCAAAAACCGCTTGTCGCAATAGCCATGTATGTGCTATAATGCAGACTGAATCATAATGCGCCTATAGCTTGAAATCAAGGGGAAAGAGAAACAATGCTTGAATTACTCTCGCCTGCCGGTTCTCCCGAAGCGGTAATAGCCGCAGTGCAGAACGGGGCGGACGCCATATATATGGGCCTGGGCGACTTCAACGCCCGCCGTGGTGCAAAAAACTTCAGCCGGGAGGAGTTCGCAAAGGCTGTGCGCTACTGCCGCATTCGCGGCTGTAAGGTGTATGTTACCCTGAACACCCTCATAAGCGACAGGGAGATGGACAGCGCCGTGGCCGCGGCCCGTCTGGCGTCGGAACTGGGGGCCCACGGGCTCATAGTCCAGGACCTGGGCCTTGCGGCGGCTGTGCGGCAGGCTCTGCCGGACATTCCCATCCACGCCAGCACCCAGATGAGCCTGCACGATCTGGCGGGTGTGGAGGCTGCGGCGGAGATGGGCTTTACCCGCGCCGTGCTGGCCAGGGAGCTGAGTCTGGAGCAGATCAAATTCATATCCAAAAACGCCTCCATCGAGACGGAGGTCTTTGTCCACGGCGCCCTGTGCTTCTGCCATTCCGGTCAGTGCTATATGTCCGCCCTCATAGGCCGACGCAGCGGCAACCGGGGTATGTGCGCCCAGCCCTGCCGTATGCAGTACTCGCTGGGTGGCCGCATGGACGACTACCCCATGTCCCTTAAGGACAACTGTCTGGTGGACAGGCTGAGCGAGCTGGAGGAGGCGGGGGTGGCCTGCCTGAAGATAGAGGGCCGCATGAAGCGGCCGGAGTACAGCGCCATCGTCACCAATATCTATTCCAAGGCCCTCAGAGACAAGCGCCAGCCCAGCCCCGAGGAGATGGAGACGCTGGAGGCGGCCTTCTCCCGCTCCGGCTTCACTCAGGGCTACTTCAACGGCGATAAGAAGGATATGTTCGGCGTCCGGGCGGAGGGCGAAAAGGATGTGGAAAAGATATTCACCCTGGCCCGCAAGGGCTACGCCGAGGGCGAGCTGCGCCGTGTGCCGGTGCATTTCTTCACCGTGGCCGAAAAGCTCCAGCCCGTCCGGGGCATAGTCTTTGACGACGACGGGAACCGGGCGGCGGCCTCCGGCGCGGTACCGGAGAAGGCGAAAAGCCAGGGGCTCACCGAGGCCTTTCTGTCGGAGCAGATGTTCAAGACCGGCGGCACACCCTATAACGTGGTGGAGAACAAGGCCAGGACCGACCCCGGCCTGTATCTGCCCGCCTCCGAGATAAACGAGCTGCGCCGCAATCTGGTGGCGGAGCTGACGGAGAAGCGGGCCCAGCCTCCCAAGCGCCGGACGGGCCCCATGCTCACCCTGCCCCAGACCAGGGCGGCGGTGGCGGACCCGGCCATGATATTCCAGGTGCTCACGGAGGACCAGCTCTGCCCGGAGCTGGCGGAGCTGAAGCCCGCGTACCTGTACGTACCCATGACGCTGATGGACGAGCACTTTGACAAGCTGGCTCAGTTCGCCGATAACGGCGCCGTGCCGGTGGCGGTGCTGCCCAGAGTCATTACCGACAGCGAGCTGAAGAAGGTCTACGATACCCTGTGCTCCCTGTTTGACCGGGGCATTGACCAGGCGCTGGTGGGCAATCTGGGCCACGCTGTGCTGGCCAGGCGGGCGGGCATGAAGCTGCGGGGGGATTTCGGCCTGAACGCCTATAACTCCCTGACCCTGGATGTGCTCAATCAGGCTGGCTTTTTGTCGGCCACGGCCTCCTTCGAGCTGCGCCTTGCCCAGATACGGGACCTGGCAAAGCCTCTGGACACGGAGATGATAGTATACGGACGGCTTCCCCTGATGGTGTCCGACCAGTGCATCATCCGGCATTCCGCCGGTCGCTGCGCCTGCCAGACGCCGGGGCAGATGGCGGACCGCATGGGCTCCATATTCCCGGTGGTGAAGGAATACGGCTGCCGCAACGTCATATATAATGCCCACAAGCTGTACCTGGCGGACAAACGGGAGGACATCTTTGCTGCCGGGCTCTGGGGCGCGCGGATGATGTTCACCACCGAAAGCGCCAGAGAGTGCGCCGAGGTCACCAAGGGCTACATGGGCCTGTCGGACTATAAGCCCAACGTGCTGACCCGTGGCCTGTATTACAGAGGTGTGGATTAAATGTCGATAATTTTAGCCTCCGGCTCCCCCAGACGCAGGCAGCTTCTGGAGATGCTGGACATAAAGGATATGCTCGTTATCCCGGCCAAGGGCGAGGAAACCCCTGTTGAGGTGGCGGCCCCCGGTGAGTTGGTGATGGCGCTGGCCGCGGCCAAGGGCAGGGAGGTGGCAGCGCTTTCCGGGGCGGACGACGTGGTGATAGCGGCGGACACCGTGGTCTGGCTGGGCGGCCAGGTATTCGGCAAGCCTCGGGACAGACAGGAGGCCGTCTCCATGCTCCGCGCCCTCTCCGGCAACACCCATCAGGTGTATACCGGGGTCTGGGTAAAGCGGGGAGACAGGGAGCTGTGCCAGTTCGAGGTCACCGACGTGCATTTTCGTGAGCTCAGCGACGGCGAGATAGACAGCTATGTAGCCAGCGGCGAGCCTATGGACAAGGCCGGGGCTTACGGGGCTCAGGGCAAGGCGGCGCTGTTCGTGCGCTCCATAGACGGGGATTTCTTCAACGTCATGGGCCTGCCCCTGTGCAGGCTGGGTGAAATGCTGAAACAGCAGGGAGTTGGACTTCTTTGAAAGAATACCTCAAGAAAAACGGAATAAAGGTGGGCGTCATCGTGGCGGCCGCAGTGCTAATAATCGGGCTCAGCTCCGCCGCCAGAGACGGGCAGATAGGCTTTATGCAGAACGTCACCGGCATATTCAAGGCGCCCATGCAGAAGGTGCTCAGCTCTGCCGTTAACTGGTTCGACAGTATCTACGGTTACTTGTATGAGTACGACGCCTTGATGGCGGAGAACGAATCTCTCCGCTCCCAGCTGGCCGAAGCCCAGCAATCTGCCCGCGACGGCATAGAGGCCACCGAGGAGAACACCCGCCTGCGCCAGCTTCTGTCGCTCAGAGAGAGCCACACGGACTACGAGATGGAGTCCTGCAAGGTGGTGCTCTGGTCCTCCTCCAACTGGTCGTCGTCATTTACCATAAGCAAGGGCGAGACCAGCGGCATAGAGCTGGGCGACCCTGTGGTGACGGAGTACGGCGCGGTGGTTGGCCAGGTGACGGAGCTGGGCACCAACTGGGCCACCGTCAGCACCCTTATCGACGTGGACATGAGCGTTGGCGCCTTTGTGGGCGCTGCCGGCAACTCCGGCATGGTGGTGGGCGAGTATTCACTCATGCGCAACAAGCAGGCCAAGCTCACCTTCCTGGCCGACGGGGCCCAGATATTCGCCGGGGACGATGTGCTCACCTCCGGCTCCGGCGGCGCTTTCCCGGCGGGGCTGGTGATAGGCAAGCTCACCGCCGTCCAGACCGAGGCCGGCGGCCAGATAGAGTACGGCATTGTGGAGCCCCAGTGTGAACTGGACGCTCTGGTGCAGGTGTTCATTATCAAGAGCTTTGAAGTGGTGGAATAGGACTTGAAGGAACTGTTTGAAAACGTAAACGTCGGAAAGATACTGAAGTATCTGCTGTTCATGTTCCTGTCGCTGACGGCGCAGAACATGGTACTGGGGCAGATACGTATCTTCGGCGTGGCCGCCATGGTGCTCCCGGCGGTGGCGGTGGCCGTGGGTATGTTCGAGGGCGCTCTCTGGGGCTCGGTGTTCAGTCTGGTGATGGGCATATTCGCGGATATGTCCTTTGTGGAGAACACCGCCGCCTTTGCTCTTTTGTTCCCGGCCCTGGCCTTCTTCTCCGGCTTCGTGTCCCAGTTTTTCATAAACCGCCGCTTCTTCGCCTTCATGGGCATCAGCGCCGTGGCCCTGCTGGCGACGGCGGTGTACCAGATGGTCAGGACTCTGGCGGGGGACGTGTGGAGCGGCTCCATGCTGTTGACGGTGGGCCTGCAGACCCTTGTGTCCCTCCCGCCCTCGGCTCTGGCCTATTTCCCGCCGGCAAAATGGATAAAGTAACGGCACTTCACCGCGTGTACGAAAGGAATCAGGATGAAAAGACTCATTAGCCCGGGCAGAATGGCCGCCCTGGTGATTTTATCGCTAATAGTACTGGGCGTGTATCTGGTGTTTCTGTATAAGCTCCAGATAATCGAGGGCGAGAAATACTACAACCAGTCCAGCGAGATAAACAGCACCGAGCGCACGGTGACCGCCGCCCGGGGCAATATCCTTGACCGCTACGGTCGGGTGCTGGTCAGCAACGCCGAGTGCTACAATTTGAAAATAGACACGGAAAAGCTCTTCACCAGCGAGGACCCCAACTCCGTCATACTGGAGCTGGTGGATCTGGTGCAGGGCTACGGCGATAAGTATACGGACGATCTGCCCATCAGCGCCTCCCCGCCCTTTGAGTATACGGCGGATATGACAGCCATCCAGCGCACTATGCTGGAGGCCTATATAAAGGACAAGGAAAAGGAACTGCCGGAAAACCCCACCGCCGTGGAGCTGATGAGCTATATGCGCACCCGCTATGACATAGACAACAGCTACACCGCCGAGCAGATGCGCGTGATAGCCGGTGTGCGCTACTCCATAAACGTGCGCTATGCCATCAATACCGCCGACTATGTGTTCGTGGAGGACGCCAGCATGAAGCTGATATCCTCCATCATGGAAAGAAAGCTCACCGGCATAGAGGTGCAGCTTGCCTATACCCGCAAGTACAGCACCGAGTACGCCGCCCATATCCTGGGCTACGTGGGCCTGATGACTCAGGAGGAATACGTCAAGTACTCCCTGCTCAACTACTCCACCGACGCCATGGTGGGCAAGGACGGCATAGAGTACGCCTTCGAGAACTACCTCCACGGTGAGGACGGCAAGGTCATCGAGACCAGAAACGCCGCCGGCACCATACTCAGCACGGTTTATACCGAGGAGCCGGTGCCGGGGGACCATGTGTATCTCACCATAGACAGCCTTCTGCAGGAGCAGACGGAGCGTATCCTTGCCAGCGGCGTGGCCAGTATAAAGCGTGTCATCGCCGAGGAACGGGCCACCGGTGTGGCGCGGGGTGATTATAACCCGGAGATGAAGGACGAGATAACCGGCGCCGCCGCGGTGGTGGTGGACGTGAACAGCGGGGAGCCTCTGGCTATGGCCAGTTGGCCCACCTACGACGTGACCACTATCATAGACAAGTATCAGGAGCTGCTGGACACCCCCAACGCCCCTCTTTTCAACCGTGCCCTGATGGGTGCCTACGCTCCCGGCTCCTCCTTCAAGCCCTGTACGGCTATAGCGGGGCTTACCATGGGCATCATAAACACCGAGGACAAGATAGACTGCATGGGCGTCTACACCCGATACGCCGCCGAGGGCTACGCCCCTGAGTGCTGGATCTGGTCCTCCACCAAGGACCATCTGACCCACCCGGAGGAGACGGTCACCACCGCCATCCGGGACTCCTGCAACTACTTCTTCTACGATGTGGGCAACTTCCTGGGCGTCGATGACCTGGGCAAGTTCGCCGCCGACTTCGGCCTGGGTCAGAGCACCGGCATAGAGCTGGTGGAGACCAAGGGCAATATGTCCAATCAGTTCAACCACTCCGACTATACCGGTCAGGAGTGGCGAATAGGTGATACGCTGCAGGCGGCCATCGGCCAGTCGGACAGCATCTTCTCCCCCCTGCAGATGGCCGAGTACTGCGCCACCATCGCCAACTCCGGCACCCGCCATTCCGCCTCCATACTCAAGTCCATCCGCAGCTACGACTTCAGCGAGAAGCTGTATGAGCGCGAGCCGGAGGTGCTCAGCACCGTGGAGACCGGCCAGTTCAACTGGGACGCCGTCCACGAGGGGATGTGGCTGGTGCTCAACGACTACACCAACGCCGCCAACGTGGAGGAATGGGTGGACTGCGCCTGGCGGGTAGCCGGCAAGACCGGAACCGCCCAGAAGGGCGAGAACATCAGAAACGACGGTATCTTCATCTGCTACGCGCCTTACAAGAACCCGGAGGTGGCCATCTGCGTCATAGTGGAGCGGGGCGGCTCCGGTGCCGGAGTGCAGTTCATCGCCCGACAGATAATGGACGCCTATATCACCATTCGGGGCTACAGCGACACCTCCGAGGCGGAGATGACCCTGCTGAAATAGCAAAGAAAATCGTTGCATATCCCACAGGCAGCGTTTATAATTGTAAAGATAGATAATGGATTAGACAGTTTCGGGAAACGGAGAATAGTATGAACATTGCGCTGATGGCACACGACAGAAAGAAAGAGCTCATGGTCCAGTTTTGCATAGCCTACTGCGGCATTTTGGCCGAACATTCGCTGTGCGCCACCCATGTGACGGGGAAGCTGGTCTCCGAGGCCACGGGCCTGCCCATAACGCTGTACCTCCACGCCGACCAGGGCGGAGCCCAGCAGATAGGCGCCCGGCTCTCCTTCAATGAGATAGACCTGGTGCTGTTCTTCTGCGACCCGGCCAACCCCAAGGGCTTCGACGATATCAACAAGATAGAGCGGCTGTGTGACCAGTATCAGATCCCCTTCGCCACCAATGCCGCCACCGCCGAGGTTCTGGTGCAGGGCCTGCGCCGGGGCGACCTTGACTGGCGCAATATCGTCAACCCCCAGAAGAGAATGTGATACTATTCTCAAATAGAAATTTCAATTTCTATTTGAGCCGCTGTGCTGCGCACATCGGCGCGTCTCATGCAGAATCAAACGCGCCTGCGGCACTATAAAAAAGTGGCCATGCCCACTTTTTTAATTGATTCTAGTATAAAGTAGAGGATACAGGCATATGGCAAAGGTATCGCCCCGCACCCTGTCCGGCTTTATGGAGCTGCTGCCGGAGCAGCAGATGAAGATGGAGCGTATGATGGAGGCTCTGCGCCGCAGCTACTCTGTCTACGGCTTCACCCCTCTGGACACTCCCGTTATAGAATCCGCCGAGGTCCTGCTGGCCAAGGGCGGCGGAGAAACAGAGAAGCAGATATACCGCTTCACCAAGGGCGAGAGCGATCTCGCACTCCGCTTCGATTTGACCGTTCCCCTGGCCAAGTACGTGGCCGCCCATTACGGGGAGCTGGCCTTCCCCTTCCGCCGCTATCAGATCGGCAAGGTCTACAGAGGCGAGCGGGCCCAGCGGGGGCGCTTTCGGGAGTTCTATCAGGCGGATATAGACGTGATAGGCGACGGGAAGCTGGACGTGATGAATGAGGCGGAGATACCCGCCATCATCTACGATACCTTCACCCGGCTGGGCCTGAGAAGGTTCAAGATAAAGGTCAATAACCGCAAGCTCCTCAACGGCTTTTACCGCATGAACGGCATGAGCGAGAGGGCCGGGGAGATAATGCGGGCTGTGGATAAGCTGGACAAGATAGGCGCGGAAAAGGTCAAGCTGCTGCTTATCGACGAGGTGAAGATGCTGCCCTGCAAGGCGGAGACGGTCATGGACTTCATGGCCATCTGCGGCACGAACGCGGAGGTTATATCGGCGCTGGAGCGGTTTCGCGGCATGGACGAGGTTTTTGATACGGGCCTTGAGGAGCTTAAGACCGTCACCCGCTACCTCCGTGACTTCGGCGTACCGGAGGAGAACTTCTCCGTTGACCTGACCATTGCCCGGGGCCTTGACTACTATACCGGCACGGTCTATGAGACTGAGATGACCGAGCACCCGGAGATAGGCTCCGTATGCTCCGGCGGCAGGTACGATGATCTGGCGGAATATTATACGGATAAAAAGCTGCCCGGCGTGGGCATATCCATCGGGCTTACCAGGCTTTTCTACGTGCTGGGCGAGCAGGGGCTCTTGTCCGAGGATATGGTGACCGCTCCCTGCGACGCGCTGGTGCTGCCCATGACGGAGGACGCGGCCTTTGCCGTCGCCGCCGCGACCGCGCTGAGAGCCGCCGGTGTGCGCACTCAGCTCTACGGCGAGCAGAAAAAGTTCAAGGCCAAGCTCAGCTATGCCGATAGGCTCAAGGTGCCCTTTGCGGTGCTGGTGGGCGAGGACGAGATACGTGACGGCCTGCTGACCGTGAAGGATATGCGCAGCGGCGACCAGCAGAAGCTGAGCCCCGGCGACGCCGCCGCTTATATCAAGGCCAGCGTGGATAAAAGCAACTCCGGCCCGGTAATAAAAGATTAAATAAGAAAAGCAGGGAATAAAAAATGACACAGATGCGTACTCATAACTGCGCCCAGCTCCGCGTTGAGAATGTTGGGGAGCGTGTGAAGATAGTCGGCTGGATGGAGAACGTCCGCGAGGTGGGCAGCAACTTCGCCTTCGTGGTCGTGCGCGATTTTTACGGCGTCACCCAGGTGGTCATAGAGGACGAGGCGCTGATGGCTCAGGTAAAGGCCGTCAACAAGGAGTCCACCATATCAGTGGAGGGCGTGGTCCGGGAGCGGGCCAGCAAGAACCCCAAGCTGCCCACCGGCGATATAGAGGTAGTGCCGGAGAAGATAGAGATTTTGGGCCGCTGCCGCTACAACGAGCTGCCCTTTGAGATAAACCGCAGCCGGGAGGCCGACGAGCAGCAGCGGCTGAAATACAGGTTCCTTGACCTGAGAAACCCCGCCGTGAAGAAGAACATCATCCTGCGCTGCAACGTGGTCTCCGCTCTGCGTCAGGCCATGATAGAGCAGGGCTTCCTTGAGATTACCACCCCGGTGCTGACGGCCTCCTCTCCCGAGGGAGCCAGAGACTATCTGGTGCCTGCCAGAAAGCACCCCGGCAAGTTCTACGCCCTGCCCCAGGCTCCCCAGCAGTTTAAACAGCTTCTTATGACCTCCGGCTTCGACAGGTATTTTCAGATAGCCCCCTGCTTCCGGGACGAGGACGCCCGAGGCGACCGGTCCCCCGGCGAATTCTATCAGCTTGCTATGGAGATGGCCTTCGCCACTCAGGAGGACGTGTTCGACGTTATCGAAAAGGTGCTGCCGCCGATTTTTGCCCGGTACGGAACCTACGATATCGCCTCCGCCTCACCCTTCCGCCGCATCCCCTATCTGGAGGCCATGGAGAAGTACGGCTCCGACAAGCCGGATCTTCGCATAGACCTGACCGTGGCGGACATTACCGCTCTGGTACAGGGGACGGACTTTGTTCCCTTTGCCGAGGGCAACACGGTGAAGGCCGTGGCGGTTGACCACTGCGAGCTCACCCGCAAGCAAATAGACAAGCTCTGCGCCGACGTGGAGGTGCAGTCCGGCAGCAAGCCCTACTGGTTCCGGCTGGACGAGAGCGGCGAGCTGGTGGGCGGCGTGTCCAAGTTCCTTGCCGACAGGAAGGCCGCCGTTATAAACGCCCTGTCGCTGAAGCCCGGCACTCTGGTGTTGGTGGCCGCCGGGAAGAAGGAGGCCGCCCGAAAGACCGCCGGCGTCATGCTGAAGATGGCCGGGGCCGCCGTGCCGGGACATATGGACAAGGAGCGGTACGAGTTCTGCTGGATAGTGGACTTCCCCATGTACGAGATAGGCGACGAGTCCGGGGAGTTGGAGTTCTGCCACAATCCCTTCTCCATGCCCACCGGCGGTATAGAGCCGCTGCTTAAGGCGGAGCGGGGCGAGCTTGACCCCCTCAGCATCACCGCCGACCAGTATGACCTGGTCTGCAACGGC
>CAYSFK010000054.1:0-13054 GCA_964430345.1 uncultured Oscillospiraceae bacterium | reverse complement strand
TGCTCCGGCAATATCACCTTTTCCCAGTCCCACTGGTCTACATACACCGAGTGGAGATTGTCCAGCTCGTCCTCGTCCCGGCGGATGGCGTTCATATCGGCGTAGATGCCCTTGCCTGGATAGAAGGAATAACGCTTGAGGGCCAGCCGCTTCCACTTGGCCAGAGACTGCACCACCTCGCCCCTTGAGTCGGAGCGGAGGATATCAAAGGAAACGGGCCGCTCATAGCCGTTGAGATTGTCGTTAAGGCCTGACCTCTCGTCCACGAACAGTGGCGCGCTGACCCGGTACAGGTCCAGCTTCGCGCCCAGCCTGTCCTCAAAAAGTCTCTTTAACAGGCATATGGCCTTCTGCGTATCATAGATCGAAAGACTGCTTTTATAGCCCTGGGGGATATGGGTGTTCATACTGATTACGCCTCTTTTATTTTTTCTTGTCGGTCTTTTCCGTCATCATCCGGACTATCCTTTGGTAATAGCCCTCGGCTCCCCGGCGGAAGTTCTTCTCTATCTGCTTTGCCTGGGCCTCGTCCAGACACAGAAAGCTTAGATTGATAAGCTCGCCCTTGCCGTCGGACATGGACAGCCGCACGGTGCAGGCCCCGTCCTCCACGGTGTGGGAGGCGCCTATCATGGCCGCCCTGCGCAGTCGCTCCTCTACCGGGGCTATGAGCTTTATTGCCTTATTGCGCACGGAGAAGGGCAGACTGCTCTCCACCGCCTGGGCGTTGCGGCGGCCCTTGTCGGTGATGGTATAGCCGTCCTCTGTCTCAGAGACGTGCTCCGTCTCCAACAGCTCCGCAAGGCAGTCGGAGTAGTCGAAATAGCCCACGCCCTCGTCGCACTGACACAGCTCCGCCAGCGTCTCCGGCTCCACCTCGCCGCTGAGCCTGCTGAGGATAAAGAGGATGAGTATCTTAATGTCCAGCTTTTCATGTATAAACCCGTAGCGTGCCATAAGCGTATCCTCCCCGCCGATTATTTTATCATTATATACTTGACGCCCACACTTTTTCAAGTGCCAATTAACACATATACCGACGTCACGCATAGACTGTACTGAAGTTTCTTATTTCGGACAACAGGAGGTATATCTATGGCCGACAGAGTTGTTCCCGGGCCTGTGGAAAGCTCGGCTTGCATCCGGGAAGCCGTATGCATCAATACAAGGAAGATATATGACAGCTGCAAGGATAAGGACTGCGTGGATGACCTGCGGGTATTTCCCACGCTGAGCTCGCAGGCATACATAGAGAACGCCCTGAGCATACGGCCAAAGGAAGCGACGCTGCTGTATGTTGATGTGAACGTGGCGCCGGTGAATTTTAACAGGGGCTATTTCACCGTGGACAGCACCTTTTTCTACCGGATAAGCGCCGAGACCTTCCCCGGCTGCCAGACCGTTACGGGCCTGGCTATCTTCGATAAGCGGGTCATGCTATTTGGCAGCCTGGGCAGCGTCAAGACCTATTCCTCCGACAGCAGCCTGCCCCTTGTGGGTACCGACGACCTGCCCGAAGCGGTGGTAGACGCGGTAGACCCCATATACCTGCAAACAAGACTGGCGGACGCGGAATGTCTGTTGCCCACGGAGCTGGAAAACCGGTGCATCCCGGATATCATAGCCTCCGCCTTCGGCGAGCCGCTGGTGCTCACCGACACCACCCGCCGCTGGTTCGCGACCCTGGGGCAGTTCAGCATTATCCGCCTTGAGCGGGAGACGCAGCTGCTCATCCCCGCCTACGACTACTGTATGCCCGACAAGGAGTGCCCCGGCATATCCCCGGAGGATGATCCCTGCACTCTGTTCAGCCGCATACGCTTCCCCGTAGACGAATTCTTTCCCCCCGACAGTCTTTGCGGCTGTGATGATTACCGAAGCCTAGTATAGTTATGTCTACCTAGTTATGTCTATTCTTTTATGTAAATCATTACGAAAAGCCGGGCGAAAGCGCCCGGCTTGCTGTTTTCAGTAAAAGACTCTCTGCTCACTCCTGCTTGAGAACTATGTCCACCTTGTCTTTATAGATGGAGTTTGCGGGGATAACGCCCCGGACGCAGGAGGTGGGATAGACGTTGGAATGGCGGCCGATGACCGTGCCGGGGTTCAGAACGCTGTTGCAGCCTACCTCCACGTAATCCCCCAGGATGGCGCCCAGCTTCTTGCGCCCTGTCTCCACAAAGCCGTCCGGGGATTTCACCACCACATGGGTCTTGTCGCTCTTGACATTGCTGGTGATGGAGCCTGCGCCCATATGAGCCTTGTATCCCAGCACCGAGTCGCCCACGTAGTTATAGTGAGGGGTCTGCACATTGTCGAACAGCACAACGTTTTTAAGCTCCACGGAGTTGCCCACCACGGCGTTCTTGCCCACGATGGCGCTGCCCCGGATGAAGGCGCAGTGGCGTATCTCCGCGCCGTGGTCGATAATGCAGGGAGCTCCCAGCCAGGCCGAGGGAAAGACCTTGGCGTCCTTGGCCACCCATACGTTCTCATAGGGCTGGTCAAACTCCTCCGGGCTCAGGGTGGGGCCCAGCTCCAGAATGAAGCTCTTTATCTCGTCCAGCACCTCCCAGGCATAGGTCTTGCCCTCAAAGAGCTTGGCCGCGATGGTCTTGTCCAGATCCAGTAATTCTTCTATTGTTATCATCCTACTTCACCCGTATCAGCTTTCCCGCCGCCTTCATGGCGGCGATTATCTCGTCCACCTTCGCCTCGCATACCTCGTGGCTGGTGGATTCAACCATGACCCGAAGCAGGGGCTCGGTGCCGCTCTTGCGCAGGACAACCCGGCCGTCCTCGCCCATGTCCGCCTCGGCCTTGGCCACAGCCGCCTTTACCTCGGGACAGGCCAGAGTCTCGTCCTTATCGGTGACTATGACGTTTTTCAGCTTCTGAGGATACATGGTCATGCCGGAGGCAAGACAGCTGAGAGAGCTCTTGCTCTCAATCATGGCCTCCATCACCTTGATAGCGGTGAGCATACCGTCGCCGGTATTGGCAAGGCGGCCGAAGATGATATGGCCGGACTGCTCGCCGCCGATAAGGTGGCCGTTCTGCCGCATATTCTCCGCCACGTACTTGTCGCCTACGGCGGTCTTTTCATAGCCTATGCCCAAAACGTCCAGCGCCTTATATAATCCCATATTGGACATGATAGTCGTCACTACCTTGGAGTCGCCCAGAGTGCCGGAGTCCTGCATATACTTGGCGCAGAGGTACATTATATGGTCGCCGTTGACCACGTTCCCCTTCTCGTCCACAGCCAGGCAGCGGTCAGCGTCCCCGTCAAAGGCGAAGCCAACGTCCAGCCCGTTCTCCACCACGAATTTCTGGAGCTGGGAGATATGGGTGGAGCCGCAGTCCACGTTTATGTTCAGCCCGTCGGGCTTATTGGAGATGACATAGGTGTCGGCGCCCAGAGCATCAAACACGCTCTTGGCCATCTGCCAGGTACTGCCGTTGGCGCAGTCCAGGCCTACCCGGTAGTTCTTGTAGGAGCGGGTGGCCAGGGATATAAGGTAGCCGATATATCTGTTGCGGCCGGCGGCATAGTCCACGGTGCGGCCTATGGCGTCGCACTTGGCGTAGGGCAGGGCCTCGTCGGAGTCCAGATAGCTCTCTATGCCCAGCAGCAGCTCCTCCTCCATCTTCTCGCCGTCGCCGTTTATCAGCTTGATGCCGTTGTCGGTATAGGGATTATGGCTGGCGGATATCATGATGCCGCAGTCAAAATCATCGGCCCGGGCTATGTAGGAGACGCTGGGGGTAGTGGTCACGTGCAGCAGGTACGCGTCCGCGCCGGAGGCCGTCAGCCCCGCGCACAGCGCCGACTCGAACATATAGCTGGAGCGGCGGGTGTCCTTGCCGATGACTACCTTCGCCTTGCGGCCTCTGCTATAATACCAGCCCAGATAGCGGCCTATCTTAAAGGCGTGGTCAACATTCAGTTCTGCGTTGGCTTCCCCGCGGAAGCCGTCTGTTCCGAAATACTTACCCAAATTCTGTCACTCCAATCAAAGTTTTTCCGCCGCCGCCTTATCCAGATAGACGGTGACATTCAAAGGGATCTGCAAAAAGGACGCGGGTATATATGTGATGGTCTTGCCGTAGACCATCTCAAAAACCGGGGCAGCTTTCTCCTGCCCGAAGGCCAGAAGAATTATATCCCGGGCTTCTGTCAGGGTCTTGAGCCCCATAGTCACAGCCTGCTCAGGCACTGCCCTGCCGGAGCTCTCCAGCTGGCGCTTTGTCCTGTCGGTCAGCTTCTGGACATGGGTGCGGGTGTCAAAAAAGGTGGCAGGCTCGTTATAGCCGATATGAGCGTTTATGCCTATGCCCAGCACCGCCATATCCAGTCCTCCGGCGGCGGCGATAAGCGCGTCGTAATCACCGCAGGCGGCGGGGTCCGGGTAAAACACATTGGCGGCGGGGATATCTATGTTGTCTATAAGCTGGTTTTTTAAGACTGCGCGGCAGCTGTCCGCCTCCGGGACGTCCACATACTCCGCAACGGCAAATATACGGGCGGCGGAAAAGCTCAGATCCCCTGCCTTGCACATACGGGAGAGCTCCACGTACAGCCCCCGGGTGCTGCGCCCCGCAGTCAGGGCCAGCACGGCGTTTGGCTTTTCATCCAGCAGGGCCTTTATCCTCAAGGCCGCCCTGCGCTCCGCATCGCTTCTGTCGGAAACGACAGTCTTCATACGCTCACCTTTATTATTGAAAAATTTGGGCATACTAGGGCCATGGCTATTGTAATTATCCGCACACTGATAGTATACGCGGCGCTGCTGGTCACCCTGCGGCTGCTGGGCAAGCGGCAGCTGGGCGAGATGGAGCTGTCAGAATTCGTGCTGGCGGCACTGGTTGCCGACCTTGCCTCCAACCCTCTGCAGGACCTGGGCATACCCATGATCAACGGGCTCGTGCCTATTCTGATACTGTTCTGCTGTGAGGTGCTCATAGCCGGTCTCGCCATGAAAAACATCCGTATCCGGGACACTCTTTTCGGAAAGCCCAGCCTGCTTATCGTCAAAGGCAGGATCAACCAGCGGGAGATGCGCCGCAACCGCTTCTTCACCGACGAGCTGATGCAGGAGCTGAGAAACCAGAGCATACTGGACATCAGTCAGGTGGAGTACGCCATACTGGAGACCGACGGGAAGCTGAACGTGATACCCTTTGCGGACTTTCTGCCTGCCACAGCGGCCCAGCTCGGAGTGGAGACCGACGGCGGCGGCTATCCCAGCATCATCGTCAGTGACGGCCGAGTGCTGGAGGAGAACCTGAAGGGCATGGGCCGGGATCTGAGCTGGCTGCAAAAGGAGCTGCGCCGTCAGGGCCAGGGGGACGTGAAAAAGGTGTTTCTCATGACCCTAAATCAGGCGGGGCAGGTGTACTTTGCCCAAAAGGAGGAGAACACTTGAGCAGAGAGCTTACCGCCGGCATACTGCTGGCGCTGCTGGTACTGGGCGCCGCCCTGAATATCCGCGCCGCGGACCGGCTGACGGAGGGCATAAGCCGCAGCATCGATATGGCGGAGCAGGCCGCTCAGGCGGGAGACACGCAGCAGGCCGCCCGATGGATGGACGACGCTCTGGGCCGCTGGCTGGACGCGGAGGGCTACACCCATATTTTCATACGTCACTCCGAAATAGACGGCACCTCCGACGCCTTCTACGACGCCGTTGAGGAGCTGTCCGACGGGGACGATGAGGCCCTCAGCGCGGCCTTTGACAAGCTGCGCTATCACATAGACAGTATAAGCCGCATGGAGCACGTCTCACTGGGCAGCATATTCTAGCTACTTCTCCGTCAGCAGCTTGGAGAGCTCCTCCATGAAGGTGTTTATATCCTTAAAGCTGCGGTATACCGAGGCGAAGCGCACATAGGCCACCTCGTCCACCTCCTTGAGCCGACCCATGACCATCTCGCCGATGTCCACGGTCTTTATCTCCCGCTCAAGGCTGCTCTGAAGCTCCTGCTCTATATCGTCCGCTATCTTCTCAAGGGTGCCCAAGGTGACAGGGCGCTTCTCGCAGGCCCGCACCATGCCGTTAATAAGCTTTACCTTGTCGAAGGTCTGCCGACTGCCGTCCCGCTTAATCACCACCAGCGGCAGTCTCTCTATGATTTCATAGGTGGTAAAGCGCTTCTGGCAGGCCAGACACTCCCGGCGGCGGCGAATGGTGGCACCCTCCTCGGCAGGGCGCGAATCTATGACCTTGCTCTCGGAATATCCGCAAAAAGGGCATTTCATATATCTCTCTCCCTCGCAGTCAGAATTAACTGTGACATTATATCACAGCGGTTTCTCCATTACCACATTATTTTTTTAACATATTTGCGGTTTTCAAATTATGTATTATGTAAACTGACAATAAAACCAGCCGACTTCCGAGTGAGTAAGCATTCGCTCCGGAGCCGGCTGGTTTAATATTCAAAAAGGCTTATTGGCCCGTTTTTTTCTTTAACGCGCTGATATACGAGGCTATCACCGACACGGCGCCGTCCACTCCGATGCGGCCGCTGTCCACACAGATATCATAGTTCCCGCTCTCGCCCCATATTTGGTCGGTATAGTACTTATAATAGCTGGCGCGGTCCTTGTCCACCTCTTTCACCAGCTTCTTCGCCTGCTCCTGGGTGAGTCCCCGGCGCTCCATCATGGTCTTTATCCTAAAGTCCGCGTCAGCCATGACGAACACCCGCACTATATCGCTTCTGTCCCGAAGAATATAGTCGGCGCATCGGCCCACGAAGATACAGTCGCCCTTGTCCGCCAGACTGCGTATGGCGTCAAACTGAGCCGCCGTGAGTCGCATATTAAGCTGCATTCCCTGATTGAAGCCGGAATAGTGGGAGCCGGGCACGATATAGGGCGGTACGCGCCGCTCGTCAAAGGAGTCCATCACGTCCCTGCTGAAGCCTGAGGCCTCCGCGGCGTGTTCCACTATCTCCTTGTCATAGCAGGCGCAGCCCAGCCTGTAGGCCAGAGCTATGGCTATGTCGTGGCCGTTGCTGCCGTGCTGTCTGCCTATGGTGATTATCATCGACGCCACCTCCCTTGTCCGTAATAAAATACCACTCCTGCGTACACTTTTCAAGCATTTTGTGTCTCCCGGACAAGTACGCCGTCAGCGGCGCATATAATGGTACGCATGGGAGGGATGGATTTGTTTAACCGCAATCGGCTGATATACAACACCGCTCTGCTCACCTGTTCCTCCCTGCTGATGAGCTGCATCGGCATCGCCTTTCAGGTCTGGCTGGTAGGCACCATCGGCTCCTCCGGCATAGGGCTGTACCAGCTGGTGTGCTCCGTGACTAACCTCTGCGCCACCTTCGCCATATCCGGCATACGCTTTGCCACCACAAGGCTTATCGCCGAGGAGCTGGGCGGCGGACAGCCCGGCACCGTAAGCTTTGCCATGCGCCGCTGTCTGGGCTACGGGCTTATCTTCGGACTGGCGGGCGGCGCTGTGCTGTGGCTGCTGGCGGAGCCTCTGGGCTTCCTGTGGATAGGCGACGCCCGCACGGTGGCTTCTCTGCGCATCTCGGCCTTCAGTATGCCCTGCATCTCGCTGTGCGCCTCTTTCTCCGGCTACTTCACCGCCTGCGGCAGAGTGTGGAAGCCCACGCTGGTACACCTTATGGAACAGCTCATAGGCATCGTCCTGGTGGCTCTTTGCCTCTATGCCGCGCCCAGGGCGGACATCGAGAAGAGCTGCGCCGCTGTAACTCTGGGGCGGATGGCGGCGGACGTGATAAGCCTTTTGCTGATGGCGCTGTTCTATCTCTGCGACAGGCGCAAATACTACGCCCAGAAGGTGGGCGGTCGAGCCATAACCGCCAGGATGCTGGGCATCGCCCTGCCTCTGGCCATGTCCGCCTACGCCCGAAGCGCCCTTACCACCATACAGCATCTGCTGGTGCCCAGAGGGCTGAAGGCCGCCGGGTACTCCGCCGACGGAGCCCTGTCCGGCTACGGAGTGATACAGGGCATGGCGCTGCCGGTGGTGTTTTTCCCCTCCTGCATCATGACGGCGGCGGCGGAGCTAATAGTGCCGGAGCTGACGGAGGCCCAGGTACGGGGAGACGAGAGGGGCATACGCCGGGTCACCCGGCGGCTGCTCAGGCTGAGCCTGCTGTTTTCCTCACTGGTGGGACTGTTCATGTTCCTGTTTGCCGATATGCTGGGGGCGGCGGTCTACAAAAGCACGGAGGCGGGGCGCTACATACGGATACTCGCCCCGCTTATCCCGGTGATGTACACGGATATGACCGTGGACGGCTGCCTGAAGGGTCTGGGCCAGCAGGTATGGAGCATGGGGATAAACATTCTGGACTCTTTGGCGGGACTGCTGCTAATATGGCAGCTACTCCCCCGCTACGCTCTGACGGCCTACATAGTGATAATCTACTTCACGGAGCTTCTGAACTTTGTTTTGAGTCTTATAAGGCTGCGCCGGGTGGCCGGAGGCTCCGTCACAGCACGTCGATCAGCACCAGAAACAGCAGAGCAAAGGTTATGAGCACCGCCGCCGAGAACAGCAGGAAGCCGGGCTTCACCGTCTTTACGCCTGTCTGGGCCTCCGATTTGGTGGGCGGGGCCAGCTTTGCCCGGCGCAGAGCGCCCACGATAGGCTTATACAGCAGCAGGGTGAGCCCCGCGTTAATGCCGCCCTTCACCAGATTGAAGGGGATAAACACCGTTGTGAGCATAGCCGCCACCTGCTCCCTGGGTACGCCCATATAGAAAGGTGTGACCACATAGTTCCATATGGCCATGCATAGCGTCAGCACCACAACACCCACCGCAAGGCCCAGCACCGCGCCCTTCTGGGAGTGGTGCTTTTTATATATCCAGGCCGCCGTCACCGTAAAGGCGCAGCTGGAGACGATGTTCATAAGCATACCGTAAGGGCCGGTAGCGCTGATGCTTATCATCTCAATGAAGGAGACGATGACCGAAATGAGCACGCTGGTCATGGGCCCGAAGATGAAGCCCGCAATGACTATCACCACGTCCTTGGGCTCATAGCTGAGAAAGCCCGCCACGTTGGGGATGACCTTACTTATGAGCACCGCCACGTAGGCCACCGCCGTGAACATGGCCACCGCCGCCATATACCGGGTGGATATTCTTTGTTTTTCCATAGCTTACCTCCAAATAAAAATGCCCGAAGAATAACTCTCCGGGCATAAGTATAACGAAACAAGCGCGCACAATGCGCGTCTTCTTCCATCCAGACTGTCGCTGTCGGTCCCGGAATCACACCGGGTCATGCTGTGGGTGGGGAGAGTCGAACCTCTGCCGGTTTTTAGTGGCGGGTTTTCGCCCATGCATCCTCAAAGTCCTTGCAAATACGGCAAGTATTCGCTGCGGACTTTTCATCGCCTGAGCAAAAACCCACTCACTGAAAACTGCTCTGCACCTTTGGGCAGACACTTTACGAGTGATTTTTGCTGCGGACGACGAAGCTTTGCTGGCGCAAAGCGAGGAGGACAAGGAAAAAAGCGCCTTAAAGGGCCGCCCAAAGGCGGTAGGTGTTCGACTCTCCCCACCCAACGGCTCGCGGACTTTACCGCCGGTCGGGAATTTCACCCTGCCCTGAAGACAGATGTATCATACCACCCTATTCTTCTTTTGACAATAGGCTATTTCCGGCGTAATATAAAAACATCAAATTATGAGGTCTTACTATGGACAGGGATATCTGCTGCTGCTTTTCGGGACACCGGCCCGCAGGGCTCCCCTGGGGACAGGACGAGAGCGACGGGCGCTGCATAGAGCTGAAGCTGGAGTTGGCCGCCAGGCTGGAGGCTCTGTATTCTCTCGGCTTTCGGCACTTTATGTGCGGCATGGCCATAGGCTGCGATATGTATTTCGCGGAGGCAGTGCTGTCCCTGCGGGAGAGTCGTATCGGCGTAAGCCTTGAGGCGGTGGTGCCCTGCGGCAGTCAGCCGGACAGATGGAGCCTGGCCCAGCGGCAGCGCTACAATACTCTGCTGGACAGCTGCGATAAGGTGACGGTGCTGCAGTACGGCTATACCTACGACTGTATGATGCGGCGCAACCGATACATGGTGGACAGGTCCTCCCTGCTGCTGTGCTGCTACGCCGGCAGACCCGGCGGCACCATGAACACCATCCTCTACGCCCAGCGCAGCGGTCTTACGGTGGTGACCATAGATATATGAACTTGCGCAGCCTGTCCTGATATGTTAAAATATTTTCGCCGGAGGTCTGCTCCGGTACTCAGCAGCGGAGGTTCGAGGACAGATATGGATAATACGGTCTTTTCGGCGGAGGAGCGGAGCTGGCGGCGGATGTACGCCGGCGCGGTATTTTTGATCCTCTGCTTTTATATGCTTTGCCCTGTGGCTCCCCTGAGATGGGCGGCTCTGTACGCCTCCTACGGGAAAACGCTTATCATCGCCCTGGCCGCCCTGTATTTCTACAAGCGGCGCTTCTGCGGCAGCGTGGAAGTAAGGCTGGTGATAGTATACGCACTGTGGCTGTATATTACCCGGCTTCTGAACACGGACTACTACCTTGAAAATGAGTTGGACCTGGTGATAAGCCGGGTGCTCTGCGCGGTGATATTCCCCGCCGCCGGGCTTTTGGAGGCGAAGGACAGGGCACGGCTCATAGACTGGCTGGCGGCGGCGCTGGGCAGTTTCTACTTCGTTGTGTCTCTGCTGGGTATCTACGCCTACTTTTTCGGCACCTATTTCTACATACCGCCGGAGAACGTGTCCTTTGGCATCGACTACCCTGACTACTTCAACCACATGGTGCTGCTGAACACCAACCGCACCATATTCTCCGTCTGGCTGTACATCTCCTGGTGCCTGATGGTATACGAGTTCTTCCGCTGCCGCGGCAAGCTGTGGAGGATACCTATAGTTATCGCCCTTGTGGTGTTTTACGTGGCCATAGCCATGTCCTTCGCCCGCACCGCACGGCTCCTGGTGTCCCTGAACATTGCCATGCTGCTGATGCTGTGGGCGCTGAAAAAACTCAGCGAGAAGAAAACCGCCGTAAAAGCTCTGGCCTGCGTCTTTATTCTGGCAGCGGCGGCGCCGCTGATGTTCAAGAGCTTCGAGCTGGTGATCGACGGTACGGCGGCTCTGGCGGAGCTGACGGGCGCAGACAGGGACAGGCCCTCGGACGAGTTCTTGAAGAACGGCGGCAGAGAGGGCACCTTCGACGACCCCAGAGAGCTCACCGGCGAGGACTCCACCAGCGCTGTGCGCATAGAGATAATCAAGAGCTTTCTGCCCGCCCTGAGAGACGAGCCCCTGCGCATACTCACAGGCAAGTACAGCGATAAGATGATGCTGGGTGCGCAGAAATATATGTCCTACCCCTTCTGGCATATGCACAACTACCTGCTCCAGACCTTCATGCTCACGGGGCTGCTGGGCTTTCTTATAGTGCTGGCCTTCACAGTGCTGATGGTCATACGGATGATAAAGCTCTTCTTCTGCAGTGATGTGAGAGCGGATATGGCGGTGAAAAGCCTCACCTTGCCGGTGACGGGTATGTTCATATACGCCATGTTCGACGTGCTGATGTTTACAGGCTCCTCAGACCAGCGCTCTTTGACCACGGATATCCGGGAGCTGTGCTTCTTCCTTCTGGCCGGCGCGGTGCTGGCCTACTCTCGGGAGCTGTGCCCAAGCAGGAAAAAACACACTGACAATAAATGAAAAGGAGAGTTTAAAAATGGCGGAACTGAGACCGAAGATAGTGAAGCTGGCCCGAGTGATAGGCGGCATTACCGGCATCACCACCAAGATCGACGAAAACGCGCCCGAGTACTACTCCATGGCAGGTCTGCTCACCGACGAGGAGGCCGACGTAGCCATAGCGGTGGGCCTGCGCAATGAGCGTACCATCGGCTACATCGCGAAAAAGACCGGCAAAAGCGAGGCGGAGCTTCGGCCCATACTGGACAATCTGGTGTACTACGGGGTACTGCGCCGGGTGTTCGACAGCGACCAGGGCGAGGACACCTATTTCATGCAGATATTCGCTCCCGGCATTCTTGAGATGATGGTCAACCAGCAGGAGCTTATGGACGCCCACCCCGAAATAGGCCGTGCCTTCGAGGAGTACACCCGGAATCTGGCGGCCAACATGGGCTCCATGATACCCAACGGTTACGGGCTTATGCGGGTAATCCCCGTGGAGAGCGCCATTGAGGGCATCCCCGGTGTCAGCGACTATGAGAGGCTGTCCTATTACATCAATAAGTACGACAAGTTCAGCGTGTCCACCTGCTCCTGCCGCGCCTCCCGCACCAGCATAGGCGACGGCTGCGGCCATCTGGACGAGGATATGTGTGTGCAGATGGGCAAGGGCGCGGAGCACTACATACGCTCCGGCAGGGCCCGTGAGATAAGCCGCGAGGAAGCACTTGAAATAGTGCGCAGGGCTGAGGAGAACGGCCTCATGCACGATATCCCCAACATTGAGGAGGCCGGCGAGAGCGCCGCCATATGCAACTGCTGCTCCTGCGCCTGCTTCGGGCTGCGGGTGGGCCTGATGTACGGCGCCAGAGACGCAATACGGTCTAACTTTGTGGCTCAGGTGGACGAGGCCAAATGCGTGGCCTGCGGCCAGTGCGTGGAGACCTGCCCAGGAAACGCTTTGAGGCTGGGCCAGAAGCTCTGCTCCACAAAGGAGCTGACGGTAAAGCCGGATTATGTGAAGAGCTCCGAGACTCTCAAAAAGAAGGAGAGCTGGAACCCGGACTACCGTGAGGACTTTCAGGATGTGCTGCCCACCGGCACCGCCCCCTGCAAGACCGCCTGCCCCGCCCATATCGCCGTTCAGGGCTATCTGAAGCTGGCCGCTCAGGGCCGCTATACGGAGGCGCTGGAGCTTATCAAGAAGGAAAACCCCTTCCCCGCCGTCTGCGGGCGCATCTGCAACAAGCGCTGCGAGGCGGAGTGCACCAGAGGCGGCGTGGACGAGGCCGTGGCCATAGACGAGGTAAAGCGCTTTATCGCCGACCATGACCTTAACGCCGCAACGAAA
>CAYSFK010000053.1:12048-13098 GCA_964430345.1 uncultured Oscillospiraceae bacterium | reverse complement strand
AGCGTGCCGATGGTGCCGGCGCGGAAAACGTGGTCGGAGCCGAAAAGAGTCTCGGTGTATTTATGGGCCTTGGCCTGATATTCACCGGAGAAGTTCAGGTCTATATCCGGAGTTTTCTCGTTGCCGGGGAAGCCCAGGAAGGTCTCAAAGGGTATGTCAAAGCCGTCTCTGTTAAGCTTTTCGCCGCAGTTGGGGCAGTCCTTCTCCGGCATATCCGCGCCGCAGCCGTAGCTGCCGTCGGTGACAAATTCGCTGTAATGGCATTTGGGGCAGACGTAGTGGGGCGGCAGGGAGTTGACCTCGGTGATGCCGGACATATAAGCCACGATAGAGGAGCCCACGCTGCCCCGGCTGCCCACCAGATAGCCGTTCTCCAGCGAGTTTTGCACCAGCTTCTGGGCGCTCATGTATATAACGTCGTAGTTGTGCTCCAGTATTGTGTTCAGCTCCGTGTCCACACGGGTCTGAACTATCTCCGGGGGCGTCTCGCCGTAGATGCGGTGCATCTTGGTATACACCAGCTCCCGCAGCTCACTGGCGGAGTTGGCTATTTTCGGCGGGAACAGCTCCTTTGGCAGCAGCTCTATGTCCTCCACCATGTCGGCGATGGCGCGTGTGTTGGTGATGACCAGCTCTCTGGCCGTCTCCTCCCCCAGATACATAAACTCCTTGAGCATCTCGTCGGTAGTGCGGAAATATATGGGGCAATTCCTGTCCGCGTCGGAGAACTTCTTGGCGGCCTGGAGTATGCGGCGGTACTGCTCGTCCTCCGGGTCGAGGAAATGCACGTCGGAGGCGGCGATGACCGGCTTATTAAGCGCCCGGCCCAGCTCCACGATGGTGCGGTTATAGTCCTGAAGCACAGTCTCGTCCTTCACCACGCCGTTATCCACCAGAAAGCCGTTGTTGCAGATGGGCTGTATCTCCAGATAATCGTAGAACGAGGCTATCTTTTTGAGCTCCCTCTCGCTCGCGCCCTTCATGACCGCGCCATACAGCTCGCCCATGCCGCAGGAGGAGCCGACGAGTATGCCCTCTCTGTGCTGGATC
>CAYSFK010000053.1:0-12038 GCA_964430345.1 uncultured Oscillospiraceae bacterium | reverse complement strand
GGGAGACCGTCGAGGGTCACGGTGAGCGTCCTCACCGCGCCGTAAAGCTCGCCCATACCGCAGGCGGAGCCCACAAGTATGCCCTCCCGGTGCTGCGCCAGCAGGCTTTTGGGAATGATGGGACTGCGGTGGAAGTACTTGAGATAGGACTGGGATATCATCTCGTACAGGTTTTTCAGGCCCTTCCTGTCCTTCACCAGCAGCACCATGTGATAGGACTTGGCCACGTCCGTGCGGCGCAGGGCGTGGTACACCGTCTCGATATCGTCCACCGTGCGGGCCCCCTGCTGACTGAGCAGAGGCAGAAACTTATCCATCATCCGTGCCACCACCATGGCGTCGTCCGTGGCCCGGTGGTGGTTGAACTGGGGCAGGCCCAGATGGTTGGAGACTATGTCCAGCTTAAAGCGCTTCAGCTCCGGCAGCAGCGCCTGAGCTAAGGCCAGCGTGTCCAGAAAAACCGGTGAGAATTTCAGTCCGCTGCGGTTTGCGGCGGCGGTCATGAAGCCCACGTCGAAATGGGCGTTGTGCGCGATTATGGGGCGTTGGCCAATGAAGGCAATGAAGCGCTCCATAGCCTCTTTCTCAGAGGGCGCGCCCTGCACATCGCTGTCCCGGATGCCGGTAAGCTGGGTGATATCCGGGGGTATGTGTCGGCCGGGGTCCACGAAGGTGTTGAAGCTGTCCTTTATCACGCCGCCGGAGAAGATGACCGCGCCTATCTCGGTCATGCGGTCGTTAAGGGCGTTGAGTCCCGTAGTCTCAATGTCAAAGGCCACGAATTCCGTGTCCAGAGGCAGCTTGCTCTTGCCCATGACAGCGCTGTTGCCGTCCATGTCATTTACATAGTATGCCTCCATGCCGTAGATTATCTTGACGCCGTTTTTCTTTCCCGCCTTCCACATATCCGGGAAGGCCTGGGCCACGCCGTGGTCGGTCACGGCGATGGCGGGCATACCCCAGTAGGCCGCCCTTTGTACGATGGCGGCAGGGTCGGTCAGTGCGTCCAGCGCGGAGAAGCGTGTATGCACATGGAGCTCCACCCGCTTTTCCGGAGCGTCGTCCCGGCGGATATACGTTTTACCCCGGACGATGTTTTTGGGGTCCAGCACCATATCGTCGTCATACTTGGAGTAGATTATCTCACCCTGCACCGCCAGATGGTCGCCCTCGGCTATCTTGTTTATGATGCTGTGGTCGTCGTCGGAGCGGAGGAAGCGGGAGACCCGGACGGTGTTGGTCCTGTCGGTGATATCGAAGCATAGCACCGCGCCGCCCCGCTTTTGCAGCAGGCGGCTGGTGACAGCTACCACGTCCCCCTCCACGGTGACCTTGCCGGACTCCAGAGAAAGACCGCTCATAGGCACGGGCCGCTGCTTTATTGCCCTGCCCATCAGCACCGAGCCCGTAGGTGCGGCGGCGGCAGCAGGGGTCTGAGCGGGTGCTTCGGCCGCCTGTGGCCGGGGATAGTCCGCGGTAAGTCGGCAGTCGCTCAGTCCGTAATCCTCCCGGATGCGGCGGCATATGGCGTCGGATTCCACCGGAGACGGCATGGCGGCAAACCGGGCGCTGACGCTGAGGGTCTTGTCCCCGGAGCAAACCAGCACCTCGGTGACAAAGGCCTTGTCCAGACCTCCGGCCGCGGAGGACATATCCCGGAGGCCGGGGAAAATTGTGAGAATGGGGGTGTGCTCGCTCATGTGGCCGACTGTTCCTTTCCGTCCTTTTCTATAAGCTCCAGCAGGGCGTCGCAGAGCCTGTCATACGGATATGTACCCAGCACCTGTCCTTTTTTGAATAGCAGGCCCTTGCCCCTGCCGCCGGCGATGCCGTAGTCAGCCTCCCTTGCTTCGCCGGGGCCGTTGACGACGCAGCCCATAACGGCCACGGTAATATCCATGGGCAGGTCTTTCACCCGGCTCTCCACCTCTGTGGCCAGAGCGATAAGGTCTATCTCCGTGCGGCCGCAGGTGGGGCAGGAGACGAAGCGCACACCGTCCCGGCGCAGTCCCGCCGCCTTAAGTATGGCAATACCGGCGGCCACCTCCCTTAAGGGGTCGGCGGTAAGGGAGACGCGGATGGTGTTGCCTATGCCCTCGCACAGCAGGGCGCCTATGCCCACGGCTGAGCGGATGGTGCCGTTCCACTCGGTGCCTGTCTCGGTCACGCCCAGGTGGAGGGGATAGGGAAAGCTCTCCGCCGCCAGACGGTAGGCCGCCACGGTAAGGGGCACGGAGGAGGCCTTCATGGACAGGCAGATATCCCCGAAGCCGAAGCGCTCCAGCAGCTCCGCGTGACCCCGGGCGCTTTCCACCATGGCCTCCGGGCAGGGGTGGCCGTATTTCTCCAGCAGCTCCTTCTCCAGACTGCCGGCGTTAACGCCCACACGGATAGGGATATTCCGGCTCCCGCAGGCCTCGGCCACAGCCCGGACATTCTCGGCAGCGCCTATGTTGCCGGGGTTGATGCGTATCTTGTCAATGCCCCGCTCCGCCGCCGCCAGGGCCAGCCGGTAGTCGAAATGTATGTCCGCCACCAGCGGCACCCGTACCTGGGCCTTTATTTTGTCCACGGCCTGGGCGGAGGGCATATCAGGTATGGCTATGCGCACGATGTCCGCCCCGGCAGCCTCCATGGCGCGTATCTGGGCGACGGTGGCGTCCACGTCCCAGGTATGGGTGTTGCACATGGTCTGCACCGACACGGGAGCGCCGCCGCCTATGGCAAGTCCGCCTGCGGTTATTTCTTTCGTATTTTCACGTTTCATATGTGTACCTCGAGTATTTGCAGGTCCAGCCGCTTGATGACTGCCGGTTTCCTCATCGGTCGCAAGCAGTCTCCCTTCCCTAAACAGGACGGCTTTACTTGGTAAATATCTTGTATATATCGTTGAGCATGACGAAGGCCATCAGGGCCAGCAGCAGTATCATACCGGCGGCGTGGATGTAGCCCTCGTACTTGGGGTCCAGCTTCTTTTTGGTGACGGCTTCAATAAGCGCTGTTATCAGCAGCAGGAAAATGCGGCCTCCGTCCAGAGCTGGGATAGGCAGCATATTCATCAGCGCCAGGTTCACGGCAATGAACGCCCCGAAGTAGAGGATGTCATAGACAGCGGCGCCGGTGCTCTCGGCCTGCTCCCCGGTCTCCGCCATCATGTCCACTATGCCCACCGGCCCGGCCAGATCCTGTACGCCTACGTTGCCGCTGACAAGCTCCGACAGGCCCATCCAGACCCAGCGGCCGAACTCCATGGCGGTGTACCAGGTGTTCTTCAGGGTAACGCCCAGAGTGGCCTCCTCATAGCCGAAATAGAAGCCGTACATCTTCTGCTCATAGCCCTCATACTCTATGGGCTTTAGCTCAAAGTTATCCAGACGCACCTTGTGCCCGTCCCGCTTGACCACTATGTCGTATACACCGGTGCCGGAGGCGAGATAGTCGGAGACGTTGTACTGCTGGTAGATACGGTGACCGTCGATGCTGTAGATAAGGTCGCCCTGCTGGAAGCCCGCCTCGCTCTCGTAGGGGCAGCCCTCCATAAAGTCCTGTATCAGGGGTGCGCGGAAGGCGGCGGCGCCGGAGAAAAGAATAAGAACAATAAGCAGGCCCAGCAGGAAATTCATAAAAGAGCCTGCGGCCAGGATAAGCACCCGCTTCCAGGGCCGCTGGTTGGTAAAGGCCCTGGGGTCGTCGCTCTTTTCGTCCTCCCCGCTCATTGCGCAAAAGCCGCCGAAGGGTATGCAGCGCAGGGAATACATGGTGTCCCCCTTCTGCTTTTTGAATATGGCGGGGCCCATGCCTATAGAAAACTCATCCACCCTCACGCCGCAGGCCTTGGCCGCGGCGAAGTGGCCCAGCTCGTGTATGGCTATAAGCACTCCGAAAAGGACTACGGCGATGACGATATAAAGTATGCTCATTTAAGTGAAATTCTCCATTACATAGGCTCTGGCGGCGGCGTCTGCGAAAATCAGCTGCTCCAGGTCATTCCCCGGAAGCTGGCCCAGCTTCGCCACCGCCCCGGCGGCGCAGTCGTAGATACGGTTATAGCCCAGCGCGCCCCGGAGGAACAGCCCCACCGCCTCCTCGTTGGCGGCGCTCATGACGCAGGGGGCGGCTCCGCCCTTGCGGGCGCAGTCCATTGCCAGACGCAGACAGGGGGTATTCTCCGGATCCGGCTTTTCAAAGCTCAGGTCCTTCATGTGGGCAAAGTCCAGTCTGCCGAACATGGATGGGCGGCGCTCAGGGTAGGTCAGCGCCAGCTGTATGGGCAGGCCCATATCCGGCACGGCCAGCTGTGCTATCACTGTGCCGTCGATAAGCTCTACCATAGAGTGTATGACGCTCTGAGGGTGGATTACCACCTGAATATCATCGGGGCTGACGGAGAAAAGATGCATGGCCTCTATAAACTCCAGCCCCTTGTTCATCATGGTTGAGCTGTCCACGGATATCTTGGCGCCCATGCTCCAGTTGGGATGGCTCACCGCCTGGGCCGGTGTGACGTTCTCCAGTTCAGAGCGCTTCATACCCCGGAAGGGGCCGCCGGAGGCTGTAAGCAGCAGCTTTTTCAGCTCCCCCGCCTGTCGGCCCATAAGGCTCTGAAATACGGCGGAGTGCTCAGAGTCCACGGGTACTATCTCAGCGCCGCTCTCCTTTGCCCGCTGCATGACTATGGAGCCGGCGCAGACCAGAGTTTCCTTGTTGGCAAGGGCAATGCGTTTTTTCGCGTCTATGGCCGCTAATGTGGGCTTAAGCCCCACAGAGCCGGACACAGAGGTCACAACGCAGTCAACGCTCTCAAGGGTAGCGGCTTCAATAAGCGCCTCCATACCGGAACCCACCCGGATATCCGTATCGGCAACGGCGACCTTGAAAAGCTTTGCCGCCTTTTCGTCGTATACCGCCACAAACTCCGGCCGCAGACGCCTGGCCTGCTGCTCCAGCAGCTCAATCTGCCGGTTGGCGGTGAGGGCGGTCGCCCGGATGCCCAGGCTCTCGGCCACGGTTACGGCCTGACGGCCTATGGAGCCGGTACAGCCCAGGACGCATAAGGATGATACCATATTTATTTTTCTCCTTTATCTATGGAAAGAACGAGCCCACTTGGTGTTCCCCTGCTGTCCTGTGTGGTCTTGATCCTGCGGTAGGGGCCGCCCTGTGTGGCGGCCCGCCGGACGCGATTCCTTCGGGCTGCCGACCTGTGCGGCCCTACAGGTATTTCTTTGGATGACACCTGGTGCTGCCGAGGTCATTTGATTTTCAGGGTTTTCAAATAGGCCTTCTGCTGGTCGGTGATGCGGAAGCTCTCCACGGCCTTCTGAATGGTCTTGTTGTGGCTCCACACCGCAAGGCGCTTTTCCGTGATATAGGGCAGGGTCGCCTCGTACTGCTTGGCAAGAGCGGTGGCGAAAAACCAGGCCTGCATCATGTTGACGTAGTACTCGTCGCTTCTTACGGCGGCGGCCAGCTCCAGATACTGAGGCTGAAAGTCTCCGTCCAGATAGTGGCTCATGAGCATCTCCAGACCGAAGCGCACAGTGTAGGTCCTGCCGTCGGCTATCCAGAGTTTTATCTGCTCTATGAGCTCCGCCTTGTGCTTTGCGAATACCTTGGGGCTGATGATATCGCAGGTTGCCCAGTTGTCCACATAGGGCAGAAGCCTGTTAAGCTCCGCAACGCAGCGCCCGTAATCCTTCATCCGCTCAATAAGCAGGCCGTGCAGGCTGTTCTCCTCCAGATACTTATGGGGTAGAGCCTGGAGGAAAGCCTCCGCCGCCTCGGTTCCGTACTGCTCCTTGGCGATCTCCCGCAGCCGTGGACTGCGCACACCGATGATAAGCTCCTTATCCACATTGGGGGTCAGCTTCGCCGAAAAATCCCTGTACTTCAGATCCTGCGAGGCAAAGAGCAGCTCCCGTATATCGCTCATGTGACCTTCACACCTCCGAAGCGCCTGTCCCGGCTCATATATTCCGCTATGGCCCTGTCCAGCTCCGCCGTGTCGAAATCCGGCCAGAGCACGTCCGTGAAATAAAGCTCCGCGTAGGCGCACTGCCACAGCAGAAAGTTGGATATGCGCTTCTCCCCGCCGGGGCGGATAAGCAGGTCCGGGTCGGGGATGCCGGCGGAATACAGATAGGAGGAAAAGCCCTCCTCCGTAAGCTCGCCCTCGGCCCTGCCGGAAAGCCTGTCCTCGGCGTAGCGCCGGGCGGCGTGGACTATCTCGTCCCGGCCGCCGTAGTTGAGGCAGATGTTGGCCTGAAAGCCCTCATAGCCCTTGGATATCTCGTTGGTCCTCTCCGCCAGGGCCTGCAGCTCCGCCGGCAGCCCGGCCACATCGCCGAACACCTTCATGCGTATCTTGTCCCGCTCCATGGTGCTGATAGCCTCCCGGAGGTATTTGTCCAGCAGGCGCATAATGGTCTTTACCTCCTCCGGCGGCCGCTTCCAGTTCTCCGTAGAAAAGGCGTACACCGTGAGATAATCTATGCCGATGTTCTTGCAGTAGGTGGCGATACGGCGGAAGTTCTCGGAGCCCGACGCGTGTCCCGCGGTGCGGGGCAGACCCCGGCTCTTGGCCCAGCGACCGTTGCCGTCCAGAATAATGGCAATATGGCGGGGCAGACCGGATCTCTCCCGCTCCCCCGCCTTTGCGCCGTTGTTTACAACTGTCGTCATATCTCTGTCAGCTCTTTTTCCTTCTTCGAGCTTATCTTGTCTATCTCCTTGATGTAGTCGTCCGTCAGCTTCTGAACGTCCTTATCGGCTATCTTGTAGTCGTCCTCGGTCATCTCGGAGGCCTTCTGCTGCTTTTTGAATTTCTCCATGGCGTCCCGGCGGATGTTGCGGATGGCTACCTTGGCCTCCTCGCCGTACTTCTTGGTCTGCTTTGCAAGCTCCTTGCGGCGCTCCTCCGTCAGCGGCGGGAACACCAGGCGGAGCATACGCCCGTCGTTCTGGGGGTTGATGCCCAGGTCGGAGGCCAGGATGGCCTTTTCCAGAGGCTTCAGCACAGAGCCGTCCCAGGGCTGTATAAGCAGGGAGCGGGGGTCCGGCGTGGCGATGGAGGCCACCTGCTGGATGGGGGTGGGCACACCGTAGTAGTCCACCATTATCTGGTCCAGAACGGCGGAGTTGGCGCGGCCTGCGCGGATGGTGGCAAGCTGGGAGCTTAATGCCTCGCAGGTCTTTTTCATCTTGTTTTCAAACTCGATATAGTCGGACATATTCGTACCTCCGTGTTTATTCTAAAAGTGTTCTACTTCACTGTAGTGCCTATCTTCTCGCCGGAAAGCACCCTTTGGATGTTCTCGGGCTCCGCCAGGGCAAAGACTATTACCGGTATCTCGTTATCCATGGCAAGGCTGGTGGCTGTGAGGTCCATGACGCCCAGCTTCCGGGCCAGCACCTCGTCGTAGTCTATTTGGTCAAAGCGCCGGGCTGTGGGGTCCAGCCTCGGGTCGCCGCTGTATACCCCGTCCACGTTCTTGGCCAGCAGAATAGCGTCGGCGTGTACCTCCGCCGCTCTCAGCACCGCCGCCGTGTCCGTGGAGAAGAAGGGGGCCCCGCTGCCGCCGGCAAACAGGACTATTGCGCCCCGCTCCATATACTCGATGGCCTTGCGTGTATCGTATCTCTCGCCTACGCCCTGTATGTCCACCGCCGTCATCACCCGGGCGTCCGCCCCAAGCTGACGCAGCACATCCGCCACGGCCAGGCAGTTCATGCAGGTGGCCAGCATACCCATCCTGTCGGCGCTGACCCGCTCCACCTTACCGGCGCCGTCCTTGACGCCGCGCCAGAAGTTGCCGCCGCCGATGACCACGCCGATCTCCACGCCGCCGTCGGCGCAGGCCTTCACCGCGCCGCACACCCGCGTGACAAAGCCGAAGTCGAAGCCCGTTTTCTTATCCCCGGCCAGCGCCTCACCGCTTATTTTGATTATTACCCGCTTATACACGTATTCCATACGCATCTCCCCGTATTCGCTATATATCAAGTATACCCATTATCACGATACCCGCCATCACCGTAAGGATAGACAGGTAGTGCTTTTTGGACAGCCGCTCCTTCAAAAACAGCCTGCTCCACAGCACGGACACCGCGCAGTAGGAGGATATAATAGGCGCGGCAAAGGCCACGTGCTCCGTGTCCGCCAGGGCGTAGATGTAGAAAAACTGGCCCACGGTCTCGAACACCGCGCCCAAAAGCTTGGGGCCCTCAAGTCTGGGCACCGGGCGCTGCTTTTTTACAGCAAAGACGTAGACCGCGCAGAGAATACCCGCCGCCAGAAAGGTCAGCTCATAGGCCACGTTGGCGGCGTCCTCGTCCAGAGTCTCCAGCACCCGGCTGTCGGCAAAGGTGCCCAGAGCGTCCAGTACGCAGTATATCACCGGGATGGCAATGGCCAGGGCGCTTTTGGCGTATCTGCGGTTGGAGGCCTCCTGCCGTTTGCGGCGAAGCTCCTCGTCCTCCCTGGCCTCAGTGATGCCCAAAGCCACCACGCCCAGGCCCACCAGCGCCACTGCCACAAAGGCCAGCGGCGGCAGGTCGTCGCCCACACCGCCGGTAATAAGTACCAGCACGGCCACAATAGCGCCGGAGCTGTTGCAGACGGGTGAGGACACGGACAGCTCTATATAGCGCAGGCCCAGATAGCCCACGGTCATGGACAGGATATACAGCAGAGACACCGGCAGGTAGGCCAAAAGCACCCCGGCGCTGAGCTCCACGCCGCCGAAGGCCAGCTCATAACCGGCGTGGAGGCCCATCACAAGGCCCACCGCCGTGACCATCTTCAGATATCCGTACCTGTCTTTTTCATCCTGACAGCCCAGCTTGGAGAACAGGTCAGAGCCGCTCCAGCACAGCAGGGCAATAAGCGCAAACCAAAACCACACGAGAAAATCCACTCCTTAGTATCCTATCGATTCTACCACAGCGGGAGGCTTTTGACAATTCCCAATTGACAAATTGTGCGGGATGCGTGTGCTATAGTCGGCTCGTATGGAAATCATCTACATAGACAGTCTGTTTCTCATGAGCCTGCTGACGGACTATCTGCTGTGCCTCATATCCGCCGCCCTGTGCGGTCTGTATCTCAAGCGGCAGCGCTATCTGCTGGCGGCTCTGCTGGGCGCTGCATACTCGGTGGCGGTGTTTCTGCCTGGGCTCTCTTTTCTTGCCGCTCCCGCAATAAAGCTGGGCTCTGCGCTGCTGATGGGCCTTATCGCCTTCGGTGCCGAGGATAAGCCCCTGCGCTGCACCGGGGTGTTTCTGGCTGTGTCCGCCTCCTTCGGCGGCGCTCTGTGGGCCTTGGATATGTCTCTGGGCAAGCTGCGCGGCGCTGTGCTGCCGCTGTGCTTCCTGCTGTGCTATCTGGGGCTGAGCCTGCTGGCCCGCGTCAAAGCCGGTAGGGCCCACAGGGCGCGTCTTGAGGTGGAGCTGGGTTTTCTGGGCAGAAGCTGCCGCTTCTACGCTCTGTCGGACAGCGGCAACTGCCTGCGGGACCCCATGACCGGGGCCAGAGTGATGGTGGTTAGCCCCACAGTGCTGCGGGAGCTGTTCGGTGAGCTGGCCCCTCTGCTGGATATCGACGACCCGGTGGAGCTTTTGCAGGCCGCGGACAAAACCGAGCTGCGAGGCAGGCTGAGGCTGGTGCCCTACTCCGCTCTGGGCGTCAGCGGTATGCTGCCCATGTTCCGCCCGGAAGTCCTGCGGCTGGACGGCAGAGAGCGGAAGGAGCTGCTGGCGGCCATATCCAAAAGCGCCTCCGGCGAGGGCTTTCAGGGGATAGTATAGCAATTGAAGGAAAGGAGAACTATATGTTATGTAAACCTCAAATACTTTTTATCCGGGAGCGCATCCTGTCCATTCTGGGGCTGGAGCCGCCGCCGGTTTTTTACATCGGCGGCAGCGACACCCTGCCGCCGCCACTGCAAAGAGACGAGGAGGAGCGGGCCGTAGAAGGTCTGGCTCAAGGCGAGGATAAGGCAAGGAGACTGCTGATAGAGCACAATCTGCGCCTTGTGGTGTATATCGCCAAGCGCTTCGAGAACACCGGCATCAACATAGAGGACCTGATATCTATAGGCACCATCGGGCTTATCAAGGCTGTCAATACCTTCAAGGCGGGAAAGAACATCAAGCTTGCCACCTACGCCTCCCGCTGCATTGAAAACGAGATACTGATGTACCTGCGGAAGATAGGCGCCCAGCGCACCGAGGTCAGCTTTGACGAGCCGCTGAACACCGACTGGGACGGCAACGAGCTGCTGCTGTCGGATATACTGGGCACCGATGAGGACGAGGTATACAAGCCCCTGGAGGACGATGCAGAGCGGATGATGCTGATGGCGGCCATTGACACTCTGGGCTCCCGGGAGCGGGAGATAATACTGATGCGCTTCGGTCTTTCCGGCGGCAGGGAGTATACCCAGAAGGAGGTGGCGGAGCTGCTGGGCATCTCCCAGAGCTACATAAGCCGCCTGGAAAAGCGGATAATCGACGCGCTGCGCCGGGAAATGCTGAAGCAGCTTCAATGCTGACTTGATAATCCCGGCAAAGGCGATTATAATACAGCAGAGAAAGATGTTTTGGGAGGGGTACGCAAATGGTGAAGGTTGAGCTAAAGGGAGCGGAGAGCTTTTTTAACGGATGCGGGCCGGACTACGCTCTGGCGGAGCAGGCACATAGAACGCTTTGGGAAAAGACCGGCAAGGGCGCGGAGTTCACCGGCTGGACAGAGCTGCCCGCGCGGGTGAAGGAAACGGAGCTGGCGCCCATAGAAGCGGCGGCGCGGCTTATTCGCGGGCGCTCCAGGGCGCTGGTGGTCATAGGCATAGGCGGCTCCTATCTGGGAGCCAGAGGGGCCATAGAGCTGCTGCGGCCGGTGGCCTCGGCGGAGGACGTAAGAGTGCTGTTCGCGGGGAACACCCTGTCGGCGGACGCCCTGTGTGACACGCTGGAGCTGCTGGGGGACGACGACTTTGACGTTAACGTCATATCCAAGTCCGGCACCACCCTTGAGCCTGCGGTGGCCTTCCGCATATTTCGGGAGCTGCTGGAGAAAAAATACGGAGACCAGGCGGACAAGCACATTTTCGCCACCACCGACGCCCGCAGAGGCGCGCTTAAGCGGCAGGCGGAGAAGCGGGGCTGGCCGTGCTTCGTCGTCCCCGACGACGTGGGCGGACGCTTCAGCATTTTCTCCGCCGTGGGCCTGCTGCCTATGGCTGTGGCCGGGATCGATATAAAAAGGGTGCTGGACGCAGCGATAAAGGAACTTGCAGCTCTGAGCGAGTATTCCCCGGAGAACCCCGCCTGGCAGTATGCCGCCGCGCGGCAGAGGCTGTGCGCTCTGGGTCACTCCACGGAAATACTGGCCTGCTACGAGCCCAGCTTCCGCTTTATGGCGGAATGGTGGAAGCAGCTGTACGGCGAGAGCGAGGGCAAGGAGGGCAAGGGTATATTCCCCGCCTCCGTTGAGTTTACCGCCGACCTGCACTCCATGGGCCAGTATATCCAGCAGGGGCCGAGAATGCTGATGGAAACGGTGGTGCGCTTCACCGAGAGCAGGCGGGCCTTCCCCTTCCCGGCGGACGCGGCTGATGCCGACGGGCTGAACTACCTGAAGGGCCGGGACCTGGCGGACATCTGCCGGGTAGCGGCGGACGCGGTGGAGCAGGCCCATATACAGGGCGGCGTACCCTGTATGCGCGTGGAGATACCAAAGCGAAACGAGGAGGGGCTGGCGGCTCTGGTCTGCTTCTTCGAGACCGCCTGCGCCATATCCGGCTATATGTCGGGGGTAAACCCCTTCGACCAGCCGGGAGTGGAGGCTTATAAAAAGAATATGTTCCGTATGCTGGGCAAGCCGGAAGTATGAAAAAAAGCCGCCGTCGCAATAGCGACGGCGGCTGCGCAGACTGTCAAAAAACTATAGAACAAACCACCGATAATAGAGCAGCAGGGGTGCGCGAGGGGGCAAGGCCCGCCTCGTGATTCAATAACCCGCCGTCTAACAGCTTGATATT
>CAYSFK010000052.1:0-13970 GCA_964430345.1 uncultured Oscillospiraceae bacterium | reverse complement strand
GCCAATGTGGACAGCGGCCTGTACGATAAAAGCAGCTTTCCCGTATGGTTTCAGCAGGGGCGCTTTGACCCGCTGCCGGGGGACTGCTATCCGCTGGCGCGGCTTACCTATCTAAGGTATCTTCTGCTGGACAGGGGCGACCCCGGCATATCGGCCATGTGCGGGCCGCTGATCTCCCAATGCAGGCTGGAGGGCGCGCTGCTGGCTGAAATATACTGCCGCCTGCTGGCCGCCATCGGTTTTCACGACCGGGGCATAAACGACCGCGCCGCAGAGCTAATCGACGCGGCCATCGCCCTGGCTCTGCCGGACAGGCTGTACGCGCCGCTGGCGGAGGAGCGGGGGGAACTGGGCCTGCTGCTGGACGAGCGTCTTACCCTTGCGGACAGAGGCGCGGCGCGGGATGTGCGGGCGCTGCAAAAGCGCCTGATGACGGGCTGGTCGGTCCTGCAGAAAAAGCTGAAGGGCAGGACCTATGCCGCCGACCTGACCCCGAGGGAGCACCACGCGGCCAAACTGGCCGCCAAGGGACTCTCCAACGCCGAGATAGCCCAGCGCATGGGTGTGTCCGTCAATTCCGTGAAGCGGTATATCGCCGAGGCCATGGGCAAAACAAACGCGGGAGGCCGCGCGGAGCTGTCCGCCTATATCGCGCTGGAGGGCGAGACCCTGCCCTGAGCCCTATCCTTTTTTTGCCGTTTTCGGGTGAGGAAAAACAGTGAGGGAATCCTGTATACTATAAGACGAAACCTATGGAAAGGAGCCCCGATACGGGGAACGTTTATGAAGAAGAAAGCCTGTCGCATCCCTGCCGTGTTGTTGATGCTTACTCTTTTATTGACCCTGCTGCCCGTCACGGCGCTGGCGGATGAGGGAACGGGCGAAGCGCTGCCGGAGATTCACGCAAGATTCAGCTCAAATCCCGATAAGCGCACCGCGCTGCCTCTTACGCTCTCGGAGGGCGACCAGCTTAGCATCAACGATATTGCGATTGAAACCGTGCTTGGAAATAATGGCAATCCGCTCATCAGCGTCGGCGCGATTGCGACGGTGGCGATGCTGACGGAGGCGCAGATTCAGTCGCTGACGAAGGAGCAGATTCAGTCGCTGACGGAGGAGCAGATCCAGTCGCTGACGGAGGGAACATCGAATATCCTGGTTTCCTCCGACGGGCGATTCATCTCCTACCCGGCCAACCCGGCGCCCGCGGGCGCGGCGAACGATCAGGAGGGGCTGTCCGATAAGGATTCTGCGCTGCTGGACGCCGTGCGGAAGGGCATGAATAATCCGAATTACAGTTGGCAGGCTTTGCTGGACTATGTTAAGCAGGTCATGGACAACGGGCCGACGAGTGCTTACAACATGATGGCAGAGCAATGGGGGATACCCGCGGAAACAATCAAAGAGCTGATGGGTGACGACAACACCGAGACCTTCCTGGATGCTTGGATTGGCAACCGCGAGGCTGAGACGGATATGCTGGGCGAATATATGAAAGATCGTGAAAATGTTCAAGCTCGTTTTAACATCAGCGATCAGACGTTCACCGTCGGCATCAACGGCCAGACGTTCACCGTCAGCATCAACGGCCAGAGGTTCACCCTCGGCGTCAACGGTGTGACGGTGGGAACGCTCGTACCGACCGTGTGGCAGGACGACACACCCCCAGCCGCGCCCGATTCGACGGACGGCGGAACACCTCCCCCGCCCAGCCAGACGGTGCTGGTCATAACGGGTGACTATGTCGGCGGCGGCACCCCCGTGATAGACACCATAACGGAGAGCGAGATAAGCGCGGGTGCGGCAAGCACCGATGTGCCAAGTGTAGTCCCCATAGACAAAAGTCTGGAGGAGGTCACGGTATTGGTGCATACGCCCGACGGGACCCGGACCGTAACAGGCTTTCTGTATCAGGACAACGGCAGCGGCGTCACGGCCTCCTACTCAGGCGCCGCGACGGACAACGCGGACGGCACCTGGCTGCTGGTGTGGGCGACCGGCCCCAACGACGACGATTTGAAGCTGCAGCGCGGCTTCACAAGCATAGAGGTCTTTGTTGACAGCACGACCCCCACCTACACCATCACCAACGGCCCGCCATCCGGACTTAACGCGATTCAAATTGCGCCGCCACCGCTTATGCTGATGAACGCGCCCTCTCCTGAGGCTGAAACCGGAGTAAGCCCCACAGACCCGGCAGACCCGGCAGACCCGGTGGACCCGGTTGACCCCACAGACCCGGCAGACCCGGCAGACCCGGCAGACCCGGCAGACCCGGCAGACCCGGTGGACCCGGTTGACCCGGCAGACCCGGTGGACCCGGTGGACCCGGTGGACCCGGTGGACCCGGCGGACCCGGTGGACCCGGTGGACCCGGCGGACTAACTGAGCGAAGCCGGCGGCAAGCCGTCTCAGTTGCCGCCGCGGATAGCAGCAACTGTTCACCGTCTGCGCCTATGGTGGGCCATGAAAATACTATATATGGGATTTAAAACAGGTATGACATTGTCATGCCTGTTTTACTTTATATGCCAAATGCAACTGATACGCAGTTAAGCCAGACTTACGGGAATTAATAATACATCCGGCAATAACACTTGCCTTTGACAAGCTGTGAGGAAAACAGTGAAATTAAAGTGAACTATTTTCCCCCCTGTATGTTAAAATGTATCAACAGCAAAGCCATATCGCGTCCCTGCTCCAAGCTTGCCAAAAGCAGAACCTCTTACTATTGCCAAGCGTATCGACTTACCGCCCTATACTTCTTCACTGGTATGTAAACTATAGTTTACGGTCATGTACCGATCTGGTCATTGAAAAGCTGTTTTAGCAATAGTATCATTTAATGTGCTCCGGAGGCTTTTATGAAACTTAATGAGAAGCTGCTAAGCTTAAGAAGAGAACACCAAATGACGCAGGAAGAGCTGGCCCAGGCGCTGTCAGTCAGCCGTCAATCGATTTATAAATGGGAAACGGGCCGCGCCCTGCCGGACGTTGAAAGATTAAAACAGATTTGCCGGTTGTTTGGCGTTTCCTCGGACGAATTGCTGGAGATCCACGCGCCCGATAATTCACATTCAACTGTTGCGCTCGTTGGTACTGAGAGTGAAGCGCCGCCCGTAAAAACGCGGAAAAAGAAGCTTCCGTGGCTCATTTTCGGCGCTGCAATAATACTGGCATTTGCATTGCTTGCGATTGCGCTTACATATCGGCCGCCAGAGCTTCGGCAAGCCGAAGCTCTGGATATCGTACCAAGTGAAATGACCGGCGGACCATCGAAGCCGGTCACTGAGCGCGAGCTGCTGTCGCTTCTCTTGAATATATGCGAGAAGGACAACGGTGAAGCTGCTCTTGCGCTGTCCTCGGCGGCATCCGCCGCCACCAATGAACAACTGACTCGTGAAAAAGCGGCGTACTGGCTGTATTGTACGCATATATGGGCAAAGATCGACCCCGGGGCGGCTCTTTCCGTTGAAACAGCTTCGCCTCAGATTTCACAGCGAAACGTATATGAGGAACTGAACGCGTTAAGCCGTTCAATTGTTGACGGCATGGATATGCCATGGGAGCGAACGCTGTGCCGCGAGCTTGCAGCGACGGACGAATTGTTTGCGCGGTATGACGGCACAGAAGAAATGGACGCGAAAATAAACGCCATTCTCTACGGCCCTTATTACACATCGGTGGCCTTCTGCTTAGCGCAGAGGAGCTTTCTTAACGAAAAACCGCTTATGGACTGTGATGCGGACAGCTTCCGCCCCAAGGATAAACTCACTCGGGAGGAAGCTGTCATCGCGGTATATCGGCTGTACGGGTCATGGTAAAATAGACCAACAAGATAGATAGGAGAAAGAATGATCAAACGTATTTTGTGGATTTTATTGACGGCGCTGCTGACGGTTTCCCTTTGCGCCTGCGCTTCGCCTGCGATCACGGAGACAACCGAAGCAGCAGCCGCACCCAGTGCGGAGACTGACACGCCCGCCCCTGTTTCCTTCGGTGACGCGGAGCTCGACCGCGCTTATGGCTATGGCATTTTCCCGCAGCGCTTTTTCGATGACCTTACGGCAGGCATAACCTTCGCGGATTACGACGAGCTGATGTGCTGCGTACTGGGGTCATTGCCAAACGTCGATATGGAGCTGTACAGCACTTATATGGGCAAAATGGCAGAGCTTACAGAGCCGATGCCATGCTCGGATGCGCTGCTGGACAATTATATCGCGGCCCTTGCTGCCGGGGATGCGGCTATCGACTTTACCGATAATTTCGATAAGGTCATAAATGAAAAGCTGGCGAATATCGACGACTGGAGCTTTTCCAACTACGCGTGGAATGACTATCCCATCGGCGACGAATACGAAAATCCGGATATCTATGTGCGCGACGGTGACACCTGCTACAACTGGGGCTTCACCAACAACGCCCGCATTTTCAATATGCTGCGCTGTTCGCCCTGCACCGGGAATACCATTTATTTTCAGGATTGGACGGAGGACGGCAGTGATTTTACAACGCCGGCCACGGCAGAATACGCCCTGCGCATGGCGAACCGGCTCTATGAGGCGCTGTACTATGAGGCCAACCCCCAAACGCTGGATAAAACCGCCCAGTACCCGGAGCTTCAGGCAAAGATCGACGCGCGGCGGGAAGCGATTTTGAACTCCGAAACCAACGTGAGCTGCACCGGCACCGCCTATTATGTTGCCGCGAACGGAAACGATGAAAATGATGGCCTGAGTGAAAGCGCCCCCTGGGCCACGCTGTCCCGCGTCAACAGCGCGGAGCTGAAAAGCGGCGACGCGGTGTTCTTCCGCCGGGGCGACGCCTTCTACGGCAGCATCCAGGGGCAGGAAGGCGTGACCTATTCCGCCTATGGCACCGGCGCAAAGCCCATCATTTCCCAGGCTGTAGACCGTACGCTTGCGGACGCGGGACGTTGGGAGCTGTATTATGAGGGCGGCTCCGGCGAAAGAATATGGGTGGCGCGGGATGTAAAGCAGGCTGTGGGCAATATGATCTTCAACGGCGGCGAGAGCTGCGCGGTCAAGGACTGCGCGCGGTATATCGGCGGCGCGTACTACACAATGGCGGATGAAACGGTGCCCTACGATGTCACCACCGCGCTGACGGACGACCTGACCTTCTTCTTTGACGGGGATAATCGCGGCTATGAGACGGAGGAACTCGAGCAAAACGGCAGCCCCGTGGGGAACCTGTATCTCCGCTGTGACGCGGGCGACCCTGCCGTCATCTACGACTGCATCGATTGCAGCGCCATTTGCTCCAGTGTGTTCTCCGCACCCTTCAACGTGTTTGATAACCTTTCCTTCCGGTTTGGCAGCACTGTCATCTGCTACCCCTATACGGATGTGACCATACAAAACTGCGAGGGCTGCTATTTCGGCGGTATAGTCGGCTGGTATGCTGATGAGGGCTATGAGGGTGCGGGCTTCCCGGTTTTGTGCGGCGATACCTTCTCTATGGGTGGGGTGAACAACACCCTTGTGAACTGCTACGCCCACGACACCCTTGACGGCGGCATCCACATTGAGTACGACCCGACCTATGACAAGGTCTACGACAATATATCGGCCACCGGCTGCCTCGTGGAGCGCTGCGGCTCAAGCTGTACGGTAGTCAACTTCGGCGTTGACCAAACCCAGGGCACGGTGATGACCAATGTGACCATCAGTGACAACTACATTTGCGATACCGCTGAGCCCGGCTGGGGCCTTGCCACCCGCCAGCGCCACAGCGCGGCTCCCTGCTTTAACCACAGCTTTGCGCTGATCGGCGCGCTAACGGAAAACACCGTGGTTGAGGATAACCTGTTCTGCGGGTGCTACAACAGCGCGCTGCTGTACAGCAACGCGGCGGAGGAACGGTACAAGCCCCGCTTTACAGGCAACACCTTCGTCGGAAATCCCGGAGAGATCGTGTTTTTCGCCTATGATGATTCGGGCTATATGCAGGCGGTCGGCGCAGACGCGGCAGCTAAGTCATTGTGGATACAGAAATGAAATGCTGCTGTCGATAACCACCACGGTGCTGGAGGTATATGTACCGTATTCTGCTAATTATTGACGCGGGGGTAATTATATGCTACAATATAAACAGAACGATATTCTTTTAATTCTGCGAGGTGTAGCATGAAACAGTTTCCTGTAGGTTTTTATGATTTCAACAAAGACGAAGGGCTCAATTTCCAGTTAAACAGGTTTTATTCCTCCGGCGCCTTGTCGTATGATGAACTGATGGAAATAGGCGGCAGGGTCGACAGCTTTGAAAGCTGGATAAGACTGTTTTCACAATTGGCCGAGGAAGCGGCGCAGGCGGGTGAAGCCGAGAAGGCGGCAGTATGCTTGAGGGCGGCTCAGTTTTACACGCTGGGGGATTTGAAAGACAGCGACGGCCGCTTGAGAAAAGCGGTCCTTTATGAGAAATGCTTTGCTGCTTACAGTAAGGTTTTTGACAGCGAAGATAACCTGAAATATGAGAGGGTACCTTTCGGATCGGCTTATCTGCCGGTGTATGTCAGCAAGCACTCCAGCGGCAGCAGGGGAGTTATAGTGCTGCACGGCGGATACGACAGCTTCATGCAGGAATTTTTGAATTGCGGTCTGTTCTTTTATGAGAAAGGCTATGACGTCTATTTCTTCGAGGGTCCCGGGCAGGGAGAGGTCCTTTATCGCGGCAATATAAAAATGACTCCTGAATGGGAGCACTGCGTGTCGGCGATATTAGACCACTACCGCCTGAACGATGTCACCCTGATAGGTATATCCCTGGGCGGATATCTGGCAGCCCGGGCAGCGGCATACGAACCGAGGATCAAAAGGCTGGTAATGTTTGACCTGATCTATGATTTCTACGGCTCGCTGCTTGCGCGTATGCCCAAGAATAAGGGGAGAATACTTGATTACCTGACAAAGCACCCGCGCAATATACTGTGGAAGCCCATAAACAGGAAGATGAACGAGGTCTACTTTCTCAAATGGCTGTTCGAGCAGGGCTATTTCATTTATGATAACGTCCACACGCCCTGTGAGTACTTTAACTGCATCAAGCAATACAATACGAGAGAAATCTCCAAGCTCATTACACAGGACACTCTGGTTCTTGCGGGGGCAAAAGACATTTATACGGTGTTTTTGAGCGACCAGATAAACGCCCTTGTCAACGCTAAAAGCGTGACGTCCCGGTTATTCACCGCCGAAGAAAATGCAGACCATCACTGTCAGATAGGGAATTATCCCCTAGTGCTAAACGTCATAGCGGATTGGATCGAAAAGGTAAAATGAATGGGAAGAAAGAAGATTCTCGAGGGCGGCACAAGGGATAAAATAATTGCCTGCGCAATGGGCTTGTTCTTTGAAAAAGGGTATGAGGAAACCTCCGTCAGAATGATCCTCGAAAAAGTCAACGGGGAAATCGGTATGTTCTACCACTATTTCAGCTCGAAAGACGAGCTGTTTCAGGTGGTCGTACAGCGATTCTTTGAAAACTACAGGTCGCAGTTTGAGATGATGACGGAATCCTGTCGTGACCCGGACCAGTTTGTCGAGCTGCTCTTTGACTATGTGGAAAAAGGCATGAGCGATTTCAATCAGGTGTCGGACAAGCTTCATTGGACGATACGTTATGCCTTTGCGGCGAAGACTGTCGAAAGCCTACAGCCCGCCTTCGTACAAATGCTGGAGCACTGGGAGTATTCAAGCGACCAATGTTCAGAGCTTCTCGCGGGACAACTGTTATATGCCATCTCCGGGACCATTCATTCCCCTGCTTATCAAGAGAAAAGTACGCAGGAGAAAAAAGAGATCATACGGAGTTTGATCGACAGAGTTCTTCGCGCTTAGTCTTAACGCCCTACGTGTCGAAAATCAAAATACTATTGTCGAGGTATAGGTTTGAAGCAAGTTCAAACTTCATCAGATTTAAGTGCGATTTTCCCGCCGCTGAAGCGGCAAGCGAAAATCATGCACATTATGACCATTCCTTTTCATGGTCATTTTGTGCCTTAAAAATGCGAAAGGTATGGTCATAGCTATGAACGAAGTGAACAAGACCCTGTATATACCCTTGTATGGAAAAGCAAAGGTCAGCAAGCAGGGAATCATCCTCAAAGACGCAATGGCGGAAAAGATATGGGATGAGGAGGCCTTCCCCATCCACGGCAAGTCGAAATCCAAATGGCTGGCCTACAATATGGTGATGCGCGCCCGTGTATTTGACGACTGGACGGAGGCCATGCTGATGCAGCATCAGGATGCGCTTGTCGTACATATCGGATGCGGTTTGGATGGAAGATATCTCAGGGTCAGCGCGCCGTATACGAACTGGATCGACGCAGATTTCGGAGAAGTAATAGCTCTGCGGAAAAAGTATTATACGGAAACGGAAAACTATCACATGACTGTGCTGGACGCGTCCTCTCCAGAGCAGCTCAAGACACTCCCTGACAGCAAAGCTGCGATCATTGTGCTTGAGGGGCTTAGTATGTATCTGACAAACGCTCAGGTCAACAGTTTGTTTTGCGTGTTGAAGGAGAAGTACACGAATCTGTATATACTGATGGACGTGTATACCGAGTTCGGCGCAAGAGCATCCAAGTACAAAAACCCGGTAAATGATGTGGGTGTGACGACGCTGTACGGTATTGATGATATAGAAGCTGTGCTGAGAAATACCGGCATAAGCCTCACAGCGGAGCACTCCTTCACGCCGGATTATCTGGTCAATGAGCTCAAGCCCTTGGACAGAGCAGTATTTAAGCTGCTGTTTACCGAAGGGCTGTACAGAAAAATATATCGCCTTTATGAGCTGACGCTAAGCAAATGAGTGTATTGAAGTCGATATTCCGTGTTATCGGAATAGTATTGCTGGTTGTCCTTGCGCTGCTCCTTCTGTGGGCGGGCGTAAGCAGAGTTCTTTCCTCGGCAGAGCAAAAGCAGACGCCGCAGGAGGGCAGCTTCGTTACGGCGTACGATGGGAAAATGAATGTCAGTACCCGCGGTGAGGGCAGTCAGACCATTGTGCTTATGCCGGGGCTTGGTACGGCGTCGCCGGTTTTGGATTTCGCTCCGCTTATGGATATGCTGGCGGAAAACTACCGCGTCGTCATAGCGGAGCCCTTCGGCTACGGCTGGAGCGAGCTGACCCACAGAGAGCGCAGCGCCGAAAACATTGTTGAGGAGCTTAGACTGGCGCTCAGTGAAGCCGGAGAGCCGGGGCCATATGTGCTGATGCCACACTCCGTGTCCGGGATATACGCCGCGTGGTACGCGGAGCACTATCCGGCTGAGGTCAGCGCTATCATCGGCATTGACTGCACCCTCCCAAGGCAGGTGGACTACTTTGGCGGCGGCAGCCCCAGCGTGACAGGGCTGGCCAAGCTGGTTAACCCTCTGGGTATTTCCAGACTGCTGTGTATGACAGCTCCGGCCACATTTATATCGGATAACGGCACCGGAATATATACGGAAGAAAATTTGCAAATGCAAAAGCTCCTCGCGTCCCGCGTCGGCTATAACCGCAACGTTATCGACGAGATGAATATGGTTGGCAAAAACATCGATGCCACAAGGGACATTGTCTTTGACGCCGCTCTGCCGCTTCTGTTCATTACAAGAACCGAAGCCAGCCATACTGCCCGCGACGACGGCAAAACCAGCCGCAGCTTTTATGATACATATATCATGAATCCCGACTGCCAGCAGATACTTGAGCTTGACGCCGGGCATTATATGCACTGGGCGCAAAGCCCCGCAATATCTGAGGCCGCAAAAGCTTTCCTCGACAAGACGCTTGGGGAAACGGCGCAATGAGAATATTGGATAGATGCCGACGGCTGTCCGATGGCGGATATAACCGTGACGTTGGCGGCGAAAAGCAGAGATGAAGGTTTTCCCCGCGTCATTTCCCATGTGATTGAAAAGCCCGGCGCGACCACCTTTCTCTGCCGAAGGGGATCGCATCGAAAAGAGACCTCAAACTGCGGCGGAAGCCTTGTATGTGCTGTACCAGTCCAATACGTCCTTCAGGTTTTCCATGCTGACATAGTTGCCGCCGTGGAGCATCATGTCCAGCATCAAATCCTCCTCCGGCGTGCGGTCAGTTTTTTCAGATAATCCCTTTCCGGCAGTTTTGACCATCACGGACATCATCATTTTATAGATGCCGCGCAGCTTGGTAATATCAAATCCGCCCTGCATGGAAAAGACCGGCATGGATTCAACAATGGCATTGGCCTTGCGGATCTCTGCTATCTGCGAGCCGGTCGCGCCCATGCAGACGCCGCAAACAGCCTTGACACTGTACTGCTTCGCGGCCTTTTTATAGCCCTTCACTCCGCTGGCCATGAGCCAGCCCATGTAGATTACCTCCGCACCCTTAGGCACGGTGGGCGCGCCGTCCAGCGGGTAGGCGGGAAGCTGAATTGCTTCACTCAGCAGCTTGGCATATTGCTCGGTAGTGCCGGTATTGGATGTGTAAAGAATTGCCTGGATCATTGTTCTTATCCTCCTCTGTCATTCGCCCAGCCAGTCGGCGCTCTTGCCGCCCAGCTTGACAAAATAGCCTGTATCGTAATTTTCGCGGAAATAGAAGTCCGCCGTCAGCCCAAACGTGTCATAAACGATGCTCCATTGGGTGTGCTCGTCACTGTCCGGGAAGCTGCGCTGGGCGACGCTTGCAAGACAGTCCTTCACTCCGTCCGCATCCATAACGCCGTTCGCATCGGAATAGCTTGAAGATAGAATGTCAAAGCGCTGGTGGGACTGCTCACTGCCGATGCCCTGCTTTTCTCCGGCTGCTAGGTAGTGGTTTGTGACGATCGGCGTCTCAGTGACTGCCATCTCATCGCCTACGTACTCCACCACCACAGACTTACCGCTTGCGTCCGAGATGGAAAGGTGATGCGCCGTGCCGATGGACGAATTCATATCATACCCGGAGAGCAGCTGGATGGCTTCCTCGACGGTCGCCGCATGATCCAGCAGCAGACGGATGGCCGGGGTGATGGTCAGATCCGGCTTCTCCGTATCCTGATGTGTCTCCACATCGTCTCCCGCAACCAGATCGGCGACGCAGAGCCCCTGCTCGTTCATCCCGTCCAGCGGCACATAGACCGCCGACAGCGCCAAAAACTTGTTCATCGTGCCCTCCGGCACCCACCCCTCCCCAAAGCCGAGGAAATCAAGGCAGCAGGTGGAGAAGGACTCATAGCCGCCCTCCGGTATGGTGTGGACGATCATGGTTTCGCAGTCTACCCAGTCGTAATTACGGCCGAACACCACATTTCCGGCCGTATTCCTCACGGAAATCGTGCTGCATCCAAAGTCCATTCCCGGCATTGACTCCGTATCGGGTTTCCAGAAGCCGTGGGAGAGGAAGGCGGCGATGTAGTCGGCCATTTCTGCGTCGCTGGGAGCGCCGCCTTGGGCAAGGAAAGCATCGAAACCGTAATTGCCCTCGTATTCCAGCATATACAGATGTTCGTCCAGCTTTTTGATCGTCCCCGCCGCCTTGAGCTGCGCGCCGAACATCGACCAAGCGCCTACTGCGATTGCGATTATAAGTGCTCCTAAAACGATCAGAGCAATTTTGAGTCCCTTGTGCTTTTTCATATGTATACCTCTTTATCCGTGCTTGCGCTTATGTTTTCCTATCAGTCTGCCGCGTTACAGAAGGCGGCCGGGACGGCTTCCATATCCGAATCCGGTTTAACCGCAAAAGGCAGTCAAGGGCATAGACCGCAAGGATGTTGATTAGTAGGACAAAACAAAGCGGGGGCCTTCTGTACCAATATTACCGCTTGCGTAAGACCCACATTTTCAAGAACTTTTTAAGATAGGCTCGATATATTGCTGAATGAACTGAACTCTGTCAAATATGTTCGGCTTAAAGGTCCCCGTAACCGTAACAACGGAATTGTTTTTGGGATCGATATATATGACATTTCCGCTGTTTCCCAGCGCGGCGTAGGCGCTTCGGTCAGCGTCAGGCGTCCACCACAGATACCCGTAGCCCATATTGGCGAAGCTGTCATCGCACTGCAAACGCGGTGCGGTGCTTTCTTTTATCCATTCGGCGGAAACAACACGCTTGCCGCCATATGATCCGCCGTCAAGACAAAGCTGCCCGATTTTCGCCATATCCCGGGCTGAGATGCAAAGACCGTAGCCCGCCGTTCCAACGCCCTGCGGATCTACGAACCAGATCCGTTTTTTCGGTTCCTTGGAGAGCATGAACGACTTGTGCTCCTCCGCTGTCTGTGCCTCAAAGCCTTCAAATTCTTCAATTCCCAGCGGCGCAAAGAGGTATCTGTTGGCAAAGTCCACGGTTTGCAGACCGCTTGTTCTGCTGATGATTCCGGTCAGAATATGTATTCCGAGGGTCGAATAGCGAAAGGTGTCGGTGATACCGGCCTTTCCGCCAAGCAGGTCCAGTGCTGCCACCGTCCAGTCCGGGCTGGTGCATACCTTTGTCCACGGCTCGCTGCGGTATTTGTACGGCGCGGTCATGGTCAGCAGATGCCTGACCGTCACATTCTGTACGGTCTTTTCGCCGCGCTTGACTTGGTAATCCGGAAAGAAATCCAACACCGGCTGTTCCACACCTTTGATGAGGCCCTGAGCCATCGCAATGCCGATGAGCAGCGATACCACGCTTTTCGTCACCGACATTACATGGAGCGTATCGTCCGGCTGAAAGCCATGCCAGTAATCCTCATAAACGGTCTGCCCGTCCTTGAGCGCGACGACCTGGCAGATGTTGCCGCAGCTTGTTTCCACATAGGTATGCAGATTGATCATAATTCTCTTCCTTTCGTATAACACAGACAATTGTAATACCTAATTCCGCTATTCCAAATTGAACGGCGGTGTTAAGCATGACCGAGATGCTTTCATCTGCAATGAAGCTCATAAGCAGCTATCCCATCACTGCGTGACAAAGGAAAACCGCTCAGCGGAAGGCAGGCCACCAGCTCGAACCGATCGTCCTTTACGGTCATTTCCAGCGTACCGCCATAGCGGGCTGCTATCTCCTGCATCCCGCGCACTCCAAAGCCGTGGCCCTCCGGGTCCTGCTTCGTTGTGGACAGGGTTCCCTTGGATAAGTCAGGCTTGTCCGTGCAGCAGTTCTCTACCCGCAGCATCAGCATACCACGGTCTGCCCGCGCGCGCACGGTGATGCGCTTGTCCTCCGCCTTTTGCGCCGCTTCAATGGCGTTGTCCAGCGCGTTTCCCAGCAGGGCGCAGAGGTCGGTATCCGTAACGGAAAGCGCTTTGGGCAGCGTTACCAGAATATCTGCCGAAAGCCCCAGCCGCTCCAGCTCCTCCAGCTTGCAGGTCAATACCGCATTAGCCAGCTCGTTTTCGCAGACGCGCTTTACGCCGTGCAGCGCCGGGGATGCTGTGAGCTGGGATATATAGCTTTGCGCCTGGGCAATTTCGCCCCGCTCCAGAAGTCCATATATCGCGTTGAGGTGATTGCGCAGATCGTGGCGCAGCATCCGCACCTGCGCCTCCTTGCTCTGCAGGCCCTCATAGTACAGCTCCCGCATCTGAGCGAGCCGGGCGGACTGCTCCAGCTGCTCATGCTTGGACAAAACCGCAATTGCCACAAGCAGCGCCAGCGCCGAAAGGAACACGAAGGGCAGCACGGTATAGGCGATGCGGTACTGTCCAGCGTCCATCCCGTCGCGGCCAAAGGCATTCCACAGCGAGAATGACAGCACCACCACCAGCGGCGCAAGGCTCAAAAACGCGCACAGCCACCACAGTCGGTCGGGCAGCTCCGGCGTCCTCTGCTCTGGATTCAGTCGGCGGGACAGCAGATAGACCAGCGCCGCCGCCAGCGATTTCAGCAGGGGACTTACCGCGTCCGTCCAGTCTATGCCCGGCAGATGATTGAACGCCGTATCCAAAATCGTCCCCACAGAGGATATGAGCAGATAGAACACC
>CAYSFK010000051.1:0-13989 GCA_964430345.1 uncultured Oscillospiraceae bacterium | reverse complement strand
TTTGTGTACGGCCAAAATGCTCGGCGGTTGAAGCTTGCCAAAGAAGGCCGCGAGGTCTTCTTTGACAAGCTGAAAGGGAGCGCTTGAAGCGCTCCCTTTGTTGTACGTTGATTCAGGTTCAGGCGGCCATGTCGCCCATGCCCAGCAGCTCGGCGCGGCTCACTCCGCTCAGGCCGTCCATGTCGATAACGGGCTCGCAGTCGATGCCCACCAGCTCGCCGGACACAGCGCCCACATAGCAGACGTAGCGCATCCAGTCGGTGCAGAGGCTCATTTCGTAGTGGCAGCCGTTGAGACGGCAGTCCGTCAGGCGGACGTCCTCCGGACGTATGTTTGCCTGGCTCAGAGCGGCGTTTATAGCCTCGCGCTTATTAAGAAGATTATTCATATTCAACATCCTTTCATCATTCCGTGGCGGTGTTTTTTTGCTCCGCCTTGTTTTCTTTGTTCTATGGTGAAAGAATACTATAGCTTTTTAAGAATACTATTAACAGAAAAAATAACGAAAAATTATTTCTTTCTGACCGGCGGCAGCTTGCCTGTCTTTCGCATCCAGGCCACGGTATCCGCCAGAGTCTCCCGCATAGCCCGGGGCTGAAAGCCCAGCTGAGCGGCGGCCTTGTCGTTGGAGAAGCTGGAGTTTCCGGCCAGCGTGAACATGGAATACCGGGTAAAGAGCGGCGGCTGTTTTCGCAGCTTGTAGTACAGCTCGCACAGCGGCGCCACGGCGTTAACGAACCAGAAGGGCAGGTAGGTCTTGATCTCCCGCTGGCCGGTAAGCTCGTGGAGGGCTCCGAAAAGCTCCTTTACGGAGTAGAAGCCGCCGGAGAGTATATAGCCCTCGCCCCGGCGTCCCTTTTCCGCGCAGGCCAGTATGCCGTCGGCCACGTCCCGCACGTCCACGAAATCGTAGCCGCCCCTGACCCCGGCGGTGAGTCCGCCGGAAACATAGTCATGCACCATCTGGTTGGTGTGGCTCCTGCCCCGGTCAAAGGGCCCGATTATCCCGGAGGGGAACACCACCTCCGCGTCCAGCCCCCGCTCCACGGAGGCGAACACATAGGCTGTGGCCTCCGCCTTGGTCTTGGCGTAGAGGCCCACCACCCTGTCCGGCGAAAAACGGCAGACCTCAGTCATGGTCTGGCCCTTGGGCATCTCCGGTATAGCGTGTACGGAGCTTACATATATGAGCTTGGCCACGCCGTTTTCAACGCTCATATCCACAACGTTCCTTGTGCCTGTCACGTTCACGTCGTATACTCTCTGGTTGAACTTCGACGCTATGGACACCACCCCCGCGCAGTGTATCACAATAGCGTCCCTGCCCTGAAAGTCGGAGAAGAAGGGGCGCAGACTGTCCTTGTCGCAGACGTCTCCGGAGAACAGCTCCGCACCCTCCGGGGGGTGCTTTTCCCCGGCGCGGCATAAAGCCCGCACGGAGCAGCCCTTCTCCGCCAGCCGTCGTATCACCGTGCTGCCCAGATGGCCCGCTGCGCCGGTTACCAGATACAGCTTATCCTCGCTCATAGAAACCTCCTTTATATGCAAAAACGTCAAAATATGCCAATAAGGTGGAGATAACACAACAAATAGTTAATGCTGTCTCCACCTTATCATGCATTTATGAACAATTCTATTACCGTGAAAAGTTTTGTTCCGGCTCCGGGTTAAAGGGGTAGTCCGGGCTGGCCTTCTGGCTGTGCTTGCGCTGGTACATCCGGGAGTCCACCCGGCGGATGAAGTCAATCAGGTTGCCGTCCTCCGGCCTGTACTGCCCGTAACCCATAGCCAGGCTGATGGGTATGGAGCACTTCTCCCCCTGAGCGGCGGCCAGGTCGTACAGGCGCTGGGCAAGCCGCTTAGTGCTGTCCTCGTCAAAGCCGTCCAGCAGCATCACGAACTCGTCGCCTCCGGTGCGGAAGCAGGAGGCGCATTCCGGCAGCTGCTGGCACAGCAGCAGTCCCGTCTCCCTGATGGCGTCGTCGCCGGAGCGGTGGCCGTAGATGTCGTTAATGCGCTTCAAGTCGTTGATGTCCAGTACTATGCAGCACAGCTTCTCGGAGATCGGGCCTTCGCTGAGCTCCTTTAGCCGCCGCTCGTACGCGTTGCGGTTGCCAAGCCCGGTCAGCTCGTCCCGGTAGGCCATATCCCGCAGCAGCTTCGACTCCACTGCGGAGTGATACAGAGCGAAATAGCTGCGGATAAAGTGCCAGAACTGTATGGATATAAAGGCCGTCACCCCCAGGGTGAACCAGAGGCTGTTGTTTAGTGAGGGCCGTTCCACGCTGATAAGGATAATATCCGCAATACCGCCTGCTATCATGGGCACGGCGGACAGCAGGGTCACGCCTGCGGAGGGCTTGTCCTCCTTACCGCTGAGAAACAGACACAGAGCCATAAGCAGTATGGAGATTATAATGACCGCGTGGGTGGCCGGCAGCATCACCCTCACGCTCATGACCCCGGCCATGTTCAGCGACATCTGCACCAGCAGATTCAGGGCGCACAGGCACATGAGCCCGAAGGTCACCGGCCGGAACCTGGGACTGACCTCCTCGTAGAAGATACCCATAAGCGGTATGGGCATGATGGCCAGCAGCATCAGGGTAGTGAAGCACAGCAGATACCCGTTGGAGGTAAAAAGCTGGGCAAAGGGCGTCTCGCAGTATACGTAGACGGCGAAAAGCAGGGCGAACAGCGCCGTGTATACGGTGGCATTGTTCAGCCGGAACTGGCGGCGCATAGACAGGTACAGTATGCTCAGCCCCAGCGCCAGCACCAGCATACAGCCGGACAGCATTATGGGGGCCAGACTGCCCAGCACATCGGAGCGGAGCATGGTGGCCTTGGAGCCGATAAGCGGCGGCTTGAGCAGATAGGTGATGCTGCTGCCCAGCTGACAGCGAATACTCACCGAGAACAGCCGCCCCTCATAGTCTGAGGGCAGCCGGATAAAGTGATATGTGTTGCCGGTGGCCCCGTTAAAGCACCCGGAGGACTGCGGATAGGAGTACAGCGGCTCACCGTCCAGGCTGACCTTTATATCCACGTAATTTGAGTAGAACCGCAGCGCCGGGGACAGCAGCAGACCCTCCGTCTCGGGCAGGACGCAGGAGAGGGTGTACACTCCGTCGTCACCGAAGGGTATGGTCTGAGGCAGGCTCAGCTCCGTTTTGTTCCCGGCGCTGTCCTCCAGAGTCCAGCCGTCGGCCAGCGCGAGGCAGGGCTCCGTGAAGGAGTCGTAGTTGTTATAGGAATGGGCCACACCGATATACGCGATGAGTATGACAAAAAGGGCGCAGAAGCACAGGGTGAAATGCAAAATGACATTTGCACCTTTGCGTCTGTACCTGCCGGATATCATGGCTCTACCTCTCTCTCATCTAAAAAGGGCACCCGCCGACGATTGCATCAGCGGATACCCCTATCCCTGCAACCGGCTGCCATACTTTATCGCTTAGGCCCTTGGCTTTGCGTGAGCAATCTTTCGACTGCATTGCTAAATATTCTTTTCTTCTGGTATAATGTTGATATTATAATACAATTATTCAGTATATTCAACCAGAAATTTGCGCTCAGCCGTTCATAAGAAAGTCCAGGATGTTCATGCCGGTGGTGGTCTTGCCCCGGTACAGCTCTGTGTAGCCGCACTGAGTACAGCTCACCGTGTAGAAGCGTTTGTTCTGTACGTTGAATACTTTGGTCAGGTTGTCTCCTGTAGCCTGAAACTGGTCCTGCTCATAGCTTGTGCAGCCGCACTTGGGACATACATACTGTCTTTCGTCCATAGTGACCTCCGTAACTGTAATTTTACTGATTATAGCACAAGCCCCGGAAATCCGCAATCTCCAACTGACAGGCCCGGCTTGCCTTTTCCCCGGTCGGGATATATAATGAAGAAAAACAATGGAAAGGAACAGGCGATATGATAGTCTATTTCACCGGCACCGGCAACAGCCGCTATTGCGCCCAAAAGCTGGCGGCGGACACTGGGGACGCCCTGACGGACGCGGCCCGGCTGATAAAGGAGGGGACACCGGCGGAGCTCCGCTCGGACAGACCCTGGGTGTTCGTCTCGCCTACCTACGGCTGGCAGATACCCCGCGTATTCGCGGATTTTATCCGTCAGGGCAGCTTTACCGGCAGCAGGGCAGCCTACTTCGTCATGAGCTGCGGCAGCGAGATAGGCGATGCCGGCTCCAGACTCCAGGCGCTGTGCCAGGAGCTGGGCTTTGAGTATCGCGGTGTGCTGGAGGTGGTCATGCCGGAAAACTACGTGGCCATGTTCCCGGTGCCGGACGCTGCGGAAGCCCGGCAAATAATCGAAAGTGCGAAGCCTGCGCTGGATATGGGCGCTAAGTGCGTCCTGGAGGACAGACCCTTCCCGACGCGTACGGCGGGCCTTGTTGACAAACTAAAGACCGGGCCGGTGAACGCCCTGTTTTACGCCTTCAGCATCACGGCAAAGCCCTTTTACGTCACCGATGCCTGCGTGGGCTGCGGCAAATGTGTCCGGGACTGCCCCACCAACAACGTGGAGCTTCTCCATGGAAAGCCGGTCTGGGGCGCAAACTGCGTCCACTGCATGGCCTGCATCTGCCTTTGCCCGAAGGCGGCGGTGGAGTATGGAAAAAAGAGTCTGGGCAAGCCCAGGTACAGCTGCCCCGAGTATAAGGGCTGACGGAAATGTCGCCGTGAAAGCGACCATAGGTACACAGACAGGTGTTATCCTGTATGCAACGATATACAGGAGGTGCTTTTTATGTACGGTGCAATTTTAGGCGATATTATCGGCAGCCCCTATGAATTTGATTTCAATAATTATAAGGCCAAGGACTTCCCGCTGTTTTCCAAGGGCTCATGCTTTACCGACGACAGCGTTATTACTCTTGCGGTGGCCCAGGGGCTGATGAACGTCACAGCCGATGCCGGTGACGGTGAGATAAAGGAGAGCCTTGTCTCCTCCGTCAAGACCGTGGGTCGGCGCTATCCATACTGCGGCTACGGCGGCCGCTTTTCCGGCTGGCTTTTTGAGGAGGACACGGAGCCCTATGGCAGCTACGGCAACGGCAGCGCCATGCGGGTGTCCTCTGCCGCGTGGCTGTACGGCGATATGGACTCGGTGCGCCGCGCCGCCAGACTCACGGCGGAGATAACCCATAACCACCCGGAGGGCGTCAAGGGCGCGGAGTCCACGGCGGCGGCCATATTCATGGCGCGTACCGGCCGAAGCAAGGCGGAGATAAAAGATTACATGACCGGCCAGTTCGGCTATAATCTTAGCCGCAGCTGCGATGAGATACGTCCCGGCTATACAATGAACGAGAGCTGTCAAAAGACCGTGCCTGAAGCCATAACGGCCTTTCTGGAGAGCTGCGGCTTTGAGGACGCCCTGCGTACGGCTGTGTCTCTTGGCGGGGATTCGGACACTCTTGCGGCCATCACCGGCAGCATAGCCGAGGGCTTCTACGGTGTGCCGGAGGAGCTTAAGACCCAGTGCCGCCTTAGACTGCCGCCGGACCTGCTGGAGATACTGGAGCGCTATGACAGGGTCATGGCGGGCCTTGAGTAATTATTTCCCGCCGTTGCGCAGCGTCGGTGAAAAAGCCCTTGGCCGTCCTTACCCTCGTATCTCCTCCAGCAGCGTCTCCACCCGCGCCGCCAGCGTCTTTAATGCGCCGGGAACGAAGGGGGAGTCGAAGCCCGCCTCCGCCAGCAGCTCCGTCCATAGCCTCTCCCCGCCCTGCCGGGAAAGCCTCATATACTTCTCGAAGGCCCCGGTGTAGTCATCTCTTGAGGCCAGCAGGAAGTTAAAGGCCGCGGTCTGAGCCAGACAGTAGTCAATGTAATAGAACGGACTCTCGTAGATGTGCATTTGGTACTGCCAGCGGGTGCCCTCCTCCAGATAAGGTATGCCCTCCATGGAGATGTGTGGCCTGTATTCCCGCTCCAGCTCCAGCCATGCCCTGTTTCGATCACCCGGACTCATGTCCGGGTTTTCGTATATAATGTGCTGGAATTTGTCCACTATCACGCCGTAGGGTATGAAGGAGAAGGCGTCCAGCGCGTGCATATAGCGGTACTTTCCCGCGCCCTCCCCGAAGAAGCTCTCCATGTAGGGCCAGCACAGAAACTCCATACTCATTGAGTGGGTCTCCGCCGTCTCCATGCCGCCGCAGCCCAGCTCAAGGGCAAAGCGGTTGCCGAAGCAGAGCCAGGCGTTCAGGGCGTGGCCCGCCTCGTGGGTCACCACGTCCACATCCCCGGAGGTGCCGTTGAAGTTGGCCAGAATAAAGGGCTGCCTGTAGTCGTAAAACTCCGTGCAGTAGCCGCCGCCCCATTTGTTCTTCCGGGCGTCCACGTCGAAGGCCCGGTTTTCCTGCATCATCCGGAAGAAGCGCCCGGTCTCCGGCCCCATCTCCCTGTACATTTCCCCGGCCGCCCGAAACAGCTCCTCCTTGCCGCAGGGCACAGGCTCCCCGCCGGGGACCGTCACCTCGTTATCGTAGAGCTTATAGTCCGTTATGCCCAGACGCAGCGCGTTTTCCGTCCTCAGCCGGGCCACGGCGGGGACGATGTCCTCCAGCACGTTGCGGCGGAATACCTCCACCGCCTCCCTGTCGTAGCACAGCCTGCCCATTCTGTAGTAGCCCAGGGTCACGAAGCTGTCGTAGCCCATTTTTTTCGCCATGCCGTGGCGCAGCTTCACCAGCGCGTCGAATATGCCGTCCAGCCGCTCCCGGTGCTCCATTAGCTTGCGGCCCAGCACCTCCATGGCGCCCCGCCGCAGCTCCCTGTCGCTGTTTTTCAGATAGGCCGTCAGCTCCGCTCTGGTCATAGACCGGCCCTGAAAGTCGAACTCCAGTCCCGCCATCAGCTTTGAGTACTCGGTCACCAGCCGGTTTTCCTCTATCATGTCCGGCACTATCTCCGGAGCCATAGCTCTGCGCTGCTGCTCCATTGAGCGAAACAGCAGTGGCGACAGCTCCTTTTCCAGCTCCGGCCGGAATTTGGAATCCAGCAGCGCCCCGGCGTAGCGGGTGCACAGCGCCTCTACCTCCGGCCCGGTCTCGTCGTAGTAGTCCTTCTCCGCGCTGTAAAATTCGTCCGCCGTGTTTATTGAATAGCGCATATAGGCCAAGGCGTTTTGAGTGCTGTAAGTCCCGTAAAGCCGCAGGTAATCCTCTCTGGCGTCCAGCACCTGCCTCATGTCCTCCGCCTTCTCTATCCTTTCAATTATGTCATCCATTTCCGCTCTTATGGAGGACAGGGGAATACGCCGGTAAGGAAGCTCAGTTACAGTCATTTTTTGCTCCTTTGTGTATTAAGAATCAGTTACAAGTAATAATATATTATGTCAACAAAATTTTTGCAAGACTATGTACAAAAAAACATAACCTGTGTTATACTAAAACAAATCGCGTGTAGAAACAAGAGAAAAACCGTAGGGCGGGGGATGACGAAATGAATAATAACCGGATGAAACTGGCTGAAAGACTGCTGATGCTGGCGCTGACCTTACTGCTGCTGTTGGCTGCCATGCCGCTGTGCGCTTTCGCTCAGGAGGCCGAGGCTCAGCCGGAGCAGAGCGCCCAGCCGGAGCAGAGCGCTCAGCCGGAGCAGAGCGCCCAGCCGGAGCAGAGCATTCTGGACGATGCGGAGCTCACCAAGCTGGTGGAGAATTTTCTGGGTGAGCGGGGCATAAGCACCAAGAGCTTCGGCCTGGGCTTCACCTATACCGCCACCGGTGACTCCTGGTATTATAACGGCGATAAATGGTTCTATCCCGCCAGCGCCTATAAGGTGCCTCTTATCATGCTGCTTTCCGAGAAGGTAAAGAGCGGCGAGATTAGCCAGGACACGGTGATAGAGAGCGATGAACTCAAAGAAACCAGGCCGGTGTCCGAGGTGGAGGAGTTTATTCTTATCAATTCCAGCAATCCCTGGGCTCATGCCGTAAGGAAATATCTCGGCGGCGACGAGGTATGGCGCAAGGACGCCATGGGCTACGCGTCGCTGGCCGAGGGTGAGTACGACGCGGACTATATGCAGTACTGCTATTTCAGCCCCCGCTATCTCAATCAGGTGGTCACCACCCTGTATAATGAGCCGGAGCGCTTTCCCTATGTGCTGGACTGCTTGAAGCAGGCCGAGCCCACCCATTATTTCCGCCTGTCCATGGAGGGGATATACGATGTTGCCCAGAAGTACGGCAGCTTCATCGACCAGCAGGGCAGCGACTGGAACAGCACCACCGGCATCATCTACACGCCCAATCCCATCGTGGTCACAGTGATGACCCAGAATGTGGGCGGCTCTGAGAAGGTCATCTCCGACGCGGCGGTGATGCTCAAGAACTACGCCCTGGAGCTGGACAAGAAGCTCAGCGGCTATCAGCGGGCGCAGGAGGCCGCCCGTGAGGAGGCGGAGCGTCTGCAGCGGGAGCAGGAGCTGAAGGAGCAGCAGCAGCAGGCTGATGCGGAGCGGGCAAAGCAGGAGCAGGAGGCGGCCGCCAAGGCCATAGCCGAGCAGCAGGCGCTCCAGACCGCCCGGAAGCAGCTTTTCACAAGGCTCCTGGTAATGGCCGGCACACTGGCGGCTATAGCCATTATGGCCGTGGTGGTAGTCAGGACTAAGCGCCGCAAGGAGCGGCAGGCCCGCTACGACAATTATCGCCGCCGCTACGAGGCGGAGGAGCGCAGCCGCGACGGCGGAAATAACCGCGGCCGGCATTGAAAAATACACATTTTTCGTGTATTATAGCCGCTGACTATATTATCCCATGGAGTTCAAGATGAAAAGACTGATATGTGTTTTCCTTCTCATATGCCTTGTGCTGCCTCTGTGTGCCTGCAGCAGCCAGGGCTACGGCGTAAACGTGGTGCAGGTGCTGGAGCAGCAGGAGTACTCTCTGGCCTTTCGCAATAACGACCCTCTGTATTTTTATGTTACGGCGGCTCTGGCCGTTCTTGCGGCAGAGGGCCGGGTGGACGAGCTGAGCATGAAGTGGCTGGGCCGGTCGGACGTCAGCTTTGCCAAGCAGGGCGACGCTCTGGAGCAGCTGGCCCCGCCGGAGCCCCGGGACCTTATCATCGGCATGGATATTAACTCCTTTCCCATGGCCTATCTCTCCAACGGCGAGTTCTGGGGCTTTGACGTGGAGCTGGCCATGGCTGTGTGCCAGAAGCTGGGATGGACGCTGAAGATGCAGGCCATCGAGAAGGAGAATGTGTACATAGAGCTGTCCTCCGGCGACATAGATGTGGCCTGGGGCGGCATAGCCCTGAATCCCCAGGAGGTAGAGGACGGGAAGTACACCCAGTACGGCCCCTATATCCTCAACGACATCGTCATAGCCGGTAGGAGCGGCGGCCCCGTTTGGAACAAGCTACGGCTGAACGGCCGCAAAATGGTCATGTGCTCTACTGCCGAAGCCATGGCGGCTTTGGAGGCGGACGGTAAGCTGATACACCGTCTGGGCCAGATAACCAGGCTTGCCGGCGGCACCTCGGAGTGCTTTGAGTATCTATATGCCGGCAAGTGTGATGTGGTGCTCACCGACAGCACCGCCCTGGACTACTTCAACTGCCACTGACAGACGCTCCCCCTTGTAGGGGCCGCCCTGTGTGGCGGCCCGAACGCCCAGCGCATCTGCGGCAATAAAGACGTTACATACCACCGCGGGAGGGGCAAAGCCCCTCCCGCTTCCCTTTAAAGCCTTCCCCTCCGGGGAAGGTGGCGCGCAGCGCCGGATGAGGGAACCGGCAGCTCTTACCCGCCCCTCCCGGCTTTTTTCGCCCGCTGACTTGACCGGTGGTATGAATGATGTTAAAATACACTGTCTGACTATAAGTATTTACGGCAACGGAGAAGACCATGTGGATTTCGGATAAATGGCAGGATTTTGAACTGATAGACTGTTCCCGGGGCGAGAAGCTGGAACGCTGGGGCAGCTACTATTTGGTGCGCCCGGACCCCCAGGTCATATGGGATACCCCCCGCCTAAGTCCCCACTGGAACCGCAGGGACGCCCGCTATCACCGCAGCGAAAGCGGCGGCGGCAGTTGGGAGAAGGGCGCCCTGCCGGAGAACTGGCAGCTGCGTTATGGGGAGCTGCGCTTCAATGTAAAGCCCATGAACTTCAAGCACACTGGCCTGTTCCCGGAGCAGGCTGTGAACTGGGACTGGGCCATGTCGAAGATCCGCTCTGCCGGCCGTCCCATAAGTGTGCTTAATCTCTTCGGCTATACCGGCGCCGCCACCGTGGCCTGCGCCAAGGCCGGGGCCAGCGTCTGCCATGTGGACGCGGCCAGGGGCATGGTGGCCTGGGGCCGGGAGAACGCTGCGGCCTCCGGACTTCAGGACGCGCCCATCCGCTGGATAGTGGACGACTGCGCCAAGTTCGTGGAGCGGGAGATACGCCGCGGCCGCAGGTACGATGCCGTGATCATGGACCCCCCGTCCTACGGCAGAGGCCCCGGCGGCGAGGTGTGGAAGCTGGAGGAGAACCTCTGGGGCTTCGTGTCCCTCTGCTCCGGCGTCTTGTCGGAGGAGCCGCTGTTTGTGCTGATAAACTCCTATACCACCGGGCTTTCGGCCTCGGTGCTGTCCTATGTGGGGGAGAGCGTGTTCGCCGCAAAATTCGGCGGCCGCTGCGAGAGCCGGGAGCTGGGCCTGCCGGTGACGGAAAGCGGGCTGTATCTGCCCTGCGGCGCCAGCTGCAGATATGAGAGGGACTAAAATTGTCATCAATAATCTCCTTTAATAAAGTCCGCTACACCTATCCCGGCGACAAGCTGGAGAGCCTGTGCGGCATAGAGCTGGACATAGCCGAGGGCAGCTTCACCGCGGTGCTGGGCCGCAACGGCTCCGGCAAATCCACGCTTGCCAAGCATATGAACGCCATCCTCCTGCCGGATTCCGGCAGCGTCACGGTCTGCGGCATAGACAGCGCTGACAGCTCCCGGCTCATAGAGCTGCGCCGCTCCGTGGGCATGGTGTTCCAGAACCCGGACAATCAGATTGTTGCCAATGTGGTGGAGGACGACGTGGCCTTCGCCCCGGAGAACCTGGGCGTCGAGCCTGCTGAGATCCGCCGCCGGGTGGACGCCGCGCTGCGTCAGGTGGGTATGTACGAGCTTCGTATGCACGCGCCCCATCTGCTGTCCGGCGGGCAGAAGCAGCGGGTGGCCATTGCCGGTGTCATCGCCATGGAGCCCCGCGTCATAGTCCTGGACGAGCCCACCGCCATGCTGGACCCCCAGGGCCGGGGCGAGGTGGTGGAAACGGTGACGGAGCTCTGTCGCAAGCGGGGCATGACCGTGGTGCTCATAACCCACCATATGGACGAGTGCGTAGGCGCGGACAGGCTCATCGTCATGTCCCAGGGCGGCATCGCAGCCGACGGTACGCCGGCGCAGGTGTTCTCCGACGTGGCCTTGATGGAGAGGGAGGGCCTCAGCGTTCCTGAGACCGTCCGCACCCTGTATGAGCTGAAAAACAGCGGCATAGCCATTTCGCTGGATGCGCTGGACGAGGAATCCTGCGCCGCGAAGATAGCCGCCGCCATCAAAAAATAAATTCGAGCGGAGACAGTATGTCAGTTATCAGGACGGAGAGCCTGCGCCATGTGTACAGCGCGGACACTCCCTTTGAAAAAACAGCCATAGACGGTATAGACCTGAGCATTCCCCAGGGCCAGACCGTGGGGCTCATAGGCCGTACCGGCTCCGGCAAAAGCACCTTCATCCAGCATCTCAACGCCATCCTCGCCCCCACGTCTGGCCGGGTGCTCTGCGGCGACGCGGATATAAACGCCGACAAGCTGAGCCGCCGTGACGTGAAGCGCCGGGTGGGCCTTGTGTTCCAGTACCCGGAGCATCAGCTTTTTGAGGAGACCGTGTATAAGGACATCGCCTTCGGCCCCATGAGCATGAAGCTGGACAAGGATGAGATAGACAGCCGCGTCCGGGAGGCTGCCGGCTTCACCGGCGTGGAGGAAGAGCTTTTTGAGAAGTCCCCCCTGGAGCTGTCCGGCGGTCAGAAGCGGCGCATAGCCATCGCCGGGGTAATCGCCATGCGTCCGGAGGTGCTCATTCTGGACGAGCCCACCGCCGGTCTTGACCCGGAGGGCTGCCGCCTGCTGCTGGATAATATCCGCTCATATAAGGCGCAGACCGGCGCCACAATAATCATCGTCAGCCACAATATGGACGACATTGCAAGGATTTGTGAAAGAATAATCGTGTTCGCGGACGGCAAAATAGCCATGGACGCCGGCCCCGCCGAAATTTTTTCAGAGCCGGAGCGTCTTATCGGGCTGGGCCTCAGCGTGCCTCATGCCACAAAGCTCGCCATGTCCCTGCGCCGTCAGGGGCTGGAGCTGCCCCGCAGCATCTATACCCATGAGCAGTTGGTCGAAGCCCTGCTGAGTCTGAGGGAGGGCGCGCCATGCTGAAGGATATCACCCTTGGCCAGTACTTCCCCGGCGATACCGTGGTCCATCGGCTGGACCCCCGCACCAAGCTGCTGCTGGTGGTGGTGTATATCGTGGCTCTGTTCCAGGCCGAAGGCTGGCTGGCCTACGGCGCCGTGGCCCTGATGACCGCCCTGTGCATCGCCCTCTCCCATATCAAGCCCAAAAGCATTTTCGGCGGCCTCAAGCCCATGCTGTTCATAATCGCCCTGACGGCGGTGCTGAACATTTTCTATACCACCGGCACTCCCGTGCGCCCCGGCTGGATAATCACCTGGGAGGGCATCGCCCGTGCGGTGCAGATGATGCTGCGTATAACCCTGCTCATTACCGGCACCTTCCTTCTCACCTATACCACCAGCCCCATGGCCCTGACCGACGGTCTGGAGCTGCTGCTGGCCCCGCTGAAGCATATCCGGGTGCCGGTACACGAGATGACCATTATGATGAGCATGGCCCTGCGCTTCATCCCCACTCTTATCGAGGAAACGGACAAGATAATGTCCGCTCAGAAGGCGAGAGGCGCGGACTTTGATACCGGCGGTCTGGTGCAGCGGGCCAAGGCTCTGCTGCCCATACTGGTGCCCCTGTTCGTGTCGGCCTTCCGTCGGGCGGACGAGCTGGCCGTGGCTATGGAGAGCCGCTGCTACCACGGCGGCGAGGGCCGTACGCGGATGAAGGAACTTTGCTTCCAGCGTCGTGATATCATGGCTCTGGCACTGGGCGCTCTGGTGCTGGCTGGCATGATAGCTATGGGAAGGCTGGGCCTATGAGAAATATCGCCCTCCGCCTGCGCTACGACGGCAGCCGCTATCACGGCTGGCAGACCCAAAAAAACGAAATAAGCGTCCAGCAGACCCTCAGCGAGGCCATAGCCAGGGTCTGCGGCGGCCCCGTTAAGCTTACCGGCTGCACCGACGCGGGAGTCCACGCCCTGCGCTACTGCGCCAACTTTCTTTCCGATACCCGCATCCCCATGGAGCGTCTGCCTCTGGCAATAAACTCCAGACTGCCCGGGGATATCGCAGTGGTCTCGGCTGTGGAGGCGGAGCCGGAATTCAATGCCATAGGCTCATGCATAAAAAAAGAATATGTATATAAAATACTAAACAGCAATATCCCCGACCCCTTTCTGGAAAAGCGGGTCTGCTTCTACCCCCAGCGGTTGAATGTCTCTCTGATGCAGGCGGCGGCGGCAGCCTTTGAGGGCACCCATGATTTCAAAGCCGTCCGCAGCCTGGGCACCGAGACAAAGACCACCGTGCGCACGGTGTATTGGTGCCGTGCCGAGAAAAGCGGTGATATCATAAGCGTCAGTATCTGTGCCGACGGTTTTTTGTATAATATGTGCCGCGCCATGGTGGGCACCATGGTCTATGCCTCCTACGGCAAGCTGCGCCCGGAGGATATCCCCGCGCTGCTGGAGAAGGGGGACCGCCGCCTTACCGGCCCCACCATGCCCCCCCAGGGCCTGTATCTCAACCGCGTCTGGTACGACGGCCCCGTCGCTGCCC
>CAYSFK010000050.1:5939-14025 GCA_964430345.1 uncultured Oscillospiraceae bacterium | reverse complement strand
CGCGCGTGGCGATCACGCCAATGTTGGAGGTGGTTTCAGCGGTATCGGCAAATTCTTTGTTGCGTGCATATACGCCATCAAACAACAGCATGAGCAGCGTAAGCACGGCATCGCGCGCGGCGTCATCCAGCGCCTGCGCCAGCCTGACGACCGCCGGCTTTTCACCGTCTTCGAGGCCCTGAAAAGCGGCGTGACCGTGGATGAGATCTTCGACATCACCAAGATAGACCGCTTTTTCCTCTACAAGCTCCAGGGCCTTGCGGAGCTGGAGGACGCCCTCCGCGCCGGGCCGCTCACGGAGGAGCTCTACCGCCGGGCCAAGCGCATGGGCTATCCCGACGCCGCCATCCGCCGCATGAGCGGGGAGAAGGCTCTGCCGGCCTTCCGCTACGGCTACAAGATGGTGGACACCTGCGCGGCGGAGTTTGCCGCGGAAACGCCGTACTTCTACTCCAGCTGCGACGAAAGCTGTGAGGCCCGCGCCTTCAGGCGCAGCGGCAGGCCCGTGGTGATGGTGCTGGGCAGCGGCCCCATCCGCATCGGCCAGGGCATAGAATTTGACTACTCCTCGGTTCACTGCGTGTGGACCCTGCAAAGCATGGGCTACGATGTGGTGATAGTCAACAATAATCCCGAAACCGTCTCCACCGACTACGACACCGCCGACAGGCTGTACTTTGAGCCCCTGTGTCCGGAGGATGTTATGGGCATAATCGAGGTTGAAAAGCCCGTGGGCGTGGTGGTGGCCTTCGGCGGCCAGACCGCCATTAAGCTCACCGGATTTTTGGACGGCAAAGGCATACCCATTCTGGGCACCAGCGCCGAGAGCATAGACGTGGCCGAGGACAGGGCAAGGTTTGACGCCCTGTTGGAGCAATTTGCCATACGCCGCCCCCGGGGCATGGGCGTGAAAACCACAGAGGAAGCCCTGTCCGCCGCCGAGACTCTGGGCTACCCCGTACTGCTGCGGCCCAGCTATGTCATAGGCGGGCAGAATATGACCATCTCCCGCTCTCCCGAGCAGACGGCGGAGTATATGCGGCGCATCCTGTCCGGCGGCATCGAAAACCCGGTGCTGGTGGATAAGTATATGCCCGGAGTTGAGCTGGAGGTAGACGTTATCTCCGACGGGGAGGATGTGCTTATCCCCGGCGTCATGGAGCACATAGAGCGGGCCGGTATACACTCCGGGGACTCCATCGCCGTATACCCGCCCTACAACCTCAGCGACGTTTCTCTCGTCAGAATATGCGATGTATCTCAGAAATTGGCTCTGGCCCTGGGCACCAAGGGTTTGGTAAATATACAGTATCTCATTTTTGAGGGGGAGCTGTATGTTATCGAGGTCAACCCCCGGGCCTCCCGGACAGTGCCCTACATAAGCAAGGTCACTAATGTGCCCATGGTGGACATCGCCGCCAGAGTGATGCTGGGCGAAAAGCTGAGCACCCTGGGCTACGGCACGGGCCTGTTCCGCACACCGCCCTACTGCGCGGTGAAGGTGCCGGTGTTCTCCTTCCAGAAGCTCAGCGACGCAAACTCCATACTGGGCCCGGAAATGAAATCCACCGGCGAGGTGCTGGGCATAGGCAAGACCATGGCGGAGGCGCTGTTCAAGGGGCTTACCGCCGCCGGCTTCAAGCTGCCCGACGCCCGCGCCGCCGGAAAGGCCGGTATATTGCTGTCGGTAGCGGAGAACGACTATCAGGAGATAATCACCCTGGCCAAGCGCTTTTACGACCTGGGCATCAGCCTCTACGCCACCACCGGCACGGCGGCTGTGATAGAGGGGCTGGGCATAGAGGTCAATTCCGTGCCCAACGCCGATGTAAGCGACGATATAACAAGGCTCATGGAGAGCGGAAAGCTCAGCTACATCGTATACACCGGCGCCGTGAAGGACGCCACCGTGGGAGATTATACAAGGCTCCACCGCAGGGCCATGCAGCTGGGCATACCCTGCATGACAAGTCTGGACACTGCCGGGGCGCTGGCGGAGATAATAGAGAGCCGCTTCACAGCGGCTACGGCGGAGCTGGTGGATATCAACGCCATGCGCCAGTGGCGGCAGCGGATAGAGTTCTCCAAGATGCACTCCTGCGGCAACGACTACATCTTCGTGGAGAATTTCGACGGGGCCATCACCTGCCCGGCGTCCCTGTGCGTAAGCCTATGCGCCGCCCACTACGGCATCGGGGCCGACGGCATCGTTCTTATCGAAAAGTCCGCAGTGGCCGACGCAAAGATGCGCTCCTTCAACCGGGACGGCAGCGAAGGCAAAATGGCCGGAAACAACATCCGCTGCGTGGGCAAATACCTGTACGACAGCGGCTACATCCGCTCCCGACAGCTCACCGTGGAGGCCGCCAATGGCATACACAGTCTGCAGCTGCATCTGAGGGACGGGAAGGTCAGCTCCGTGTCCGTGGATATGGGCAGGGTCAGTTTTGATTTGAAGTCCCTGCCGGCGGTTTACCCGGCGGAGAGGATGATAAACAGCCCCCTTACCGTGGGAGGCAGGGAATACAGCGTGACCTGTCTGTCCGTGGGCAATCCCCACTGCGTGGTGTTCGTGGACGGGCTGGACGGGCTGGAGCTGGAGAAAACGGGCCCGGCCTTCGAGTACGCCAGGGAGTTCCCGGAGCGGATAAACACCGAGTTCGTCAGGGTGATAAACCGGACCAGTCTGCGTATGCGGGTATGGGAGCGGGGCAACGGGGAGACATTGGCCTGCGGCACCGGCGCCTGCGCGGCGGTGGTGGCGGCGGTGGAGAACGGACTTTGTCAGGAGGGGGCGGACATCACCGTTAAGCTGCGGGGCGGCGATTTGACCGTGAACTACTCCGGCGGCAGGGTCACCCTCACCGGCAGCACCGTCAAGGTCTTTGACGGCTGGTTTGAGTATTGACGGAGGCCGCTGTCAGGAATATACTGGTTGCATCCTGAATCCGGAGGCTATAAAAATGGCATTTGATTTCAAAAAAGAATACAAGGAATTCTATATGCCCGGGGGGAAGCCGGAGATAGTCACGGTGCCGCCGGCGAATTACATAGCCGTGCGGGGCAAGGGCAACCCCAATGACGAGGGCGGCGAATACAAGTCCGCCGTGGGTATACTGTACGCACTGGCCTACACCATAAAAATGAGCAAGCTGGGCGACCACCGGATAGAGGGCTATTACGACTATGTGGTGCCGCCGCTGGAGGGCTTCTGGTGGCAGGAGGGCGTGGCCGGGATAGACTATTCACGCAAGGAGACCTTCAACTGGATATCCGTCATCCGTCTGCCGGACTTTGTGACCGAGGATGACCTGAACTGGGCCAAGGCGGAGGCGCTGAAAAAGAAAAAGCTGGACTGCTCCAAGGCGGAGCTGCTGGCGATCGACGAGGGCATCTGCGTGCAGATAATGCACACCGGCCCCTATGACGACGAGCCCGCCACCGTGGCGCTGATGAACGCCTGCATTGCGGAAAAGGGTTATGTAAACGACATGGACGAGGGCCGACTCCACCATGAGATATACCTGTCCGACGCAAGGAAAACAGCGCCGGAAAAGTGGAGAACAGTCATCCGGCATCCAATTAAAAAAGAGCTGTAAATACTATACAAACCCGTAGAGGCTGTAGCACTATCGTGATATTGCGCAAACTGCTTTTGGCTTCCTCTGACTGAGGTAGAGAAATGGCCGGAACACCCAACAATAACTGGATGTTCCGGCCTTGCTCTATCTCTCCGCTGCCTGTCCCCTGTCAGATAAGCGCAGAGCAGTGTTTTTCACCCTGTAGGGCGGGCTGCCCACAGCCCGCCGCGAAACGCGCTCAGATACGGCGGCGGGCTGTGGGCAGCCCGCCCTACGGCATTAGTTGATTTGTTCGGCGGTTTCTCATGGTACGGCAAAGAATGCCTTTCCTGTGCATTCTGCGAATAGTGATACAGCACCTACTTTATATTTATGCATTATTTCGGCGGAAGTGGTGATACTAAAGAAAACTCTGAAAGGGCGATGTGTGATGGAAAGTAAAAGACAGGGCCGGACACTGATGCTGAGCGGCAATGCGCGAATAGCCGCGTCTGCGGCGGTGGCCGGGAAAAAGGAGGGGCAGGGGCCGCTGAAGGACTGCTTCGACCAGGTTTCCCAGGACTCCTACTTCGGTCAGGATTCATGGGAGAAGGCAGAGAGCCTGATGCTGCAGCGCTGCTACAGCATGGCCTGCCAAAAAGCGGCGCTTAACCCGGACTGCATACTGTCCGGCGATCTGCTCAACCAGTGCGTCAGCTCCGCCTTTGCCGCCAAGGACAGCGCTGTCCCCTACTTCGGACTCTACGGCGCCTGCTCCACCATGACAGAGTCGCTGACTATGGGCGCGCTTTTTATAGAGAGCGGAACAATGGAAACGGCCTGCGCCGTCACCGGCTCCCACTTCTGCACCGCGGAGCGGCAGTACCGCTTTCCTCTGGAATACGGCGGTCAGCGCACCCCCACTTCCCAGTGGACAGTCACCGGGGCGGGGGCCGCGATACTGAAGCGGGGCGGCTCCGGGCCGAAAGTAAGCACACTTACGCCGGGGATCATAGTAGACGCGGGGATAACAGACGCCAACAACATGGGCGCCGCCATGGCCCCCGCCGCTTACGACACCCTGTCCGCGCATTTCCGGGACACCGGGCGTACCCTGGACTACTATGACGCCATATTCACCGGCGACCTGGGCGCTGTAGGCCACGATCTGCTGCAACGGCTTTTCGCCGAGGACGGCATAGAGCTGGGCCCCCGGTATATGGACTGCGGCGTACTGATATACGACCTGAACACTCAGGATGTTCACGCCGGAGGCTCCGGATGCGGCTGCTGCGCGTCGGTGCTGTGCGGCCATATACTGCGGGGCATGGAAAAGGGCGTATGGAACCGAGTGCTGGTGGCGGCCACGGGAGCGCTGATGTCTCCTCTGAGCTGCCAGCAGGGCATGAGCATACCGGGCATCTGCCACGCAGTAAGTCTGGAAAACGGGGTGTAAGAATGGATATTTTGCTTCAATACCTGAAGGCCTTTGCAGTGGGCGGGCTCTTTTGCGTAATAGGTCAGCTTCTTATTGACCGCACCAAGCTGACCCCCGCCAGGATCCTCACCAGCTATGTGGTGGCGGGAGTACTGCTGGGTGCTCTGGGTCTTTATCAGCCGCTTATAGACTGGGCCGGGGCCGGGGCCACGGTGCCGCTGACCGGCTTCGGCAGCGCTCTGGCCAAGGGCGTGAAGGAGGCGGTGGCGGAAAAGGGCTTTCTGGGCATATTCACCGGAGGCTTCACCGCCGCCGCAGGCGGCCTGTGCGCCGCGGTATTCTTCGCGCTGCTGGTGGCGCTGCTGTTTAAGCCTAAGGACAAGAACAACTAATTATGTTTACTCTTTTATGTAAACAACGGCTCTCCGAAAGGAGAGCCGTTGTTTGTGTGAGAGTATGCGTTACTTGATCTCCAGCCTGCGGGTGGGGGGCAGCTCCGCCGCCTTCTTGGGCATTGTGAGAGTGAGCACACCGTCGTTATAGGCGGCCTCGATGCCGTCCACATTGACACCGCTGACATCGAAGCAGCGGCTGAAGGAGCCGTAGAACCGCTCGCGCTTGACGTAGTTGGTCTTTTCCTCCTTGTTGTCGGCGCTTCTCTCGGCGCTGATGGTGAGGCAGTCGTTCTCAATGTCTATCTTGATATCGTCCTTGCTGAAGCCGGGAAGCTCCGCCTCCAGCTTGTAGGCATCGCCGGTGTCGCTGACATCAGTGCGGAAGGCCGAGACAGTGGGGACATTGGAAAACAGGCTGCGCTCCAGCTCGTCAAGGCCCCGGAAGGGGTCAAAGCCGGAATAGCTGCGGATGCTGCGTCCAAAAGGAATAAGTTCAAACATGATATATACCTCCATTATTTTATTACATCTGATTCGGGTGATTCGTTCATTTCTTTCGTTTCATCCTGTATATAAAATACAATACAAATGTTAATAAATATAGCAATATATATGAACAGAATATGAAAATTAGCACTCTTTAAGAAAGAGTGCTAATTTAGTATACCCAATATGATTTTTATTATTCTTACGGCTACAGGGCTATAGGGACGGCGCCCGGCTCTATGGGGCAGACATAGCCGGAGGCAGATCTCTCAGCGAATTCCTCCTTTGCCGCAGCCAGCAGAGAAGCGTCCTCCAGCAGATCCACAGCCGTGGCGGCCAGAACCTTGGCGGCGCAGAGCATGGCCTTATGGGCAAAGCCTGTTTTGCCGCAGGACACCGCCTGCCAGGAGTGGGCGGGCATACCCGAGGGCCAGGCTGCCAGCTCCACCTGAGCGCTGGGGGTCTGCCAGCTCACGTCGCCTACGTCCGTGCTGCCGGGAACGAAGCAGGAGCCGGAGTACAGCGGCATAACAAAATCGTTCAGGGGCTTGCTCATGTTCTCCGTCAGCGCTTTCACTTTGTCGGCGATGGCCTGGTCATGCTGCGCGCCTATGCCGGGAAGCTTATCGCTTTTCGGATATGTGTCACGGATGGCGGCGGCCAGCGCCCTGTCCTCTGCGCTGTAGTCCGGGGGGCCATACTCTGTCAGGTTCTTATACAGGGCCTGCTCAAGAGTGTAGTTGGGCAGCAGCTCCGCCGTACCGTCTATGAAAACCCGCTGGAAGCCAGTGCCGGTCATCAGCGCCGCGCCCCTGGCAATATCGTCCACCCGGGTCTGGAGCTTCACCGAGTCCGCCACCTTATTGGCCCTGACCATATACAGCACACTGGCTCTGGCCTGCACCACATTGGGGGACACGCCGCCGGTATCGGTTATGGCGTAATGTATGCGGCAGTCGTCGGTCATATGCTCCCGCAGAAACTGGACGCCGATGTTCATAAGCTCCACCGCGTCCAAAGCGCTGCGCCCCTCGTGGGGCGCGCCGGCGGCGTGGGCGGCTGTACCGGAGAATTTATACAGCACCTGTATGCAGGAGTTGTTGGTGCCGGTCTTGACCTGATTTACGTCGGAGGGGTGCCAGCACAAGGCCGCATCCAGACCGCGCCACAGCCCGTCTCTGGCCATAAAGGCCTTACCGCTGCCGCCCTCCTCGCCGGGGCAGCCGAAAAACACCACGGTGCCCGGACGGCCGTTTTTTTGCAGATACTCCTTCACCGCCACCGCAGCCGCGAAGGACCCCGCGCCCAGCAGGTTATGGCCGCAGCCGTGGCCGCTGCCGCCGGGGACGACGGGCTTTTCCTCCGTCTCACCCGCCTGCTGCGACAGGCCGGACAGGGCGTCGTACTCGCCAAGTATGCCAATGACGGGGCCGCCGCTGCCGAAGCTGCCGGAGAAGGCGGTGTCTATGCCGCAGAGCTTCTCCGTAACGGCAAAGCCCTGAGCACGCAGTGCAGCGGTATATATCTCCGTGGCCTTATACTCCTTGAGGGACAGCTCCGGCGTGTCCCAAATGCTGTCGGCAATGCCGGTAAATACCTCAGCCATAGAATCTATCGACTCTATGGCTGCTTTTTTCATTTCATTAACGCTCATATTAGCACCTTTGACAGGAAGTCCTGAAGTCTGGGGTTCTGCGGGTTATTGAATATCTGCTCGGGTGTGCCTTCCTCGGCTATCTTCCCCTCGCACATAAACAGGATGCGGTTGCCCACCTCCTTGGCAAAGCCCATCTCATGGGTCACCACCACCATGGTCATGCCCTCGTTGGCCAGCTTCTTCATAACGTCCAGCACCTCGCCCACCATCTCAGGGTCAAGAGCCGAGGTAGGCTCGTCAAAAAGCATGACCTCCGGCTCCATGGCAAGAGCCCGGACTATGGCAACGCGCTGCTTCTGGCCGCCGGAGAGCTGGATGGGGTAAGCACCGGCACGGTCAGCCAGGCCGACACGCTCCAAAAGCTGCATGGCCTTCTCCTCCGCCGCCGACTTTTCCATGCCCTTGACCTGTATGGGGGCCAGGGTCATATTATCCAGTATGGTCATGTGAGGGAAAAGATTGAAGTGCTGGAATACCATGCCCATCTTCTGACGGTGGAGGTCCAGATTGATGGGCATGGTATTCCAGCACTTCAATCTTTTCCCTCACA
>CAYSFK010000050.1:0-5929 GCA_964430345.1 uncultured Oscillospiraceae bacterium | reverse complement strand
TGGGAAGATGTTAAAGTGCTGGAACACCATGCCCATCTTTTGCCTGTGCACATCCAGATTTATTTTCTTGCCCTGGGCGTCCTTCTTCTTGGTGATGTCCACGCCCTCGAAGATTATCTCGCCCTCGGTGGGCTGCTCCAGCAGATTCAATGAGCGCAGAAAGGTGGACTTGCCGCCGCCGGAGGGGCCGATTATCGCCATAACATCCCCACGGTTGATGTCCACGGTGACGCCGTCCAGCGCCTTTATGGCGCCCTTGTTGTAGTGCTTCTTGAGGCCCTTGACCTCTATCAGCTTATCGCTTGTCTCCACGGCTCATCTTCCTTTCAAAATGTTCGATTATCTTGCTGGTGGGGAAGGTCAGGCAGAAATACATCACCGTCGCTATGATAAGCGCCTCGCCTATGCTGTAGGTAGCGCCCTTGACGGAGTGGACTGCGGACATGATATCCTGCACACCGATGGTATAGCAGATGGCCGACTCCTTGATGATGGTGACGAACTCGTTGGCTATGGCAGGCAGGATATTCTTGATGGCCTGGGGCAGCACCACCAGACGCATGGTCTTCCACCCGGACATACCCAGAGAGCGGGCCGCCTCGGTCTGGCCGCCGTCAATGGACTGGATGCCGGAGCGGATTATCTCCGACAGGTATGCCCCGGAGTTCAGCGACAGGGCCACCACGCCGGGGAAGAACCTGTCAAACCTGATGAACCCGTAGAGCTTGAAGCCCGGCAGTACCTTCACGCCGGCAAAGACTATGTAATATATAAGGCATATCTGCACCAGCATGGGGGTCGCCCGGAAAAACTCCACATAGGCGGTGGCAATGGCCTTGAGCACCCGGTTTTTACCCAGACGGCACAGGGCCAGAGTCAGGGCCAGGATGAAACCGAAGATTACCGTCAGCGCAGACAGGGACACCGTACACGCCGCGCCCTGCCAGAACAGATCCATATACTTGAACGCTTTCTGAAAGCCCGCAACAGAGAGCATAGGAATTCTCCTTTATTTCTGATAAACAAGCGATGGCCTCCCCTTGCGGGGAGGTCCGTCGCATAATGACACTGTTAATGCCGTGAAGCTCAGCCCTTGTTCTCCAGCAGGCCTTCGTACTTCTCGCCCTCGGCCAGAGTATTGGCCTCGGCCACGAACTTGTCCATGCTGCCGTCGGCAAGAGCGGCGGCTATGGCCTCGTTCACGCCCTTGAGCAGAGCCTCATTGCCCTTGCTGACGCCCACGGCGGAGCCGGCCTGATCATAGGGCACGTCCAGAATGACAGCCAGCTCGGGGTAGTTCTTGGCATAGCTCTCGGCAACGGCGGTCTCAATGAAGGCGCCGTCCAGCTTGCCGGCAAGGAGCTCGGCAATGATATCGGTGACCTTGGTAAGGGCAACGATGTCAGCATCGGGGGTATTCTCATTGGCAAGATCCATCTGGATGGAGCCGTTCTGAGCGCCGATGGCAAGACCCGCCTTATTGGCGTCCGCCAGGGTGGGGAACTCGCCAGCCTTGTCCTGCACTGTCACGAAGGACTGGCCGCCCAGGTAGTAGATATCGGAGAAGTCCATGGCGTCCATACGGGTGGGGTCGGGAGAGAGGCCGGCAACGCCCAGGTCAACCGTCTTATTGGACAGCTCCAGCAGCACGCCGTCAAAGTCCATGGGGACGACCTCCAGCTCCAGCTTGAGGTAGTCGGCTATGTACTGGGCAAGGGCGATATCGAAGCCGGCCAGCTGAGGATTGCCGTCAGCGTCTATGGCGTAGAACTCATAAGGGGCAAAGTCGGGGCTGGTGGCCACTGTGAGCTTGCCGGAGGTGACCGTCATGCCCTTGGCGGAGGAACCGCAGGCGCAGAGGGCGAAAACCATGGTCAGCGCCAGAAGCATACATACAAGCTTAGTCATCTTTTTCATTTTATAAAACCTAACCTTTCGTTGTTATCCACAAATTTTGTCCTTGACGCTTGTGATAATAGCACAGGCCCATAGGCTTGTCAAGGCTTTTTTGAAAGATTATTCAATATTTTCCGGTTTTCTCAAAGTTATATGCATTGTATTCTGCATATGCACAGTTTTTATGCATTTAAAGTGTATATCAAGCTACTTCCTTCCAATTATGGAGCAGAGGGCAAAGGCCAGAAGGTCCGCCACCACGATGCTGGCGCCGGTGGGCGTCTCCATAAAATACGAAACGAGCACCCCCAGAAGGAAGCAGGACACCGAGATGACCGCAGCCCAGAGTACCACCGCCCTGAAGCGGCGGCACACGCGCATGGCCGAGAGGGCGGGAAATATGATAAGGCTGGAGATGAGCAGGGCGCCCATCATGCGCATACCCAGCACCACCGTCACCGCTGTGAGCACGGCAAGCAGGGTATTGTACAGCTCTGTCTTCGCGCCGGTGGCACGGCTGAAAGCCTCGTCAAAGGTGACGGCGAAGATGCGGGGGTAAAACAGCACAAACAGGGTGAGCACCGCCGCCGACAGGATAACGCTTATCACCGCGTCACTGCGGCTGAGGGAGAGGATGCTGCCGAACATATAGCCGGAGACCTCCGTATTCATGCCGGTGCTGAGGGACAGGCAGATGACGCCGATGGCAAGGGAGCTGCTGGATATCATGGCTATGGCGGAGTCGCCCTTGAGCTTGGCGTTCCGGCTCAGCCGCAGCAGCAGCACCGCCGCCGCAACCACCACGGGCACCGCCACGGCCAGAGGGGCAAGCCCCAGAGCGGTGGCCACCGCCAGAGCGCCGAAGCCCACATGGGAAAGCCCGTCCCCTATCATGGAAAACCGCTTAAGCACCAGCGACACGCCCAGCAGGGCCGCGCACAGGGACACCAGCACACCCACCACCAGGGCCCGCTGCATGAACTGATAGGACAGCATATTGATAAGCTCGCTCATAGTCTGCCCCCTCCCAGAAAACGGCGGGCCAGATCGCTCTCCCTATACTCCGACGCCGTGCCGAAGAACAGCTGGCGGTGGCCCAGGTGGAGGATATGGGTGGCGTAGCGCACGGCCTCATGGATATCGTGGGATACCATGATGACGGAAATATTGTCGCAGAGGTTAATAAGCTTAATGAGGTTATAAAGCTCCCCGGTGGCGATGGGGTCCAGCCCCGTGACCGGCTCATCCAGCAGGAGCAGGCGCTTGGTGGCACAGAGGGCCCTTGCCAGCAGCACCCGCTGCTGCTGACCGCCGGAGAGCTGCTGATATCCGGCGTCCCTGATATCCTCTATGCCCATGCGCTCCATGTTCTCCAGCGCTCTGGCCTTATCCGCCTTTGAGTACATGAGGCGGCCGCCCAGAGAGTTGAGGCAGCCGGAGAGCACCACCTCGTACACGCTGGCGGGGAAGTCCCTCTGTATCTGAGTTTGCTGGGGCAGATAGCCTATCTCCGTGGGCTTCAAGCCGTCGGCAAAAACGATGCTGCCGCCGTCCGGGGCTTTAAGGCCCAGCAGGCCTTTTATCAGCGTGGACTTGCCGGAGCCGTTTTCACCCACCACGCAGAGATAGTCCCCGGCGTTAAGGGAAAAGCTTACGCCCTCCAGCACTGTCCTGCCGTCATAGGCAAAGCGCAAATCGGAGCATTGGATAATGGCCATCAGCTCAGCGCCTCCCGCAGAGTCTCCACATTGCCCTCCATCAGCGAAAGATAGCTGACGCCGTTTTTAAGCTCGTCCGCCCCCACATTGTGACAGGCGTGGAACAGCAGCTTTTGGCAGCCGGTCTCCTCGCAGATTATATCCGCCATCTTCTGATTGGAAAACTCGATATAGAACACGGCGGGAATGCTCTCGGCGCGGACCTTGTCGATAAGAAAGGCCACGGTCTCGGCGGAGGGCTCCGCGTCCTCGGCGCAGCCGGGGAAGGCGGCGTAGTAATCCAGCCCGTATTCCTCCACAAAATACCGCACCGGGAAGCGGTCGGCAAACACAACTGTTTTTCGGGCGGCTGCGTCCGCTATTTCGCGGAACTGGCCGTCCAGAGCCTGGAGCTGGTTTACATAATTCTCTAGGTTCGTCCTGTAGTAATCGGTGTTGGCGATATCGATATCACAGAGTCTGTCGCATATGGCGCGGCAGATGAAAACGGCGTTGACCGGGGAGGTCCAGACGTGCTCGTCATATTCCGGCTCCCCGTCATGCTCCTGGTGCTCGGCCTGCATACCCTCAACGGTCTCCTCCTCCAAGGCATTCACGCAGTCCAGCATGGCCAGCATGGGTATTTCCTTGTCGGAGCCGTCCAAAAGCTCCGAAAGCCAGGACTCGGACTCGCCGCCGTTGCAGACCAGCAGGTCACAGGAACGCAGGCGCAGGATATCCTGGGCGGTGGGCTCATAGCTGTGGGCCTCGGAACCGGGGGGCAGCAGCAGGCGGACGTTTGCCCTGTCACCGGCGATAACACGGGCAAAGTCGTAGGCGGGAAAAACAGTGGCTATTATCTCAAGCCCCTCTCCCCCGCTCTCCGCCGTGGACGCCGCTCCACAGGCGCAGAGGCACAGCAGCAGGGCGGCAGTTATAATAAATATAATAAGTCTTTTCATAGGCCCTCCAATACATCTTAACCGTATCATCATAATCTATTTGACCGGGCTTTTCAAGAGGCGTTTTGGGTGTTATACTTTGAGGCAAGGACGGCTTTTTTTGGAGGGCAAGATGGAGATATGCGTATACGGCGCGTCTGCGGACGGGCTGAGGAGCGAGTACTTTCAGGCGGCAAGAGAGCTGGGCGCTCTTATGGCAAGGGACGGGCACCGGCTCATATTCGGCGGCGGCGCAGGAGGGCTTATGGGCGCCTGCGCAGAGGGAGTACGGGAGGGCGGTGGGGCGATTACAGGCGTGGCGCCGCGGTTTTTCGACGAGCCGGGTATACTGCTGCAAGACTGCACGGAGTTTATTTTTACCGAGACGGTGAGCCGACGCAAGGAGATAATGGCGGAGCGGGCGGAGGCCTTTATCGCGCTGCCCGGAGGCATAGGCACCTTTGAGGAGTTTATTGAGACTCTGACCCTGAAGCAGCTGGGGAGGCACAACAAGCCCATGGTGCTGCTGAACACTCTGGGTTACTACGGGCCGCTGCTGTCCGCGCTGGAAAACGCCGCAGAGGGGGGCTTCATGAGCCGGGACTGTCTGGGTCTGTTTTCCCTGTGCGCAACGCCGGCACAGGCGCTGGAGCGGGCGGCGGCCACGGCCGAGGGCGGCGGCGGGCGCGGACTGAGGGAATACACGAGGTAGGGACGGGAGAATTCTTTTTTCGCCGCTATTGAATATACTGTATTTTTTTGTTATTATAAATTATTAAATAATATAGAAATGCAGAAAAAACATGAAAGCTAAGGACTGGAAAATACCATACGACCGGCCCAGCGTACCGCTGGAGCTTCTGGACTGCGGCTTCGCTCCCCTGCTGTCGGCGGTGCTGGCCCTGCGGGGAGTGGAGACGGCGGAGGAGGCCAGGCGGCTGGTCTACGGCGGGGAGGACTGCATACACGACCCCATGCTCATATCCGGCATGGACAGGGCCAGAGAGCGGGTGCTGCGGGCCGTCGAGCGGAGGGAGACTGTGGCAGTCTACGGCGACTACGACGTGGACGGCATCACCGCCACCTGCCTGCTGACCGATTACCTGAGAAGCAAGGGGCTGCGCTGTCTGCCGTACATACCGGACAGAGGCCGGGAGGGCTACGGCCTGAACCGGGCCGCCATAGACACGCTCAAGCAGCAGGGAGCCACCCTGCTTATCACCGTGGACTGCGGCATTACCGCCGTGGAGGAGGCCGCCTACGCAAGCGAGCTGGGCGTAGACATGATAATCACGGACCACCACGAGTGCCGTCCGGACGCACTTCCCGAGGCCGCGGCACTTATAGACTGCAAGCGGGATGGGGATAATTACCCCAACAAGGAGCTGGCCGGGG
>CAYSFK010000049.1:0-14157 GCA_964430345.1 uncultured Oscillospiraceae bacterium | reverse complement strand
TTCTTTTACTCGCTTTTTACTGGCTTGTTCTTCGGCAGAACTATAAGCAATTGCAGCAGGGCGAAGATGGCGGTAAACAGAGCCGCGTACATCTGGCCCAGGCCCAGGTACATATTGATCCCATCGCAGGCACAGGAGCACACCAGGCACAGCAGCACCGGCGCAATGAGCCAGAAGCGCTTCTTTATTCTCTCAAAAGCCGCCGGTATACCGGCAAAGCCGGCCACGCCAGCCAGCAGCGCAAGTGCGCATATCAGAAGCCGACCCCGGTATATGTGCCATGAGCTTTGCGTATACGACGACAGATAGCTCTCGGCGCTCTCCGTCAGCTCGCCGCCGCCGTCCACCATAGCCTTTATCTCGTCGATGTTTGTGATAAGCACCCTTGTGGAGGTGTGGCTGCTCTCAAGCTCTCTCAGCTCATCCGTGCTGAGTATGAGCTTATCCAGCCTCTGCCGCTCCTGAGCCAGACGCTCCTTCTCCTTATCCAGCTCCGCCGCGTCCTTCTCCAGCTCCTCGAAATAGTACCATATATCCGCTTGAGCGGAATATAGCTGCTGTCCCGCCTTGGTTATGCCGGGGCCAATTGCCCCAAGGCCGGAGGCCAGCTTGCCGAGATAGGAGGCCTCCATATCAAGAGCCCCCTGAAAACCGGCCAGGGTACCGGCAATCTCCTGGGGCGTCGCTGAGGCGTCCGGCATGGACAGGCCGCCCATGGACGACATATCCATACTGCCGCCGCTTCCGCCGGAGGGCATCATAGAGGAAAAGGGCTCCAACAGAGCCGCGGAGGACTGAAGCACGGCGGCTCCGCCCTGAGCTGCCGCAGCCCAGCCGGCGGCGCTGCCCTGAAGCCCTGCCGCAAAACCGGCCATGCTCATACCCCAGTTGTACATCTCGCCCTGATATATCCGCATCTGTTCACTGTATGCCGGGAGCAGGTTGTTGTTATAGTCGAGCATGGCGTCGTTATAGGCCGGTAAGTCTGTGTTATTGTACTGCTCCATGGCGGCATTATATTCCAAAAGCTTGGCCTGATATTCCTGCTGATCCGCCAGAAGCTGATCCGGGTCGTCCTGATACTCCGGAGCCGCGGGGTCGGGCTCGGTGGGCGCTGTGGGTATGGGCGGCTCCTGCGGCAGAGGGGGCGCTTCGGGCTCGGAAGGCATGGACGCTATCAGCCCGTTTAAGGTCTGCAGCGCGGAGCCCACCTCGCCGCTGGCGGCGGAGCAGGCGGCAGCCGCTGAGTTACAGTCTCCTATGGCGGCGTTTATAGCGGCGGCGCTGCTGTCGTAGGTCGCCTTAATACCGTTATATTCAGCCAAAGCGTCGTTAATAGTGTTGGCGCCCATGGTGTAGCCGCCCTTCTTCGCGGAGTACTCGGCCAGCTCCGTCCTGTGCTTGGCAGACTTTTCGTCGTGCTCCTTCTGCTGCTTTTCAAGCTCCGCCTTAGCTTCCTTATAGCTTCTGTTGTCGGAGAGTTTCCCGTCCAGCTCAACATAAGTGTCTATTCTGTTTCTGAGTCGCTGAGCATAAGCCTGGGCCGACTCGTACTCCTCCGCCGTCTCCCGGAGGCCGAAGCCGCCGCTGAGCAGCATTATTAAGCTGAGTATGGCCAGCACGACGGAAAATACTCGTGCAAGAGCGGGATGCTTCACTGAACATTCCTCCAACAAAGTTTATTAGGCTAATTGTACATTAAAATTGTGACCATTTCATGTATTGGGCTAAGATTTTCAGCTTTATTTTATGGCTGCTTTCGTGTATAGTATGCAATATCAAAACGTCGGAGACAGATATGAACCTGTATTTTGCGCCTATGGAGGGCGTTACCTCCTGTCAGTACCGCCGCGTCCACGCAGCCATGTTCCCCGGAGCGGACGCATACTTTGCGCCCTTTATCGCCCCGGACGGGGAGGGTCGCTTCAAAATGTCTCTGCTGCGGGACCTGCTGCCGGAGAATAATCCGCTGGGCCTGCCGGTGCCTCAGCTGCTGTGCAGCCGGGCGCTGCCCTTTCTGAAGGTCTGCGAAAGCCTGGGCGCTTTGGGCTATGAGCAGGTCAACCTGAACCTGGGCTGCCCCTCGGGTACGGTGACGGCCAAGCACAAGGGCTCCGGCCTGCTGAGGGAGCTGCCTGCGCTGGACGGGCTGCTTAAGGAGATATTTGACGGCTGTGGGCTCTCGGTATCGCTGAAAACCAGGATGGGCATGGAGTCCACGGAGGAGTTTACCGCCATCATGGAGATATACAAAAAATATCCGCTCAAGGAGCTTATCATCCACGCAAGAGCCCGCTCCGGGATGTACAAAAGCCTGCCCGACAGGGAGGGCTTCTTCCGGGCGGTCAGGGACTGCCCTTTCCCGGTATGCTATAATGGGGACGTTTTTACTCCGGCGGACATGGAGGCGCTTTCGCCCCGGCTGCCTGGGGGCGCGGCGGTAATGCTCGGCCGGGGGGCAGCAGCGAATCCCGCGCTGTTCAGGCAGCTCAAGGGCGGAGACAAGCTCTCAAAAGACCAGCTTCGGGTCTTTCACGACACGCTTCTGGATGAGCTGCTGCGCTCGGGCTATGACGGGCGCTGCGCCATGGCCCGGCTGAAGGAGCTGTGGTTCTATATGGGGCATATGTTCCCCGGCGGCGGCAGGCTTCTGAAGGCGGTGAACAAGGCGCAGCGGCTGGAGGATTACCGCAGCGCCGTAAGCAGTCTTTTCGCAAACGGGGACTTCTCCCCCGACACCGGCTTTAAACAGGAGAACGGCGCATACTGATGCTCTCGGTATGCGCCGACACTTATGTATTTACTATATTTTGTACTTCTGGGAGTAGTAAGCGAACAGCTTGTCAAAATCGTGAGAGCGGAGCTCTTTAAGATTGAGTATGTAATCATGGGTATCAAAGGCGTCGCTGCTTATCTCGATAAGGGCCACCGCCAGATTGGAGCAGTGGTCCGCCACACGCTCGAAGTTCGTGAGTATATCATTGAAGATGAAGCCCTGAGACAAGGAGCAGGTGCCGCTTTGAAGTCTGTCCACGTGGCGCATCTTCATCTCGTCGCACAGCACGTCGATATGCTCCTCCAAGGGCTCCACTTTGTAGGCCTTCTCCAGATCCGTCTCCATGAAGGATGAGAAGGCCAGCTCCAATATCTCGCTCACCGCGCCGGAGAGCACGTGCAGCTCACGGTTGGCCTGCTCGGAAAAATGCACCTGCTTGTCATGTATCTCCTGGGCAGCCTCGCAGATGTTCATGGCGTGGTCGCTGATACGCTCCAGATCGCTGAGGGCGTGGAGATACTTGGACACGGCGTCGTTCTGCTCCACCGACAGCTCCGAGGCGGTGAGCTTTACCAGATAGGTGCCCAGCTTATCCTCGTATCTGTCTACCAGCTCCTCCTCCTGCTCCACGCGGGCGGCCGCCTTGTCGTTGAACTGGTACAGCAGGTCCATGGCAGAGAGGAAATTCCCCTTGGCGTGCTTGGCCATGGAGTTGACAGTCATGCGGCTCTGCTCCACAGCCACCGCGGGATGGGACAAGAAGCGCTCGTCCAAGCTGTCAAACTCAGCATGGGCCTCCCGTTCCTCCCTGTTCTCCTTCACCAGCGCGGACACCAGCTTTTTCAGCTGCTCTATCATTGGCAGCAGCACCAGCGTGGTGACGACGCGGAACACCGAATTCAGCAGAGCCACCGAGACCTGGTCCATTACGGCGCCCTTAACGGCAAAATCCATAAAAGCGTCCAGCCCGTAGAAGGCGACGCCGCAGATCAAAACACCCAGAATCTCTATCACCAGATAGGCCAGAGCGGTACGCCGGCCGTCTACCCTGGCACCCAACGCGGATATGAGCACCGGCACCGCAGCGCCGATGGCAATACCCAAGATGATGGGATAGGCCACGGCAAAGGTCACAGCCCCGGTCATGGACAGGGCCTGCAGTATACCGACGGCGGCGGAGGAGCTTTGGAGGATGCTGGTGAATATAGCTCCCGCCAGGATGCCCAGCAGGGGGTTTGTGAATTTTGTAAGCAGGGCGACAAAGGCGGGGCTGTCCCGCAGGGGGGATACGGCGCCGCTCATGGCCTGCATACCGAACATCAGCACCGCAAAGCCCAGAAGAATGTCCCCCACGTGCCGCTTTGAGACGGAGGAGGAGAACATACGCAGGCTTATGCCGATGACAGCCACCACCGCCGTCAGGGTGGAGGTGGAAAGGATGGACACCCAGCCGGTGCCCTCCAGACTGGAAAGACAGATTATCCAGCCGGTGACGCTGGTGCCTATCAACGCGCCCAAGATGACGGAGATGGCCTGCTCCAGCTTCATCATGCCGGAGTTGACGAAGCCCACCACCATAACGGAGGTGGCCGAGGAGGACTGGATAACGGCGGTGACCCCGGTGCCCAGCAGCACACCCTTCAGCGGCGTACCGGAGAGGCGGTACAGCACCAGCTCCAGCTTGCTGCCGGCTACCTTCTTGAGCCCCTCGCCCATAAGCGTCATACCGAAAAGAAAGAGGGCTACGCCCCCCAGCATCGAGATAAGACTAGATATACTCAGCTTCTTTCAGCTCCTTCAGAAAAAGAGGGAATCTATGCTGTCCGCCACACTCCCCTGATGTTATAATAGCACACAAGCGGCAGTCCGGTCAATCGGTATAACCGCCTAAGCCGCGCTAAACCGTTGCAAAGAATCCGAACAGGTTGTACAATAAGCATCGAGAAGCGGAAAGAGAGGATTAATAACCATGAGATACGCGGAGGTCACATTGGACACATCGGAGGCGCTGCTGGAGCAGCGCTGCGCAGAGCTGACAGAGCTGGGAGCCGAGGGCTTTGTAATCGAGAGCGAGGCGGACTTCAAAAGCTTTCTGGAGAACAACCGCCAGTACTGGGACTATGTTGACAGGGAGCTGGAGGACAAATTCAAGGGGCTGAGCCGAATAAAATGCTACCTGCCGGACGATGAAAAGGGCCGGGAGCTGCTGTCCCGCATTCGCTCGGCCTACGGGCAGGTGGGCGTAAGCTTCGTGGAGGACAGCGACTGGGAGAACAACTGGCGGGAGTACTACAAGCCCATAGAGGTGGGGCAGCGGCTGGTGGTGGTGCCGGAATGGGAGCCCACGCCGGAAAACGGGCGGCTGCCTCTGCGGCTTGACCCCGGACTAATATTCGGCACCGGCTCCCATGCCACCACAAGGATGTGTCTGGCGGCGCTGGAAAACCGGGTCAAGCCCGGAGGGAGAGTACTGGACCTGGGCTGCGGCAGCGGTATTCTGGGCATAGGCGCGCTGCTGCTGGGGTCGGAGAGCTGCGTGGGAGTGGATATCGACGCCAAGGCCCCGGACGTGGTGATGTCCAACGCCGCCCTCAACGGCATAGGCGCTGACAGGCTCAAGGCGCTGGCCGGGGACATTCTGGCGGACGCCTCGCTGCGGCGCTCTCTGGGCGAGGGCTATTCTCTGGTGCTGGCCAACATCGTGGCCGACGTGATAATACCGCTGTCCGCCATGGTACGGCAGTTCATGGCAGGGGACGGGGTATTCATCTGCTCGGGCATAATCGACTTTCGCAGCGGGGACACGGAAAGCGCCCTTATTTCCAACGGCTTTAAGATACTGGAGCATTACAGCGAGGAAGAATGGCACTGCTACGTATGCGAATAAGGATAAACAAACCCCCGCCAGAAGTGGCGGGGGTTGAATTATAATAGAATCAATACACGTCGTTGGTGTCAACCAGCTTGATGCTCACATCAAAGCTCTCGCCCTCGCGCCATATGGTAAGGGTCATGCTGTCCCCTACCTTAAGGCTGTTCTTGATAGCCAGCACCTCATCGGTGGTGGTGACGGTAGTGCCGTTGACGGCCAAGACTATATCGCCCACCTGTATGCCCTGGGCGGCGGCGTCGGAATTCTCGCTGACGGCGGAGACGTACAGCCCGTAGGGCAGCTCGTATTCAACGGAGGCGTTTTCGGGAATGGCGCCCACGGTGATGCCGATGGAGGGCCTGCCACGAACCTCGCCGTATTCTATAAGGGAGTCCACCACCGAGGCCACGGTGGCCGACGGTATGGCGAAGCCTATGCCCTCGATGCTGGAGTAGGCGGACATCATCTTCATATTGGTGATGCCTATGACCTGCCCGTACATATTGAACAGAGCGCCGCCGGAGTTGCCCTCATTCAGAGCGGTATTGGTCTGCAGCAGGGTCATGCTGTGACCGTTGTAGCTGATGCCCCGCTCTATGGCGGAGATTATGCCGTCGGTCAGGGTCATGCGGAAGGTCTCCCCCAGAGGATTGCCTATGGCGGCCACCTTATCGCCAACGCTCAGGTCCGAGCTTTCCCCGAACTCCGCCGCGGGAAGTCCTGTGGCCTCTATCTTGAGAAGGGCCACATCGCTGATGCTGTCGGCGCCGATAAGCCGGGCCTCGAAAGCGGAATCGTCATACAGAGTGACCGTGGCGCTGTCGGCACCGTCTATCACATGGGTATTGGTGAGGATAAGACCGTCGGCAGAGAGGATTATGCCGGTGCCCCAGCTATAGCCCGCCATACCGTCGGCATAGGCGGAGATGGCCACGATGGACGGAGAGCAGGCGGCGTATATCTCCTTAAGGCTCAGCTCCGTCTTTCCGGCGGGCTTGAGCTTAAGGGAAAATCCGGCGTCGGCCTTCACTATTGGGATGCCGATCTCGGCGGTATCGGTCTGCACATCGGTGAAATAGGTGTCGAAAAAGTCCTCCCAATTATCGGGCATTTCCTCGTCGGGCGAATAAAGCTCCGGCTCCTGCTCCTGCACCGCCGGCTCCTCACTGCCTCCCGAAAAGGCCAGAGACGAGCCCACGATAAGCAGGACGACAAGGGCTATTATACCGATGACCCGCCAGGTCTTTTTCTTCTTTTCCTTGGTTGCGGCGGCCGGTCCCTCATCCCTCAAGGGGGCGTACCAGCTGTCGGAGCTGTTTATATTATTGCTCATAATGTGACCTTTCTATATAAAAATGCTCGCTTTGGTGTCGGGAAACAACACTTACCGTTCGGCCAGCTTCAGCGTAAACACAAATTCCGTCAATCCGTCCTCGCTGCGGACTACTATATCCTCGTCGTGGCTGTTGATGATGGACTTGACCAGATACAGGCCCAGACCCACGCCGTCCTTATCCATGCTGCGGGAGCGGTCGGATTTATGGAAGCGGTCGAAGATAAAGGGCAGATCCTCCGGCGGGATGGTCTCTCCCCTGTCCTTGACGGAGACGTAGGCCTTGCCGCCGTCCTTATACAGCCTCAGGGTCAGGCAGCTGCCGGGGTCGGCAAACTTCACGGCGTTATCCAGAAGATTATATATCACCTGGGTGATGGCGTCCTTTTCGGCGATGACCATAATGTGGTTATCCGGAAGCTGGGGGTCCACGTCCAGACCCTTTTTGGTGGCGCGGCCCTCAAAGCTCAAAAGAGTTTGCAGTACCAGCTCCGTCAGGTCAAAGGCCGTGCGCCTGTTGGGGTCGGAGGCTTTGGCGCGGGTCTGGGACACGTCCAGCATATCACGCACCAGACGGGAGAGCCGCCGGGTCTCGTCCCGGATGGACTGGAGATACTTGACCTCCTGCTCTCTGGGGATGGTGCCGTCGATAATACCGTCGGCAAAACCGGCAATGGTGGTCATAGGCGTTCTCAGCTCATGGGAGATATTGGCGATGAACTCGCTGCGCCGGGCCTCGGCCTTCTCCAGAGAGTCGGCCATTTTGTTGAAGGAATTTATAAGAGCGCCCATCTCGTCGGTGGGGTCGTACTCCTGCTGGACGCGGACGGAGAAATCGCCCCGGGCAAACTTCCTTGAGGCGGAGGCTATCTCGTCCAGAGGACGGGCCATGCGCTTGGAATACAGCAGGGAGACGATAAGGGACAGGCACAGCACCACCACCGCCACGATGGCAGCCAGCGCCAGAAACGCCGACCAGCCGCCCATCATGTTCTTGGTCTCATTGGTGACAAACACATAGCCCAAAAGCTCGCCGTCGGCCTCGGAGATGATAGGCTCACAGACCACATAGCGCTTCTCCGGGTACAGCCCGCCCAGGTCGCTGACGGGAAAGTCCTCGCCGTACTGCACCAGGGTATGGATGACCTCCACCGGGATGACGACTCCGATATGACGGCACATGGGCATCCTGTCGGAACAGCTGAGCACCGTGCCGCCCTCGTCGCTGATGAAGATCTGATTGCCTGTGGAGCGGGCCACGGAGCTGATGGACATGGACAGCATCCAGCCGGACAGGGAATCAGCCTCACCGATGGCGGCCGCCGTATGGGAGACCTCCCGGGCACTGGTGACCATATCGTCGCGGTAGCCGCGGATGATGTACACCCGGCCTACGCCGATGAAGAACATTGCCACCACAAAAAAGCAGGAGAGCACCAGCACGGCGGTGACAGCGAAGTTTCTTAAATATATGCTTTTCATGGGGGAGATTACTCCTGCACCTCGAACTTATAACCCACGCCCCACACCGTCTTAAGACACCATTTATCGGACACGCCCTCCAGCTTCTCCCGGAGACGCTTTACGTGTACGTCCACTGTGCGGGAGTCGCCGAAATAGTCAAAGCCCCAGACCTCGTCCAACAGCTGGTTTCTGGTGAACACGCGGTTGGGTGAGGCGGCCAGATGGTACAGCAGCTCCATCTCTTTAGGCGGCGTATCCACCTTATTGCCGTCCACAATGAGCTCATAGGACTCCAGATTAATGACCAGCTTCTCGAAGTGCAGCTTCTTCTCCACGGGGGCGTCCGCGTCGGTACGGCGCATGACGGCATGGACACGGGCCAAAAGCTCCTTCACGTCAAAGGGCTTTGTGATATAATCGTCTGCGCCCATCTCCAGACCGTTTATCTTGTCGCTGGTCTCGCCCTTGGCGGTGAGCATGATGATAGGCGTGGAGGATTTCTTGCGGATATCCTTGCACACCTGCCAGCCGTCCTTCACAGGCAGCATGATATCCAGCAGCACCACGTCCGGCTGGAACAGGTCGAAGGAGGACTCCGCCTTGCCGCCGTCGGCGGCTATCATCACCTCAAAGCCGTCCTTGCCCAGATACAGGCGCAGCAGCTCCGCGATGTTACCGTCGTCCTCAACTATAAGCGCGCGTTTATTCATAGTCTGCCCTTCTCTCTCACGTATATTTTGCTACTTTTCGATTATACCGCAGCACAGCGGATAAAGGTTAAAAAAATGTTAATTGCCGCGGCAAAGCTCCAGCGTCTCCAGCTTCAGCAGGGCCAGAATATATATCTTCAGCGCCTCCATAAGCTCCGCCTCGCTGGCCGCCTCGTCTGCGCCGTGCATGGAACCGGCAAAGGCCGGCCGTTCACGCTCCGGATGCTCCGGCCCGAAGGCCGCCGCTCTGGGAAACACTCTGGCATAGGTGCCGCCGCCCATGGTGTAGGGCTCCGCCTTCTCACCGGTCACAGCGTTATACACAGCTATACAGGCCTTTACAGCCTCGTCCTCACCGCCCATGAGGAAGGGCGGCTTATCCGTGAGCACACGCACCTGCGCCGCGTCCCCAGCCAGCTCACGCATACGAGAGCATATCTGCCGTGCGTCCGTTCCCGTGGGATAGCGGCAGTCAAAGCTCTGGGCCACGCGGCCGTCCGCCATTTCTATGACGCCGCCGATGATCGTAAGCGGACTGAACACGCCGTCGGCCGCCGCTATATCCAGGCCGCTGCCGTCGGTGGCCGCAAAAAGCCGACGCAGAAATTCAAAATAGCGCCGCTCCCCGCCAGCGGTGAGTCCGCAGTCAAGGATATAGTCCACCAGCTGACCTATGGCGTTGACGGTATTCTCCGGTGTGGAGGCGTGGCCGCCTACTCCCGTGGCCGTCAGCCGCCACAGCCCCGGCTCCGTCTCCTCGGCGGTGACCCTGCCCCGGCTCTCAAGGCGCTGCGCCTTTATGAGTGCCCAGGCGCTGTCGGGCACGGCGTTTTGAGCCATGCCACCGCCGATGGCCACAACTCTGTCCGCAGGAAAACGGGAGACGATGCCGCCCTGCAGTATGCCCTTCTCGCCGCTGCACACGGGGAAGGCGGCATCGGGGCTGAAGCAGAACAGCGGGGCGGGATAGTTTTTCAGATAATACGCAGCGTCGGCCATGCCGGTCTCCTCGTTAACGCCCAGCAAGGCCCGCACGGGGTAACGCAGGCTTATCCCCCGCTCCCTCAGATATTTCAGGGCATAGAGACTCAGGACCGCGGGGCCCTTATCGTCACTTACGCCGCGTCCGATGATGTAGCCCTCTCTGCGGCGCAGTTCAAAGGGCTGGCCGCTCCAGCCGCCGCCGGCGGGCACCACGTCCAGATGGGTGATCGTGGCGATATAGTCGCCCTCGCCGCCAAGCTGGGCATAGCCGATCATATTCTCGCAGTTACGCGTCTCAAGGCCCATGCGGGAGGCCATGTCCAGAGCGGTTTTCAGCGCCGCCGCCGGGCCAATGCCGAAGGGGGCCTCCGGCTCCGGCTCGCCCTGGACGCTGTTTACCGCCACCAGAGCGGCGATATCACGCAGTATGTCATCGTAGTTTTCGTCGATAAATGAGTCTATATTCTCAAGCAGTTTTTCATCCATTGAGGGTTCTCCTTTAGTTTACCATATGGAAAGACTATACTATCCGGGACGGAGTTTTTCAAGTACAATCAAAAAACACGGACGCGCATTCCGCGCGTCCGTATGTGCATTATGTGTACTGTGCGCTCAGTAGTTTTCGTACCAGGTGAGGGGGAAATCGTAAATGCTGTGGCCGGTCTCCAACAGGTCTCCGTCCACCGTCAGGTTAACGAAGCTGGCCCCAAAGGCGTTGAGGAAGCTGTTGACCAGACTGCCCATATACAGGTACTCGCCGGTGGTGCCGGTAGAGTTCATGACCTGGGCAAAGGCGGCGTTCATATCCAGAGCCAGCAACGGCGTACCCTGAGCGTCCTGACTCAGCTCACAGGAGTTCACCGCCACGCCCTCCGGGAACACTCCTGCCGCTATTAGAGCCGACATCAGTTCCCCGGCGGTGAGCTGGCTTACATACGCGTCAAGCAGATCAAAGCCGTCGGCGTTGGCGTTGGGGACATAGAGACTCACCTGTATCTGCGGCACTGTGGGCTCCGGCGCCGCCTCCGCCGTTGGGGCGGGAGTCTCCGCGGGGGCCTGTGTGGGAGCAGGGGGAGCAGGGCTCGCCTCCGGCGCAGTGGCGCCGCAGCCGGCGGCGCACACGGTCAGGCAAAGTATTATTAGCAGTATCAGCGCTTTTTTCATTCTGTATTATCTCCTATTATTCCAGTCTTTTCTTTTTTCCGGCAGGCTTAAAGTCCGGCTCCGTGCCCAAAAACAGGCGGCGGATATTCTCATGATGCCGCAGCACCACCAGCAGGGTGCTTATTATGGCCAGGATAAGTCTGGGCTCCGACACCTGGAAGATAAGGCAGGCCGCCGTCAGCGACAGCGCCGCCAGAATAGAGCCAAGAGACACCTTTCTGGACAGCAGCGCCGCCGCCAGAAACACGCCGAACACCAGCAGCGCCACACGCCAATCAATAGCCAAGGCTATGGCCGCGCCCGCGGACACGCCCTTGCCGCCGCGAAACCCGTAATACACGGGGAAGCAGTGCCCCACTATGCAGGCCACCCCAGCCGACGCAAGACCCAGATCACCCATCAGCAGGAAGCCCGCCAGCATGGCGGCCCCTGCCTTGAGCATATCCCCAAGCAGGGTCAGCGCTCCGGCGCCCATGCCGTAGACCCTGGCCATATTGGTAGCCCCGGCGTTGCCGCTGCCCATGCGCCGCACATCCTGACCCATTACCGAGCTGGACATGGCGATGGACACGCTTACGGAGCCCAGCAGATAACCGCCCACTATGATAGCTGCCAATAACAAAGTATCCATATCACTCCTGCCAAGATTTTTATTTCAAAAATTTTAAGCTTACTTAGGGGATTATACCTTTTGTGTTAAGCTTTTACAAGTATAATATGGACTTGTTATTAAAAAGTTAACCATTGGCTTCCGTAATATTCCAGGGCCAGCCGCTCTCCGGCTCCGCTGTAAAGCTGAGCGTCTCGCCGCTTTGGGGATGATTAAAGCTTAGCTTCGCGGAGAACAGGGCCAGAGGGCAGTCGTCCTCCAGGGTTGAGTATTTCCGCTCCCCCGCCAGCGGAAAGCCCCGGGAGGCGAACTGACAGCGTATTTGATGGGTGCGGCCGGTATGAAGCAGCACCCGCAAGCGGCTCAGGCCATCGATGTGCCACAGCCGCTGGTACTCCAGCAGCGCTTCCTGCACACCCTTGCCCGGGGTCTGGGTCACAAAGGTCATTTTCCGGGCCTTGTCCCTGTACAGCAGGTCCCGAAGCCGGCCCCCCGCGCCCGGGTCGCCGTGGACCACGGCGGCGTACTCCTTTTTGAACAGGCCCTCGCGCAGCTGGGCGCTGAGGTCTGAGGCGGCGGCGGCGTTTCGGGCCAGCACCATCAGGCCGCCCACCACTCTGTCCAGCCGGTGTACAGTGCGGACATCCGCCGAGGGCTGACCCAGCTCACGGCGCACAAGCTCAGGCAGGCCGCCGGGCTCGTCGGTGGACAGGACTCCGGGCGGCTTGAGGCAGACCAATATATCGCTGTCGGAATACAGTATGTCCATAGCGGGCCTCCTTTCGTTCGTGATATTGTACCACCAAAGCTACGGCTTTGCAAATCGGCGGAAATGTGGTATGATAGAGTTACCCATTGCCAGCGGTCCCCCTCGCCTATGGGTTTCAGTGATTAGTAAAAGCAAGCACTGATAATGCCGTAGGGCGGGCTGCCCACAGCCCGCCGCGAAACACGGTCATGCACGGCGGCGGGCTGTGGGCAGCCCGCCCTACGGTGTCTTTTGATTTTCAGTATTTACAAAGGGGAAGGCTATACTCGGAGAATCACTGTTCTTACATGAAAGGATCAGTATGTCAGAAAAATACACGCCGCCATGTCCGCAGTTCAGGCACTGCGGGGGCTGTCAGCTTCAAAACCTGCCCTACCGGGAGCAGCTTCTATATAAGCAGAGGTTGGCCGTGAGCCAGCTGGGGGCTTTTGGCCATGTGGAGCAGATAATCGGCATGGACACGCCCGCCCACTACCGCAACAAGGTACACGCCGCCTTTGGGCTGGACGGTCGCCGACACATCGTCTCCGGCATATACCAGCCGGGGAGCCACGCCATAGTACCGGTGGACTCCTGCATGATAGAGGACGAGGTAGCCGACAGGATAATCCGGGACATCCGCCGGATGCTGCCGGAATTCGGGATATACGTATACGACGAGCGCAGCGGCAGCGGCTGGCTGCGGCACGTGCTGGTGCGGAGGGGCTTCAAGAGCGCACAGGTGATGGTGGTGCTGGTAGCGGTATCGCCTATATTCAAGCTGCAAAAGCCCTTTCTGCATAAGCTGCTGGAGCTGCACCCGGAGATAAGCACCGTGGTGCTGAACATAAACGACCGCTTCGGCCCGGTGGTACTGGGCAGCCGGGACAAGGTGCTGTACGGCGACGGTTATATCGAGGACACTCTGTGCGGCTACAGGTTCCGCATCTCCCCCGGCTCCTTCTACCAGATAAACCCGGTACAGACCGAGAAGCTCTACGCCGCCGCGCTGGACATGGCGGGGCTCACCGGCGCCGAAACGGTGCTGGACGCCTACTGCGGCGTGGGCACCATAGGCATTGCGGCCTCCGGCAGAGTCAAGCAGGTCATAGGTGTGGAGATAAACAAGGACGCCGTGCGGGACGCCATCGTCAACGCAAAGCTGAACGGCTTGAAAAACTGCTGGTTCACCCAGGGAGACGCGGGGAAATACATGGAGCAGATGGCGGCGGACGGCATGACTCCCGACGTGGTATTTATGGACCCGCCCCGCTCCGGCAGCGACGGGCGCTTCCTTTCCTCGCTGATAAAGTGCGCGCCCCGGCGGGTTGTATACGTCTCCTGCAACCCGGAGACACAGCGGCGGGATCTGGATGTACTGATAAAGGGCGGCTACCGGGTGGGACGCATTCAGCCGGTGGATATGTTTCCCTTTACAAACCACGTTGAGACGTGCGTACTTTTGTCCCACAAAAATTCGTAAACATCTCCACCGT